>NZ_CP070950.1:3163870-3480257 GCF_017084525.1 Conexibacter sp. SYSU D00693
GCAGCACACGCCATGCCCCTCGCCCGCCCCTCCCTCCGCCCCGCCGCCGTCGTGGCGCTCGTCGCCGCGGTCCTCGCCTGCCTGCTGGCCGCCGCGCCGGCGCACGGCGACGTCCCCGACCGCGTCGAGACCGTCATCCAGGACGACGCGATCTTCCTCCACGAGTCCGAGGAGGGCATCCGCGCGGCCCTCCTCCAGGTCAAGGAGCTGGGCATCGACCGCGTCCGGCTCACCGCCGGCTGGTCGGTCATCGCCCCCCAGCCCGACGCCGCCGAGATGCCCGAGGGCTTCGACGCGACGGACCCGGCCGCCTACCCCCACGCCGCGTGGGACAACCTCGACCGCGCCGTGCGCCTCGTCCACGAAGCCGGCCTCGAGCCGATGGTCGACATCGCCTTCTGGGCCCCGCTGTGGGCGACGAAGGACCGCGCGCCGTCGCCGCGCAACCGCACCGAGGTCGACCCGCAGCGCTTCGCGGACTTCGCCCGCGCCGTCGCCCGGCGCTACAGCGGCACGTACGCCACGCCCGAGGCGCTGGCCGCCGTCGCCGCCAAGGCCGTCGACACCGGCAGCGTCGCGCTGGCCAAGCTCCTGGGCGGCCGGCGCGCCGCCGCCGCGACGCAGCCCGCGGGCGACCCCGAGGAGCTCCCGGCCGTCGACCTCTTCACGATCTGGAACGAGCCCAACCACCCCGGCTTCCTCCAGCCGCAGTGGGTGAAGCGCGGCGGCCGGTGGGAGCCGCGCTCGGCCGAGCTCTACCGGGACATGGTCTTCGCGGCCTACCCCGCCATCAAGGACGCCGCGCCGGCCGCGCAGGTCCTCATCGGCGGCACCGCGTCGATGGGCTCGAGCACGCCGGGCAGGAGCGGCGTGCCGCCGCTGCGCTTCCTGCGCGCGCTGGCCTGCGTCGACGAGCAGCTCAAGCCGGTGCGCACCGGCTCGTGCGCCGGCTTCCGCACGATCCCGGGCGACGGCTGGGCCCACCACCCGTACTCGCTGCGCACCCGCCCGGACGTCGATGCCGCCGACCAGGACAAGCTCCCGGTCGCGGCCACGAGCCGCCTGGCCCGGACGCTGCGCACCCTCGTCGCCCGCGGGCGCCTGGCCCCCGGCAACGCCGCGCTCTACCAGACCGAGTACGGCTACGAGACGCGCGAGCCCGACCCGCGGGCGGTCTTCTCCGCGGCCGAGCAGGCGAGCCTCCTGGCGCTCGCCGAGCGCCTGGGCACCGCCGACGGCGCCGTGCGGATGTGGCCGCAGTTCCTGCTGAAGGACCGCCCGGGGGACCTGCCCGGCGCGAACAACCGGCCGTTCGGCGACTGGCAGACCGGCCTGCTGCTGGCCGACGGCACCCCCAAGCCCGCGTTCTCGGCCTTCAAGGTCCCGGCGGCGGCGCGCTGCGTCGGCCGCGGAGCGCGCCGCGAGGTCGAGGTCTGGGGCCGCGTGCGCGGCGTCGAGGCGGCGCCGCAGGCGCGCGTCGAGCTGCTCTCCGGCAAGCGCTGGAAGGCGGTCGGCCGGGCGGCGAGCACGCCGCGCGAGGTCCGCAGCGACGAGACCGTCAAGCGCCTGCGGATGGGTCCCGGCCGCGTGCGCCTGCGCTGGGACAGCGGCCCGACCGCCGTGGTCCGGGTGCCCGACTGCGGTGGGAAGGGCACGGGCCGCGGATGATCCCGGCGACCGGCGGCGCCCCCTCCGAAAAGACGGGGCGCGCCGGGGATCGACGGGGAGGGGAAGGCGGGCGTCTGATGCTGCTCGCGCCCCGGGCGACCGACGATGCTCACCCCATGGGCATGACCCTCCTCCGCGACGCGCGTCGCGCTCCTCGCCTCGGCGAGGCGCGCGCGACGCACGCCGCGCACGGGGAGGTCCGCTGCCGCTGTGCCGACTGCGGCGCCCACGTCGCGGGCTGGCAGGGCTACTCGCTCACCGGCTGGTGCGCGAACTGCGGCAGCTACGAGGTCGAGCCGCTGGCGCCGGCGAGCACCCCGGTCGCCGCGCCGTGCGCCCGGACGCCCGCCGCGCTGAGCGCCATGCGGCGCCTCGCGCGTCAGCGCGCGCGGACGGCGGGGCCGGGCGCCGTGCCCGCCACGATGCGGTAGACGCCGCCGCGGTCGACGGTCAGGCGGTAGCCGCCGTCGCGACGCAGCTTCACGCTGCGCAGCGTGCGCCAGGTGCCCGCCGCGCTGCGGCGCTGGACGCGCACGCGGCCCGACGCCGGGCGCGGGGCGACGGTCCCCCGCAGCCACGCCTCGCGGACCGACGCGGCGCCGGCCTCGGCGCCCCCACCGGCTTGCGTGGTGTCCTTGGCCTCCTTCTCGGGCTCCATCGGCTCGTCGGGCCTGGGGTCGGCCTTCGGCGTCGCGGTCGCGCCGATGGTCGTGAACGTCGCCCACGTGTCGTTGAGGCCGAGCCTGGCGCGCAGCACCGGGCCGGTGGTCGTCGTCGTCCCGCCGGTGCCCACGACCTGCGCGCGCACGACGCGCGGGGAGACGCCGCGCTTGAGGACCTTGATCGCCTTGAAGGAGCCCTTGACCAGGCCGCCGAGCTTGCGCCGCGCCTGGGCGGGCGTCATCTGCAGCTGCCAGCGGTGCTTGGGCGAGACCGAGTCGAACGGGTCGTCGACGCCCTTGAGCCACGGCTTGGGGATCGCGCCGATGAAGGAGAACTCGACGTTCTCGGTCTTGCCGCCCGAGGTCGAGAAGAAGAACGTCGTGACGGGCTGGCCGCCGTAGGTGACGACCTGGCCGGCGGTCTCGCGCGTCGCGCGGTCCGTCGAGGGGAACTCGGCCGCGACGCCCTTGTACATCTGCGAGCGCACGTCGGCGTACTGGTCCCAGCCGTCGCCGCCCTTCGTCGTCGTCAGCGCGTAGGAGCGCGCGGCGACCGCCTGGGCCTTGAGCGCCTCGTTGGGCCAGGAGGCCGGCGACTCGGCGCTGATGACGCCGCGCACGTAGTCCTCCATCCCGACCGCGTTGATCGCGTTGAGCCCGCCGCCCGCGGGGCGCAGCTCGAGGGCGCCGCGGTAGCGACCGTTCGACGTCCCGTTCTGCGCACCGCCGAGCAGGCGGACCGCGCCGCCGCCGGCGGGCGCGACGCGCAGCGGCGCGTCGAAGGTCCCCATGGACTTCCCGGACGCGCTCAGCAGCCGCACGCGGCCGGCGGCCTGGCGGGCGCCGTAGGTGCGCGACGCGGAGAGCTTCTTCGACCCGGCCGCGACGGCGCCGCTGAAGCGCACGGTGCCCTTGCCCTGCTGGAGCAGGACGCGGACGTCGGGCTCCGGCGCGACCTTCGAGAGGTCGGTGGTCGTGTAGTAGTGCTTGAGGATCCGGTCGAAGGTCCAGCCCTGCTGCGCGAAGCCCAGCGCGCCGTACTGGCTCATGCCGATGCCGTGGCCGAAGCCGCCGCCCTTGATGACCAGGCGGGTCGCGCCGTGGGCGGGCGCGGCGGCGCCCGCCGCGAGCAGGGCGGCGCCGAGGACGGAGGCGGAGAGGGTGCTGCTGCGCATGCGCATGTGGAGACACCATCGGCGCCGCAGGGTTGCGGCTCCAGGGCTGGGCGTCATGTGCCGGACGGGTGGGTAGGGGTCCATGTCGTGGCGAGCCGGCGTGCGAGTGACCTCTTCGTCGAGTGCCTGGAGGCCGAGGGCGTGCGCTACGTCTTCGGCATCCCGGGTGAGGAGACCCTCGACCTCAACGAGTCGCTGGCCAACTCGTCGGTCTCGTTCGTCCCTGTTCGACACGAGCAGGGCGGGGCCTACATGGCCGACATGCACGGGCGCCTCACCGGCCGCGCCGGCGTGTGCCTCGGGACGCTCGGTCCCGGCGCGATGAACCTCGTCACCGCGGTCGGCGACGCGTTCCTGGACCGCGCGCCGCTCGTCGCCCTCACGGGCCAGGCCGACCTCGAGCGCATGCACAAGGAGAGCCACCAGTACATCGACCTGGTGGAGCTCATGCGGCCGATCACCAAGTGGAACGCGCGCGTGACCGCGCCGGAGATCGTCCCCGAGGTCGTGCGCAAGGCGTTCAAGGTCGCCGAGTCCGAGAAGCCGGGGGCGACGCACCTCGAGCTGCCCGAGGACGTCATGGCCCAGGAGGTCGACGGCGTCCCGCTGCCGCGCCGCCGGCCGGTGAAGCCGGAGCCCGCGGCGCGGGAGCTGCTCAAGGCGGCCGACCTCATCCGCAACGCGATCAACCCGGTCGCGCTGGCGGGCAACGGCGTCGTGCGGGCGGGCGCCGCGCCCGCGCTGCGCGAGTTCGTCCGCGCCACCGGCATCAGCGTCGCCGAGACCTTCATGGGCAAGGGCGTCATGGACTACACCGACCCGAAGGCGCTGGGGACAGTGGGCCTGCAGGCGCGCGACTACGCGATGGCGGGCTTCGAGGACGCCGACGTCGTCATCGCGATCGGCTACGACCTCGTCGAGCACGCGCCGAAGCACTGGAACCCGCGGGGCGACAAGACGATCGTCTGCATCGACGCGGTGGCCGCGGAGGTCGACGAGCACTTCATGCCGGAGGTCGAGCTCGTCGGCGACCTCTACCACGTGCTCACCCGGCTGGCGGAGGAGTGCCGCGACGTCCCCCACTCGGGCGGCTCGCACCGGCTGCGCGACGTCGTGCTCGGGCGCTTCGAGGCCGCCAAGCAGGACGACGCGTTCCCGATGCAGCCGCCGCGCGTGCTGTGGGAGATCCGCCAGGCGCTGGGCCGCGAGGACGTCCTGATCTCGGACGTCGGCCTGCACAAGCTGTGGATCGGGCGGATGTTCCCGGCCCACGAGCCCAACACGGTCATGATCGCCAACGGCCTGGCGGGGATGGGCTTCGCCGTGCCGTGTGCGGTCGCCGCGAAGCTCGTGCACCCCGACCGCAAGGTCGTCACCGTCAACGGCGACGGCGGCTTCCTCATGAACTGCCAGGAGCTCGAGACCGCGATGCGGCTGCGCACGCCGTTCGTGAACGTCGTCTGGGAGAACCGGCAGTTCGGCTCCATCGTCTGGAAGCAGGACCGCAAGTTCGGCGAGCACTTCGGGACGGACTTCACGAACCCCGACTTCGTGAAGCTCGCCGAGGCGTTCGGCATGCCCGGCTTCCGGTGCGAGAGCGCCGAGGACTTCGGCAAGCACCTGCGCCACGCGCTCACCCTCGACGTCCCGTCGCTCGTCGTCGTGCCGATCGACTACTCGATCGACGTCGCGATCGCGCAGGAGCTCGGGACCGAGACGGTCAGCACGTAGGCACCCGCGTCGGTCGCGGTCCTCCTGGGCAGGATGGGGACATGGCAGCGACGGCATCGGAGCAGGAGCGGCGGGTCCTCGAGGCGGTCCCCAGCGGGCTCTACATCGGGGGCGAGTGGCGCGACGCGACGGGCGGCGGGCGCCTGGGCGTCGAGGACCCCTCGACGGGCGAGACGATCCACGAGATCGCCGACGGCCAGGCCCAGGACGCCGACGCGGCGCTGGCGGCCGCGCACGAGGCGTTCAGGACCTGGCGCCACACCCCGCCGCGGGAGCGCAGCGACGTCCTGCGCCGCGCCTACGACCTGATCACGGAGCGCACGGACGACCTCGCGCTGCTCATGACGCTCGAGATGGGCAAGCCCATCGCCGAGTCCAAGGCCGAGATCGCCTACGGCGCGAACTTCTTGCGCTGGTACGCCGAGGAGGCGGTGCGCATCGACGGGCGCTTCACGCCCAACGAGACCGGCGTCGGACGGGTGCTGACCATGCGCCAGCCCGTCGGCCCGTGCGTCTTCATCACGCCGTGGAACTTCCCGCTGGCCATGGGCACGCGGAAGATCGGCCCGGCGCTGGCGGCGGGCTGCACGGTCGTGGTCAAGCCGGCCAAGCAGACGCCGCTGTCGATGCTCGCGCTCGCGCAGGTGCTCGAGGAGGCCGGGCTGCCCGGCGGCGTCGTCAACGTCCTCACCGCGAAGTCCTCGGGCGAGGTCATGGAGCCGCTCATCAAGGACCCGCGCACGCGCAAGCTGTCCTTCACCGGCTCGACCGAGGTCGGGCGCAAGCTCATGGAGCAGGCCTCCGAGCAGGTCCTGCGCGTGTCCATGGAGCTCGGCGGCAACGCCCCGTTCCTCGTCTTCGCCGACGCCGACCTCGACAAGGTCGTCGAGGGCGCGCTCGTGGCGAAGATGCGCAACGGCGGCGAGGCGTGCACGTCGGCCAACCGCTTCCACGTCCACGAGTCGATCGCCGGCGCGTTCGCCGAGAAGCTCGCGGCCGCCATCGGCGACCTGAAGGTCGGCCGCGGCACGGAGCCCGACGTGAAGGTCGGCCCGCTCATCGACGAGTCCCAGCGCGAGACGGTCGAGGAGCTCGTCGACGACGCGACGTCCAAGGGCGCGCGGGTGGCGACGGGCGGCTCGCGCCTGGATGGCGGCGGCTACTTCTTCCAGCCGACGGTGCTGGCCGACGTGCCCGACGACGCCCGCCTGCTGCGGGAGGAGATCTTCGGCCCGGTCGCGCCGATCACGACGTTCTCCTCCGACGAGGAGGCGGTGCAGAAGGCCAACGCGACCGAGTACGGCCTGGTCGCCTACGTCTACACGCAGGACGTCGACCGCGCCTTCCGCGTCATCGAGGAGCTCGAGACGGGCATGGTCGGCTTCAACCAGGGCATGGTCTCCAACGCCGGCGCGCCGTTCGGCGGCGTCAAGCAGTCGGGCTTCGGTCGCGAGGGCGGCCCCGAGGGCCTGCACGAGTACCTCGAGACGAAGTACGTCGCGATGAACGTGGGCGTGCCGCCGACCTAGCTCAGACGTGGAAAGTGCCAGGCACTTTCCACCTGCCGTCCACGACCGGCGGGCATTGCGACGTGTGTCGTCACAATGCCCGCCGAATGCGTCTCCGCCGGAGGTTGTCCCTCACCGTGCTCAGCGCGGTCCTCGCCCTGCTCGCCAGCGTCCCCGTCGCCAGCGCCCAGCTCACGCCCGCCCCGGTCGACACGACGTTCGCCGAGCCCGCCGCACACACCGGCGCCACCGGCCGCAGCGCCATGCCCGGCCCCTGGGTCGTCCGCGGCGACCGTGGCGCCAAGGGCACCGGCAAGGGGTGGCAGGACGGCAGCTTCGCCGGCCGCGTCGTCCAGCTGCCCTACTCGCCCAACGCCAGCCGCATCACCGGCCCGCCCGGCATCCGCTCCTACCGCGGCAGCGTCGCCTGGTACCGCACGCGCATCCGCGTGGCCAAGAGCGGCGAGTACGCGATCCGCTTCGAGTCCGTCCACCACCACGCGACGGTCTTCCTCGACGGCAAGGAGATCGCCAGGCACACCGGCGTCTACCTGCCCTTCGAGCGCAAGGTCCGCCTGGAGGCCGACCGCCCGGCGACGCTCGTCGTCCGCGCCGACTACCGCGACCCCTACGAGCAGAAGCGCACGGGCTGGCACCGCACGTGGTTCAACTTCGGCGGCATCAACCGCGAGGTGACGATCCGCCCGGTCGGCGACAGCGAGGTCTCCGACCCGGAGATCCACACGACGCTCACCGACGCGGGCGCCGCGCGCGTCGAGGTCGGCGTCCACGTCACCAACCGCAGCGCGGAGGACCGGGAGCTGCCGGTGGTCGGCGTCCTGCGCCGGGGCGAGGCGTCGATCCCGGTGCAGTTCCCCAAGCTCCTGGTGCCCGCCGGCCAGACGATCCTCGTGGAGGGCCGCGCCGACGTGCCCGACCCGGCGCTGTGGCAGCCCGGCTCGCCCCAGCTCTACGACCTCGACCTCGCCGTCCCCGGCGAGTCGGCCTACACCATGCGCGTCGGCCTGCGCGAGCTCACGTGGAAGGGCTCGCGGATGCAGCTCAACGGCCGCCCGCTCAAGCTCCACGGCGCCTCGATCCACGAGGACGTCAAGGGCCGCGGCGACGCGCTGGCGCCCGCCGACATGGACGGGATCGTGACCTCGCTGCAGCGCATCAACGCCAACTCGACGCGCTCCCAGCACCCGCTCAACCCGGCGCTCCTCGAGCGCTTGGACGCGGCGGGCATCCTCGTCTGGCTCGGCCTGGGCCCGATCGACGCGCCCGGCTCGTGGACGTCGAAGACGCCGGCGCAGGCGCGCCGGGCCCGCGAGCGCGTGCGCGAGACGTTCGCCCAGTCCCAGCCGCACCCGTCGATCATCGCCTGGAACCTCGCCAACGAGATCGCCGGCAACGGCCGCCAGGACGGCCAGGTCCAGTACATCTCGGAGATGGGCGACTGGCTGCACCGCCGCGACCCCGGCCGCATGACCGCGGTCGACGTCTGGGGCACCCACCCGCCGCGCGAGGGCCAGCTCGGCCCGGTGTACCGCCACCTCGACGCGATCGCCGTGACGAACTACGTCGGGTGGTACGAGATCCCGCTCGCTCCCCGGGCGACGGTGGCCGCGAAGATCCGCACGACGACCGACGACTTCCTCACCACCTTCCGCAGCAAGGTGACGGTCATCAGCGAGTTCGGCGCGGAGGCCAACACGCACAACCCCTCCAGCCGGCCGGGCGGCTTCGCGTTCCAGACCCGGCTGCTGCGCCAGCACATCGGGGCCTACCGCCGCTCGGAGCAGCTCGCGGGCATGCTCATCTGGAACCTGCGCGACTTCGGCGTCGCGCCGACCTTCGCGGGCGGCTCGATCTCCAAGAAGGTCCCAGGGATCAAGATCGTCCGCGGGGTCAACCAGAAGGGCCTGTTCGACCACGCGGGCAAGGCCAAGCCGTCGGTCACCGCCGTGCGCGAGCTGTACGGGCAGCTCGGCGACGGCCTGTCGTAGAGGATCTCCCCATGGCCACCTCGCCGTCCGTCCGCCGCCCGCGCGCCCGCCGGGCGGCGGCGTGCCTCGCCCTGCTCGGGCTCGGCCTGGTCCCCGGGACGGCGCACGCCGCCGCGACCGCCGGGCCGCTCGAGCTGCGCGCGCAGTTCGTCTCGTCCACCGGCTGGGTCAAGCCGGGCCAGGAGTACCCCTTCAAGGTCCTCGTGCGCAACCCGTCCGGCACGGCCGTCGACGGCGCCAAGGTCACCGTCGAGCACCCGCGCGGCACCGCCTTCACCACGGCCACCGGCCCGGGCGGGGCGACGGTGGGCGAGGACGGCGCGACGGTCACCTGGGACCCGGGCGAGCTGGCCGCGGGCGCGACGGCGACGCTCGTCGTGCGCGCGAAGGCGCGGACGCTCGGCCAGGAGCCGACGCTGCCCTGGCGCGACCTCTCGAGCACGGCGACGCTCGAGGTCTCCGGCGCGAAGGCGGTCGAGCGCACGCACGGGCCCAAGGCGATCCCGCCGAGCTCGACGTACGAGACCGCACGCTTCGGCGACCGCCCGTTCCCGGTCGTCCCGGTCGAGTACCAGGACCGCGCGGCGGGGGCCTCGGCCCAGCGCCTGGACCAGGTCATCAACGACCCCGGCACGCCGGGCTCCACGTTCAACCTGTACCAGGAGATGTCCTACGGGCAGCTGTTCCCGCAGGCCGACGTGCCGTCGGCCGGGATCGCGTCCAAGGGCTTCGAGTACGGGCCCGGCTTCGACTTCACCCGCCTGCAGCTCGGCAACACCTGCCTGGGCGTGACGCTCCGCGGCCTGCAGGGCGGCCCGCTCTACCAGCAGCGCATCCGCGACGGCTGGTACCGGCTCCCGGGGACGCTGGGCTACTACGGCTCCGACGGCGCGGTCTCCGCGCTGCTGGGCGCGCAGCTCGGCCTCGCCGCCCTCCAGCAGATCGACAACGGCTGCGGCCCGAACACCAAGGTCGTGTGGGACGCGGCGGCGATCAGCGACCCCGAGATCGACTTCAACGACTTCGACACCGACAAGGACGGGCTCGTCGACTTCTTCATGGTCGTCTTCGCCGGGGTCGGCGGCAACGGCGACTCGCAGACCCAGCTGCCGCTGCCCTACGACAACGTCTGGCCCAACTCGGGGACGCTCGAGAACTCCTACACCGACCCGCGCACGGGGCTGAAGGGCTTCACGACCGACGACCGGCTGACCGACCTCGAGGGCCGGCCGCTCTTCTACGAGGACGACGCGTACGCCAGGACCACGACGCGCGAGACGCCCTACCCCGCCTACGTGCGCATCGGGCCCTACAACCTCAACCCGGAGACGGCGATCGAGAAGGCGTCGGTCATCTCCCACGAGTACGGCCACTCGCTCGGCCTGCCGGACTACTACTCGACCGGCTCGCGGCTGACCTACGGCACGTGGAACCTCATGGCCGAGGACCGCTCGCAGCACATGTCGCTGGCGGCCAAGCAGCAGCTCGGCTGGGTCGTGCCGCGCGTGCTCGACGCCGGCACCACCCGCGACGCGGCCGGCATGCGCGACGGCAAGCTCGACACCCACCGCATCGACTGGCGCACGCGCGACGGCAAGCCGTACACCCTCGAGGGCCCTGACGTGCACAACGGCGAGGCCTACGCCGCCCGGCTGCCCGGCCGGCAGGTCCTGGACCCGGCGACCGTGCCCTCGGGCAAGCACGTCTGGTGGTCCACGCAGGGCAACGACTTCGGCTGCTCGCCGGTCAAGGGCTCCACCCTCGACATCGCGATCCCCGGGCTGCGGGACGTCCCGAAGGGCACGAAGGTCACGCTGCGCTTCAAGACCGCCTACGAGATCGAGTGGGACTTCGACTACGGCTTCGTGCTGGCCTCCCCCGACGGCCGCTCGTGGCGCTCGCTGCCGTCGGCGCGGCGGCGCACGACCCCGGCGTCCCAGAACCCCAACGGCGCGACCTGCCAGGGCCAGCTCGGCAACGGCCTGACCGGCACGCCGCAGTCCTTCGACGGCGGCTCGGCGAGCGTCGACCGGCTCCTGGGCGAGTACCCCGGCGGCCTGCGCTTCGTCGACGACGAGTACGACCTCTCGTCGCTGGCCGGCACGCCCGGCGTCGTGCGCTTCTCCTACTCGACCGACACGGGCGCGCAGAAGCGCGGCTGGTTCATCGACGACCTCGAGGTGCGCGCCGGCGACCAGGTGCTCTACCGCGCCGACTTCGAGACCGACGACGACGCGGCGGTCTTCCCGGGCGCGTGCCGGGACACGCTCTCGACGGCCCGCAGCTGCACGCGGGCGTGGACACGCATCGCCGCCGACCGCGCGGCGCCGTCGGACCACGCCTACTACCTCGAGCTGCGCGACCGCTCGGGCTTCGACGCCGACGGCCACGGCCAGGACGACCGCGGCAACGGCCCGACGTTCCAGCCCGGTCTGCTGCTCGAGCACCTCGACGAGTTCCGCGGCGATGGCAACGTCGGGGTCGACGACCCGCCCGCGGTCTCGCCGCTGGACGCGAGGCCCGAGCCGGGCAGCTCGGCGCCGGACCTCGACGACGCCGCCTTCACGGGCGCCGAGGGCCGCCGGTCGTTCGCCGACAGCGGCGAGGGCCACGTCGACAACTACAGCGACCCGTCGCGCCCGGACGGCCGCTGGCGCTTCGACTTCGACTGCCTGTCCTTCGACGTGCGCGGCATGGCCGGCGACGGCGTCGGCCCCACCACCGCGCCGGGCGACCTGCAGGCCGACGTGGCGCTGCGCGCGGCGAAGGGCTGCGCCCAGTGGGACCACGGCTACGGCGACGTGCGCGACGGCGCCCCCGTGGCGAAGTTCTCGGTGAGCGGCGGTGCGGCCCGCGCCGGCGCGCCGGTGACCTTCGACGCGTCGGCCTCCTACGACGACCTCGACGCGCTCGAGCGCCTGAGCTTCCGCTGGGACCTCACCGGCGACGGCAAGACCGACGCGCGCGGGCTCAAGGTGCGGCGCACGTTCACCAGGGCCGCCAGGCGCAAGGTCTCGCTGACCGTCGTGGACCGCGGCGGCCACAGGACCAAGCGCACGCGCCGCGTGACGATCGGCCGGGCCGCGCGGCTGCTCACCTCGATCGGCCGGCCGCGTGTGGCCGGCGGCGCGCTGCGGGTCCGGGTGCGCGTGGGCAGGCGGGCGGCGCGCGTGGCCCTCGTCGTGCGCCGCGGCGGCAAGGTGCTGCGCCGCACCTCGGCGGTGCAGCGGCGCGCCGGGCGCCGGGTGGAGCTGCGCCTGCCGACCCGCAGCCTGCCGCGCGGGCGGCGGCTGCGGGTGGAGGTCGTGGCGGTGCGCGGCAGGACCCGGCAGGTCGTGACGCGCACCGCGACGGTGCGCCGGTAGGCCGCTAGGCCTTCGCGGGCGCCTTGCGCGCCCCGGGCTTCTTCGCGGCGGCCGGCTTCTTGGCGGCCGGCTTCTTGGCCGCGGCGGCCGGCTTCCCGGCTGCTGCCGCCGCCGGCCTGGCGGCCGGCTTGGGCTCGGCCTGGTTGCCCGCGGCGATGCGGCGCAGGTCGATCGTCTCGTCGTAGACCTTCGGGTCCACGCCCTGCTCGAGGGCGACGTCGCGCAGCATCCGCCCGGAGGTCGCGGCCTCCTTGACGATCGCGGCGGCCTTGTCGTAGCCGATCGACGTGTTCAGGGCCGTCGCGGTGGCGAGCGTCGACTCGGCCGAGCGCTTCGTGCCCTCCTTGTTGGCCTGCACGCCGTCGATGCACTTCTCCGCGAAGGCGACCGACGTCGTCGACAGCAGGTGGATCGACTGCAGGAGGTTGCGGGCGATCAGCGGGATGCGCACGTTGAGCTCGAACTGGCCCTGCATGCCGCCGATGGTGATCGCGGTGTCGTTGCCGATGACCTGCGCGCTCACCTGCAGGACGACCTCGGGGATGACCGGGTTGACCTTGCCGGGCATGATCGACGAGCCCTTCTGGAGCTCGGGCAGGAAGAGCTCGCCGATGCCCGCGCGCGGGCCGGAGCCCATGAGCGCGAGGTCCTGGGCGATCTTCGTCAGCGAGACGGCGACGACCTTCAGGGCGCCGCTGAGCTCGACGAGCGCGTCGCGGTTGGCCTGGGCCTCGAACGGGTCCGCCGGCGGCGCGATGAGCTTGAGCCTGGACTCCTTCGCGAGCTGCTTGCGCACGCGCTCGGCGAACTTCGGATGCGTGTTGAGGCCGGTGCCCGTGGCGGTGCCGCCGAGCGGGATCTGGCCGACGTGGGTCAGCGCGGCCTGGACGCGCTCCTGGCCCAGGCGGATCTGCGTCGCGTAGCCGGCGAACTCCTGGCCGAGGGTGACCGGGACGGCGTCCATGAGGTGCGTGCGGCCGCTCTTGACGACGTCCTTGAAGGCGCGCGCCTTGCGCTCCAGCGACTTCTCGAGCTGCTTGAGCGCGGGCAGCAGCGTGTTCGTCGCCTCGTCCAGCGCGGCGAGGTGGACGGCGCTCGGGAAGACGTCGTTGGAGGACTGGCCGTAGTTGACGTCGTCGTTGGGGTGGGCGCCCGAGAGGGAGGCGATCACCTCGTTGGTGTTCATGTTGGACGAGGTCCCCGAACCGGTCTGGAAGACGTCGATCGGGAACTGCTCGTCGTGGTCGCCGCGGGCGACGGCGTCGGCGGCGTCGGCGATCTTCGCGGCCAGGTCCTTGTCGAGGAGGCCCAGCTCGCCGTTGACGCGGGCGGCCGCGCCCTTGATGCGGCCGAGCCAGTGGATGACCGAGGGCGGGACGGTCTCGCCGGAGATCGGGAAGTTCTCGACGGCCTTCGTCGTCTCGCCGCCGTACAGCTTCTTGGGAGGCATGTCCGGCGGACAGTACGCCTCCGGGCTGGAGCGCCGTCGGCCGGTGCGCTAGCCGCAGAACGCGGCGATCTCGCGGGCGACGGCGACCGGGTCGTCGTGGGCCAGGAGGTAGCCCGTCCCGGGGACGACCCGCAGCTGCGCGCGGGGCAGCAGGCCGAGCGCCTCCTCGGCGGTCTGCAGCGGGTGGTGGCGGTCCTCGTCGGCCCAGAGCAGCAGCACCTCGGCGTCCAGTCCGGGGTAGGCGTCGAGGAGGTCGCGCCAGGCGCCGCGCGGCAGCCGGGCGGCCAGGCGCGCCCAGGAGCGCGAGAGGTTCGCGTTGCCGGCGACGTCGCTCATCGCGTGGGCCACGACGTCGGCGGCCGACGGCGCGCCGCGGGCGCTGAGGGCGAGGCCGTGGCGGGGGCGGAAGAGCAGCGGCGCGGCGTGCGAGGCCGCGCGGTCCAGGCCCGGCAGGCCACCCGCGCGCGCCGCGGCGCGCCACATGCCGCGCAGCCCCTCGCGCGGTGCCGGGCGGTGCAGCCGGGTGGGCGCGACGACGAGGCGCCCGGGGCGCAGCTCGCCAGCGACCGTGGCGCGCAGCAGCAGCTCGGCGCCCAGGCCGTGGCCGCCGACGAGCGGCCGGGCGCCGGCGGTGTCCTCGCAGAAGGCGGCGAGCACGCGCGCCATCCAGTCCAGCGTCCACGGATGGCGGGGACGGTCCTCGCTGTCGCCGTGGCCCGGCAGGTCGGGCAGCACGACGCGGAAGCGATGGGCGAGGTGCTCGACGACGGGCTCCCACTCGCGGTGGCTGAGGCCGGCCGAGTGCACGAGGACGAGGCCGGGGCCGGTGCCGGCCTCGCGGTAGGCGATCCGAGCGCCGTCGCGGGCGTGGAAGAGGCGCAGGCGCAGCGGCGTGGCGCTCATCCGCGCGCCAACCCCGCCCGCGTGCCGTCGACGAGCGCGGTCTGCACCCGGGCCGGTGCGCCCTCGAGCTTGATCGCGGTGCCCTCGATGCGCCTGGCGAGGTTCTCCTGGATGCCGTTGGTGCGCGAGGCGCCGCGGCGCACGGCGCCGGCGAGGAAGCCCAGGCGGGTCGCGGCGACCGGGTCGCGGGCGTCGCGCGCGCGGATCGCGAGGTCCTCGGCCACGCCGCTGAGCAGCAGCCCGAGCGCCTGGAGGTCGGCGTCGCTGCGGGCGCGCGTGACGCAGGTGGAGATCGCGGTCCCGTCGCCGAGGCGGACGTCGCCGGGCGCCGCGCGCAGGGCGGGCGTGTAGAGCTCGGGCTGCTGCTGGGTGCAGGAGAACGGCATGCGCGGCAGCTCCTCGCCGCAGCCCGTCGCCAGCCCACCCGCCAGCGCGGCGGCGGCCAGCGGCAGGGCGAGCCGGGAGCCCATGGCGCGATCCTAGGGCCGTGCGCCGCTCGCCCCACGACCGCGAGATCCTCCGGCTCGCGGCGCTGGCCCTGCCCGCGCTCGCGGCCGAGCCCACGTACCTGCTGGTGGACACGGCGATCGTCGGCCACCTCGGCACGCGCGAGCTGGCCGCGCTGGCGCTCGCCGCGACCGTGCTGGGCGCGTTGACGGCCCTGTGCAACTTCCTGACCTACGGGACGACGGCGCAGGTCGCGCGGCTGCACGGGGCAGGCGAGCACGAGCGAGCGGGAGAGGTGGCGGCGCAGGCGGTCTGGCTCGCGCTGGCCATCGGCGTCGTGCTGGCGGGCGCGTGCGCGGCCCTCGCCGATCCGCTCATGGCGCTCGTCGGCGGCAGCGGGGAGACCGCGGAGGTCGCGGCGCGCTACCTGCGCCTGAGCCTCCTCGGGCTGCCGTTCGCCCTCCTGGCCCTCAGCGGTCAGGGGTTCCTGCGCGGTGTGGGCGACCTGCGCACGCCGCTCGTGGTCGTGGTGGTCGCCAACGCGGTCAACGCCGTGCTGGAGGTGGTCCTCGTGTACGGCCTGGACTGGGGCCTCGACGGCAGCGCGCTGGGGACCGTCGTCGCGCAGGCCGGCATGGGCGGCGCGTTCGCCTGGCTACTGCTGCGCGCGCCCGCGGTCTCGCGCCGGCCGCAGCCGGCGATCCTGCGGCGCCTCGCGCGGATGGGCGTCCACATCGTCGTGCGCACGGGCTCGCTGCTCGCGTCGTTCACGGTGGCCAGCGCGGTGCTCGCACGGGTCGGCGAGCCGTCGCTGGCCGCTCACCAGATCGCCTTCCAGCTCTTCGTCTTCCTCGCGCTCGTGCTCGACGCCGTGGCCATCGCCGGGCAGGTGCTGACCGGACGGGCGCTGGGCGCCGGCGACGCCGAGGGCGCGTTCGCCGCGGCGCGGCGGATGTGCGTCTGGGCCTTCGCGTTCGGCGCGCTGCTGGCGCTCGTCCTGCTCGCGACGACGTCGGTCGTCCCGGGCCTGTTCACGGGCGACGAGGCGGTGGTCGAGCGGGCGGAGGAGCTCTGGCCGCTCTTCGCCCTGCTCCAGCTGCCGGGGGCGGTCGTCTTCGCGCTCGACGGGATCCTCATCGGCGCGGGCGACACCCGCTACCTGGCGTGGGCGATGGCCGCGTCGTCGGCGGTCTTCGTCCCGCTCGCGCTGCTGGCCGACTCGGTCGTCGAGATGTGGTGGGCGCTCGTCGCGCTCATGGTGCTGCGGCTCGTCGCGACCGGCTGGCGCTTCGCGTCGCGGCGCTGGGTGGTGCTCGGGGCGGGCTAGTCGTCCTCGCCCGTGTGGGGGAGGGGCTCGGGCAGCGGGAAGCCGTGTTCCTCGCACCCGCGCTCGATGGCCTTGATGACCGTCTCCATGACCAGCACCCGGGCGAGCTTCTTCGAGTCGCCGGGGATGAGGTGCCACGGGGCCTCGGGGACGTCCGTGCGCTCGAGCATCTCCTCGACGGCCTCCTCGTAGGCCGGGCGCTTCTCGCGGTTGCGCCAGTCCTCCTCGGTGAGCTTCCAGGACTTCAGCGGGTCCTTGCCGCGGGCCTCGAAGCGCTTGAGCTGCTCCTCGTCGGAGAGGTGCATCCACAGCTTCACGAGGACCATGCCCTCGGCGGCGAGCGTGCGCTCGAAGCCCACGATCTCGTCGTAGCCGCGGCGCCACTGCTCCTCGGTGGCGAAGCCCTCGACGCGCTCGACCAGGACGCGCCCGTACCACGAGCGGTCGAGCACCGCCATGCCGCCCCAGCCCGGCAGGACGGGCCAGAAGCGGTGCAGGAAGTGGTGGCGCTTCTCGTCGTGCGTGGGCGCGGAGAAGGCGGCGACACGGACGTGGCGCGGGTCGAGCGGCGCGACGAGCCGGCGGATGGCGCCGCCCTTGCCCGAGGCGTCCCAGCCCTCGAAGACGACGCAGACGGGCGGGCCGAGCTGCGGCTGGGCGGGGTCCATCCCGCCGTGGATGCCGCCGAGCGCGAGGCGCAGCTGCAGCAGCCGCCGGCCGCCCACGGCGAGGCGGGCGTCCTGCTCGGGGCGCTTGATCTTCTGGGAGAGGTCGACGGCGTCGAGGCGGCCCATCGTCCATGCCTACCCGCGCGCAAGCCCGCGTGCAACGGTGGCGTGCGCGCGAGCGCTGGCCGATGCTCCGAGCGGGGATGTCCGCGATCCGCACCACCGCCGCTGCCGCCATGCTGGGCGTGAGCCCGAGCACGCTGCGCTCCTGGGAGCGGCGCTTCGGCTTCCCCGAGCCGCTGCGCACCGCCGGCGGCCACCGCCACTTCGACCTCGAGCAGATCGAGGCGCTGCGGGCGGCCCTGCACCAGACCGGCGACGCCGCGGCGGCCATCGCGGTCGCCCGCTCGCGCGGGGCCGGCCCGGCGACCGACGCACGCCTCGGCCAGGCCTTCGCCGCCTTCGACGAGCCCGCCGCCAACCGCCTGCTCGAGGAGTCGCTCGCGCTGCGCTCCGTCGAGCGCACGGTCGCCGAGGTCCTGCTGCCCGCGGTCTGCGCGCTGGACGCCGGGCTGCCGGAGGCGGCCTTCGCCCAGCGCTTCGCCGCCGGCTGGCTGGCCGCGGCCATGCGCGTCGCCCCGCCGGCGTCGCGCCCGGAGGGCGTCCTGGTCTTCGACGCGGGCGCGCCGCTGTCCGCCGACGGCCTGCACGCCCAGGCCCTCGAGCTCGCCCTGCGCCGCGGCGGCCTGCGCACGCTCGTGCTCACCGCCGCCCTGGACCCCGAGCGCGTCGGCCGCGCCGTCCGCGCCCTCCAGCCCCGCGCGGTCGTGCTCACCGGCTCGGGCGCCTCGCTCGACGCCCTCGCCCGCCTCGTCTTCGCCGCGCGCCGCGCCTCGGCCGACGCCGACGTGGCGGTCCTCGACTTCCGCGGCGCGGTCCCGGCCAAGGGCGCCTCCCTCGTCGAGCGCCTTCCGGACCACCCGCTCGCCGCCCGCGAGGCCCTCCTCGCGCGCCTCGCGGCGCCCGCCCTGCGCGCCGCGGTCTGAGGCGTCGGGTGGAAGGTGCCAGGCACCTTCCACTCGTTCGGGGCCGACGTTCGGGGCCGTCCGGCGGGCGGTGCATGCTCCCGACCCGTGACCACGCCGACGCTCGTCCCCGGGGACCCGCTTGCCCACCGCGCCCTGGAGTCCCTCCTCCGTGCTGAGGCGAGCGTGCGCCGGCGCCTGTCGGCCGACCTCGAGCGCGAGCGGCTGAGCGCGTCGGGCTTCTCGGTCCTCCTCGCGCTGACCGACGGCGGCGGGGAGCTCGAGCTGCGCGACCTCCGCGCCCGGCTGCGCACCTCGAAGGCCAACGCCACCGAGGTCGTCACGACGCTCGAGAGCCGCGGGCTGGTCCAGCGCTTCCGCCTCGCCCACGACCGGCGCGCCGCCGCGGTGCGCCTCACGGTCTCCGGGCGCGAGTGCGTCGACCGCCTCTTCCCCGAGCACACCGAGCGCGTCTCCATCGCGTTCGCGGCGCTCGACGAGGAGGAGAAGCGCACCTTCGCCGCGCTCTGCCAGAAGCTCGCCGCCGCCGCGTAGCGCCGCAGGGCGGGCGCGCGCCGCGCGCTCCTAGACTGGGGCGCTCGCATGCCGCGCCGCGCCGTCGACCCCAACCAGGACTTCCCCCAGCTCGAGGAGCAGGTGCTCGAGCGCTGGCGCGAGCGCGACGTCTTCCAGGAGTCGATGCGCCGCCGGGAGGGCGCCGAGCCCTGGGTCTTCTGGGAGGGCCCCCCGACGGCCAACGGCCGCCCCGGCTCCCACCACGTCCTCAGCCGCGCCTACAAGGACGTCTTCCCGCGCTTCCAGACCATGCGCGGGCGCTACGTCGAGCGCAAGGGCGGCTGGGACTGCCACGGCCTCCCGGTCGAGATCACCGTCGAGCAGCAGCTCGGCCTCAAGTCCAAGGCCGACATCGAGGCCTTCGGCATCGAGGAGTTCAACCGCCGCTGCCGCGAGTCGGTCTTCGAGTTCCTCGAGGAGTGGACGAAGCTCACCGAGCGCATCGCGTTCTGGGTCGACCTCGACCACCCGTACCGCACGCTCGACACGAGCTACGTGGAGTCGGTCTGGTGGTCGCTCAAGCAGGTCTTCGACAAGGACCTCCTCTACGAGGGCCACAAGGTCGTCCCGTACTGCCCGCGCTGCGGCACCGCCCTGTCCTCGCACGAGCTCGCGCTGGGCTACAAGGACGTCGTCGACCCGTCGGTCTACGTGCGCTTCCCGCTGCGCGACCGTCCCGGCGACGAGCTGCTCGTGTGGACGACCACGCCGTGGACGCTCGTCTCGAACGCCGCCGTCGCCGTCGACCCCGAGCTGACGTACGTGCGCGCGCAGGCGGACGGCTACGTCGCGATCCTCGCCGAGGCGCTCGTCGAGCGCGTCCTGGGCGAGGGCGCCGAGGTCCTGGAGCGCTTCCCCGGCAACGACCTCGTCGGCCTCTCCTACGAGCCGCCGTTCGGCTTCATCGCCGCCGACGCCTACGGCCCGAAGGGCCATACCGTCCTGCCCGCCGACTTCGTCACCGCCGAGGACGGCACCGGCCTGGTCCACACCGCCATCGCCTTCGGCGAGGACGACTTCCGCCTGGGCACCGAGCACGGCCTGACCGTCGTCAACCCGGTCAAGCTCGACGGCACCTACGACGAGCGCATCGGCGAGTACGCGGGGCGCTTCGTCAAGGACGCCGACGCCGACCTCGTCGAGGACCTCCGCGCGCGCGGGCGGCTGCACAAGGCCGTCGAGTACGAGCACGCCTACCCGCACTGCTGGCGCTGCTCGACGCCGCTGCTCTACTACGCCAAGCCGTCCTGGTACATCGCGACCTCGAAGGTCCGCGACCGGATGATCGCCGCCAACGAGACGGTCACCTGGCACCCCGAGCACATCAAGCACGGGCGCTTCGGCAACTGGCTGGAGGGCAACGTCGACTGGGCGCTGTCGCGCGAACGCTACTGGGGCACGCCGCTCCCGATCTGGCGCTGCGACGCCGACCCGTCGCACGTGCACTGCGTCGGCTCCTTCGAGGAGCTCGAGCAGCTCAGCGGCGTCGCGCTCGAGGACCCCCACCGGCCCTACGTCGACGACGTCCGCTTCCCGTGCCCGCACGGCGACGGCGAGATGGGGCGCGTGCCCGAGGTCATCGACGTCTGGTTCGACTCCGGCGCCATGCCCTTCGCGCAGTGGCACGCGCCGTTCGAGAACGAGGACAAGCTCGCGCGCTCGTACCCCGCGCAGTTCGTCTGCGAGGCGCTGGACCAGACCCGCGGCTGGTTCTACTCGCTGCTGGCGATCAGCGTGCTGCTCAACGACCGCGCGCCCTACGAGGACGTCGTCTGCCTCGGCCTCATCCTCGACGAGGAGGGTCAGAAGATGTCCAAGTCCAGGGGCAACGTCGTGGCGCCCTGGGACGTGCTCGACCGCTTCGGCGCCGACGCCTTCCGCTGGTACTTCTTCAGCTCCAAGCAGCCGTGGGACGGCTACCGCTTCTCGATGGAGGCCATCGGCGAGGGCGTGCGGCTGTTCCTCAAGCAGCTGTGGAACACCTACGGCTTCCACGTCCTCTACGAGCAGGCCACCGAGCCGGCCGGCGACCCCGAGGCCAGGACCGACCTCGACCGCTGGGCGCTGTCGCGCCTCGCGGCGACGGTCGAGACGGTCACCGACGCGCTCGAGGGCTTCGACGCGACGGCCGGCGCGCGCGCCATCGCCGCCTTCGTCGACGACCTCTCCAACTGGTACGTGCGCCGCTCGCGCCGGCGCTTCTGGGACGGCGAGGCGGCCGCGTTCGCGACGCTCCACGAGTGCCTCGTGACGGTCGCCAAGCTCCTGGCGCCCTACTGCCCGTTCGTGGCCGACGAGCTCTTCGACAACCTCGACGGGTCCGAGCCCTCGGTCCACCTCTGCGACTGGCCGTCCGCCGGGCCGCGCGACGTGGAGCTCGAGGAGGCGATGGCGACGGCGCGCGAGGCGGTGCGTCTGGGCCTCGGCGCGCGCGGCGCGGCGAAGGTCAAGCTGCGCCAGCCGCTGCGCGAGGCGATCGTCGTCGCCGCCGGCAAGGAGCGCGACGCGATCGAGCGCCTGGCCGACGTCGTGCGCGACGAGCTCAACGTCAAGGAGCTGCGCTTCGTCGGTGCCGCCGACGAGCTGGGCTCCTACGCGCTCAAGCCGAACTACCGCTCCCTGGGCCCGCGCTTCGGCGCGGCGATGCCCCAGGTCGCGGCCGCCGTCGAGGCGCTCGACGCGGGCTCGGTGGCCGGCGTGCTGCGCGGCGGGGGGACGGTCGGCGTCCACGTCGACGGCCACGACCACGAGCTGGGTCCCGACGACATCGCGCTGGCGCTGCAGCCGCTCGAGGGCTACCAGCTCGAGCGTGAGGGCGGGCACGCCGTGGCGCTGGAGCTCGCGATCGACGACGCGCTGCGTCGCGAGGGCTGGGCGCGTGAGGTCGTCCGGGCGGTGCAGAACGCCCGCAAGGACGCCGGTCTCGAGGTCTCGGACCGCATCGCGCTCGAGCTCGGCGGCGACGCGGAGCTGCTGGCCGCCGCGCGCGAGCACGAGGCCTACGTCGTCGGCGAGGTCCTGGCCACGTCGGTGGTCTACGACGGCGCCGGGCACGGCGCGTCGGCGACCGTCGAGGGCCGCCCGCTCGTCGTCGGCGTGCGGGCCGTCTAGCGACGGCGCGTCGCGCTCAGCCGTCGTCCCCGCAGAGCGCGGGGGTGCAGATGAGGACGAAGCCGATGGTCGTCTTGCCGCCCTCCTTGACCAGGACGTCGGTCCACGGCCCCCTGCCGCCCTTCGTCCAGTCGAAGTAGCGCCAGCCCCTGGGCTCGGGGATCCGCGCGGCGAGCCGCTTGGCGGCCTTGCACGAGATGCTCCCGCGGACGCGGTAGGTCTTGTAGCGCACGCCCGGCGACGGCCCGGTGGCGGTGCCGCAGCTCGTCGTCCCCTTCGTCGAGGGCGGCATCTTCGGCGGCGTCTGGGCGGGTGCCACGGTCCCGGCCGCCAGGAGGGCGGCCAGCGCCGCGGCGGCGGTGGCGACGGTGCCAGCGGAGGGCATCTGGCGGGATCATGCCCCACCGCCTGGCTTGACACCCTGCCCGGTCGAGCGCGCGTCCTGCCCCAGACGCCGGACCAGGTCCGCGGCGCGCTCGTCGGTCGCGAGCTGGTAGGCCTGCCCCGCCCAGAGGTGCAGGAGGTCCGCGTCGCCGCGCTCGCGGGCCGCCGCCCGCAGGGGCGCGGTCAGGTGGTGGACCTCGGGGTAGGCGGCGGGCGCGGAGCCGTCGTGCTCGCGCAGGAAGCGGTTGACGATGCCGCGGGCGGTGCGCCCGGTGAAGGCGCGCGTCAGGGCCGTGGGGGCGTCGCCGCGCAGCGCCTCGCGGTGGACGGGCGCGGTGCCGGCCTCCGGCGCGCGCAGGAACGCCGTGCCCAGCTGGGCGGCGGTCGCACCGGCGGCGAGGACCGCGGCGACGCCGGCGCCGGTGGCGATGCTGCCCGCCGCGACCATGGGGAGGCCGACCGGCGCGACGAGCTGCAGCAGCGCCAGCAGGCCGAGCGGCGGGGCGCCGGGCGTCAGCCAGCCGCCCTGGTGGCCGCCGGCCTCGGCGCCCTGGACGACCACCGCGTCGGCACCGGCGTCGTGGGCGGCCCGGGCCTCGGCGGTCGACGTGACGGTCACCCACACCGCCGCGCCGGCGTCCTGCAGCCGGGCGACGTCCTCGGGCGACGGGCACCCGAAGGTCGTCGAGACCACCGGCACCCGCTCGCGCACGACCACGTCGAGCTTCGCCGCGTAGCCGTCGTCGTCGTGGCGCGGCTCGCCGAGGGCGACGCCCGCGGCCGCGGCCTCGGGCTCCAGCCGCCGCGCATAGGCGCGGACGGCGTCCGCGTCGTCGGTGGGGGGCGACGGGACGAAGAGGTTGACCCCGAAGGGCGCGTCGCCCAGGGCGCCACGGGCGGCGGCGACCTCCCCGGCGACCGCGTCGACGGCCTTGTAGCCGGCGGCGAGGAAGCCCAGCCCGCCGGCGCCCGACACGGCGGTCGCGAGGGCCACGGTCGACGGCCCGCCCGCCAGCGGGGCCTGGACGACGGGCTCGACCAGCCTGGCCGGGTCGAACCGCGCGGTCATGCGCGCGCGGCGACCTCCTCGAGGCGGTCGTCGCCCCAGACGACCTCGCCGTCGACGACGACCGACGGGATGCCGGTGACGCCGGCGGCCAGGGCGGCGTCGGTCGCCGCCCGCAGCGCGTCCTTGGTCGTCTGGCGCCCGGCCGCCTCGAGCAGCTCGTCCGGGTCGAGGCCGGCGCGCCGGGCGGCCTCGGCAAGGCCCTCGGCGTCGAGCTGCCGCGCCTCGGTGAAGTGCAGGCGCATGGCGGCGAGCGCGAACGGGCGCAGCGCTCCGCGGGCGTCGGCGGCGGTCGCGCAGCGGGCAGCGAGCAGGCCGTTGGCCGGCCAGTCGTCGGCCCAGCGCAGGGGAGGAAGGCCGCGCTCGGCGGCGCGTCGCTCCACCTCGGCGATCCCCTGCTCGCGCGCGTCGGTCAGCGCCCAGGACGACCGGCCCGTGGCCTGGAAGATCGCGCCGAGGAGCACCGGCGTCCACACCGGCGGCTCGGGCAGGAGCTCGTCGATGCGCTCGGCGGCCAGCCAGGCGTAGGGCGAGAGGAGGTCGAGGTAGAAGGTCGTGCGTGCCATGACTTGTCGCGTGACAAGTTACGCCGTCCGCAGCAGCGCGGCAAGGGCGATGACGACCTGGTCGCGGCGGCGCGCGAGGAACGCGGGGTCGCCGGCGTCGAGTCCCACGGCGGGCAGGAGCGTGTGCTGGTGCGCCAGGGGGAGGACGCTCAGCGCCACCCAGGCGACCACCGCCTCGGCGACGTCGAAGCGGGCCAGGCCGTCGCGCGGCGCGGCGTCGCGAACCGCCCGCAGCACGTCCTCGAGGGTGGTCGACTCGTGCGGTGCAGCGGCGAGGCGGGCGCCGCCCTCGAGCGCCTCGCGCTGCACGAGCGAGACGAACGCCGGCCGGCCGGCGAGGAAGCGCAGGTAGCCCTCGGCAGCCTCGGCCAGCGGGGCCTCCAGCGGGCGCTCGTCGTCCCCGGCCGCCCACGCGCGCAGCGGGGCGACCGCGGGCGCCAGTGCCGCCTCGCGCGCCTCGAACAGCCGCGTCAGCACCGCGGCGTACAGCGCCTCCTTGCGCCCGAAGAAGTACCGCGGGGCCTCGCGCGACAAGCCCGCCGCGGCGCCGATCTCCGCCACGCTGGCGCCGGCGAACCCGCGCGCGGCGAAGAGCTCCTCGGCGGCGTCGAGCAGCGCCTGCCGGCTGCGCTCGGCGTCGCGGCGACGCGGGCCCTCGGACACCGGGCCAGCCTAGAGGGGGGCGAACTCGTGGCCCGCCCGCCTACAGAGGGCATGGACCACGACACACTGTGCGCCACGGTCGCGGGGATCCCCGCCGGGCGCTGGATGAGCTACGCCGACGTCGCCCTGGCGGCGGGCGGCGGCCCTGCGCACGCGCGGGCGATCAACGGGATGCTGCGCCGGCTGGCGCCGCAGGGCGCGCATCGCGTGCTGAAGAGCGACGGGACGGTCGCGCCCACGGCGCTGGGCGACCCGGTCGCGGTGCGCAAGGCGCTCGAGGCCGAGGGCGTCGCCTTCGACGGCGGGCGCGCCGCGCAGGAGCTGCGGGTGCGCCCGCCGGAGGCGGAGGTGGAGGCGGCCGCCCAGGCGGCCTGACCCGGGCGGCTAGGCCGCGGGCGTGAGCTCGAGCTCAGCCTCGAGCTTGCGCTTCGGGAAGGCGCCGGTGACCTTCTTGGCGACCTGCCCGTGCTTGAAGAGGATCAGCGTGGGGATCGACAGCACCTGGAACTGCGCCGCGGTCTGCTGGTTGTCGTCCACGTTGAGCTTGAGGACCTTGAGGTCGGGCTGCTCCTTGGCGATCTCCTCGACCACCGGGGCGACCACGCGGCACGGACCGCACCACGGCGCCCAGAAGTCGACGAGGACGGGCTGGTCGGCCTCGAGGACCTCAGCCTGGAAGTTGGTGTCGGTGACGTCGGTGACGGTGCCTGCCATGTCGATCTCCTTCGCGGTCTCGCTCGGCTCCGACCACTATACGAAGTGAAGTGCCGAGCCCCTCGGAGCCGCAGGCTACCCGGCTGGCGAGAGGCGGAAGAGCTAGGCCCCGCGGCGCAGTCGCGGCACGAGCAGCGCCGCCTCCAGCGCGATGCGCCAGCCCATCTTCGACCGGCCCCGCACCCGGTCGCGGAAGACGATCGGCACCTCGACCACGCGGAAGCCGCGCCGCACCGCCCGGTAGGTCAGCTCGACCTGGAACGCGTAGCCCACCGACCGGACCGTCGGCAGGTCCAGCGCCTCGAGCACCTCGCGCCGGAAGCACTTGAAGCCGCCCGTCAGGTCGCGCACCGCCAGGCCGAGCACCACGCGCGCGTAGAACGAGCCGCCGCGCGACACCACCCGCCGCACCGGCCCCCAGTCGCGCACCCCGCCGCCGCGCACGTAGCGCGAGCCGAGCACGAGGTCGGCGTCCCCGCGCACCGCGTCCAGCAGGCGCTCGAGGTCCATCGGGTCGTGCGAGAAGTCCGCGTCCATCTCCAGGACGTGCGACGCCCCGCCCTCCAGCGCCCGCGCGAAGCCGGCCAGGTAGGCCCGTCCCAGCCCCTCCGGCGCCCCGCGGTGCAGCACCTCGACCTCCTCGGGGAACTCCGCCGCCAGCCCGTCGGCGATCTCCCCGGTCCCGTCCGGCGAGCTGTCGTCGACGACCAGGATCCGGAACCCCTCGGGCGCCGCCCGCCGCAGCACGGCCTGCGCCGCCCGCACGATCGCCTCGACGTTCTCCGCCTCCTCGTAGGTGGGCAGGACGAGCCAGGGGACCGCGCGCGACACCGCTGGAGAGCCTAGGGACGGCCCGCGCGCCGAGCGTCCCGCTACGGTCGAGCGCAGCGATGCCCGACCCCTCCAACGCCCAGATCCCCACGGGCGTGGCCGGTCGTGTCTCGTCATGTCTCGGCGCGCTATCCGCTGGCCGGTGCCCTGTGCCGTTGTGGCCCACAGGAGCAGGACAGGGCAAAGGACAGGGCGGCTGAAGGACAAGGGCGGGAACAGCCCTCCCCCTGGCCCCCGGGGTGGGCTAAGGAACGGTTCGCGTCCCCCAGCCGTGACTCCCTAGCGCCCGGAACCGATGAGGCCTCGTGACGCTTAGCGCTTCCCCCGGACGGAACCGCCCGTAAAGGACGGAAAGGACCCAAAGGAGCCAAAAAGGATCCGAAAGGACGCCTAGTCGTGCTTCAGGCCCCACTTCGCGCCGCGACCCCAGCCCACCGTCTCGACGAGATCCAGGCTTCTCAAGAAGTGGAGGTCCCTTTGAACGCTCCGGCGCTCGACGCCCGCGCCCAAAGTAGCGACCACGCGCTGGAGCGCCTGCTCGCCACCTACCGCAAGCACCTGAAGGATGTCTTGCTGCTGCTGCGATAGGTCATGGCCGATGCGCTTAGGAGGCATGTAGCTGCTCGGACGGAAGCGAACCAGCAACGCGCCGGGGGAGTTCTCAAATTCGGGGCGAGGGAGACCTGCTTGAGCGGTGAGCTGGGTCATCTTCAGGGTTCCGCGACCCCACGTTTCGATGATTCCTCGTCGGTAGAAGACGTCTGCGATCGTCGGGTTCCACGGGAGCGACTCATGAGGCCGATAGAGGTCGGCCACCTCCAGGCCGAAGTGCAGGCCGCCGCTTGACGTGATCTCTAGGCGGTCGTCGTAGATCGCGATGCCGACGGAGCCGCCGCCGATCGAGTAGTCCCGATGGCAAAGCGCGTTCGCAAGCGCCTCGCGGAGGGCAACGGGCGGGTAGATCGGATCGTCCGTGCGCTCGAAAACGCCTGCTTGGATGCGCCCGGCCACAGGCAGATGCGCGCGAAGGAACTGGTCGGCTCTGCTCAGGAGCGTGAACGCATTGCCGTGGAACTGACGGTTGTCGATGAACTCGGTCTTGTCAGTACCGCGAAAGCGAGCAAGGCGCACGCGACATTGGGGAAACGACGCCACCAGGTTGTCTGACCGGGCGAAGAGCACCACAGCGGCGCGTAGGAGACCATCGGCCGTGAGCACCCCGAGCCCTCGGAGCATCTCGCGGGCATCACGGGTTCCCGGTTCCTCAAGACGGCCCCGTCGCACCGCCTCGTCAACAGTGCGTGCAATCTCGGACTGGTCGAGGTCCGAAACGTCCCAGCCACTGGCGATCTCGCTCTCCCACCGCTGATTCGCATGGTGAGCCTCGAGCAGCATCTCGTGGTACTGCTCTCGGGAGATGGCAACGGTCGTGTTGCCAATCCGCGCGTACGCCTGGCCCTTGTACGAATGGGGTCGCCGATGGCTGCGTCCCACCGAAGCCACGATGACCTCGCCGGTCCCGGCGGGAATACGATCGACCTCCGGTGAGACAGCCGGTTCGATCCGGCTGAACTCCGCAACGACTTGCTCGAGGGTCTTGTCGGACACCGTCTGCCCGACGACATGGCCGTCTTGGTCGACGCCAAAGATCACCCGCCCGCCCTGCCCATTCAGCATGCCGCAGATCGTCTCCGCCGCCTCGCGTCGACAGCCGGTACTGGTTCGGACCTTGAACTCTTGGGTCTCGGACTCGCCCCGAGAAGCCCACTCCTCGACATCGCTGATGCTGAGCGTCACGTGATGATGCTACGGCGCACCAAGCGGGCGTGACCGTCTACGAATCCGTGTCGGAGTAGCACAGGCTGTGGACTGTCTCGCCGGAATCACATAGCCGGCGTCCCAGCAGGTACCCCATAATCGTCCGGTGCGGGTCGTTGTCGTGGTGCTCGATCTCGGCTGTCGACACCTCATCTGCCCGCATAAACACGAGCCGATCTGAGCCGGGGGCGAGGAGCCATCCGCTCTGGGTGAAGCTGACCAGACGCCCCTCGTACTGCCCGCCATCGGTCAAGCGCAGGGTCACTGTCGAGAGGGGGGCTGGATTCCAGAAGGCTTGACCGACGACGGCTCCCACCACCGCCGTGGCGCCGGCGATGGCTAGCGCCGCGCGCGGGAGTTGGTCGACTTCAAGGCCCCAGCGCCGGGCTTGGCGCGCTAGGTACACCACGAACAGGACAAAGAGGTCTGCGGCGATCCCGTAAGCAGGCGGCAAGGTCAACGCGGCAACCAGGAGTCCGAGACCCGTGACAACAGTCAGCGGCTGGCTTACCGCCTCGGGTTCGGTGGACCGCGGAACGTGAAGAGCCTTGAGCGGCCGACGGAGGTTGCCGGACAGCACGAGCCAGACGCTCGCAACCGCGACAACGGCGGCCGACGCCAGAGCGGCGAACAGACCGGGGGCTATTCCACGACCGAGCACCTGTTCGACCGGGAGCTGTGTCAACGCATCTCCTGGGTCCACATCCGCCGCCATGAGACGCGACGTCCAGATAAGGGCCCCGAGGACGTAAAGCATCCCAACGCTTAGCGCCACAGCTGCGGGGAGCACGGTCAAGGCTTGGATGACCCGCTCGCCGAGGCGGCGGGTCTCAACTGAGGCTTCTCGCTGCCGTTCGATAGGCCACGTCTACCGTCCGCGCTCCGCATCAGTCAACGGGGGCTGGCTGTTCGAGCAACACGGCGGCATGCCGACTCTGCGACTGGACGGGTATGTCCGTGTCTCCGACGTACGCGGGCGCGGCGGGCCGTCCTTTCTCTCTCCAACGCTCCAGCGTGACCGCATCGAAGCCTGGTGCACTCTCTTCGGGGCGCGCCTCGTGCGGGTGGTCGAGGAGATGGACCAGTCGGGCGCTCGTCCGGACCGCCCTGAGCTTCTAGGCGCTATCGAGCGGGTCGAGAGTGGGCGCAGTGACGGCATCGTCGTCGCCAGGCTGGACCGCTTCGGCCGATCACTGACGGACGCCTTGGCACACCTCGATCGCATTCAGCGAGCCGGGGGGACGTTTGTGTCGGTGGGGGATCAATTCGATCTAAGCACCGACCACGGTCGTCTCATGCTTCGAATGATGCTGTCGTTCGCCGAGTACGAGCGCGACCGCATCCGCAGCAGCTGGGACGACGTGCGACGCAAGCGCGTCGAGCGGGGGATCCACGGCGCCAGCAACCCGCCGACGGGCTACCGCAAAGGGCCCGACGCCCGGCTCGTCGTCAGCCACCGCCAGGCTATGGCCATAGGCGAGGCCTTCGAGATGGCGGCTCAAGGCGGCAACCTCGGCGCGATCGGACGCCTCCTTCGCCAACGAGGCATCCGTGGCAACGACGGAAGCGGCACGTGGAGTCCAAGCTCGGTGGCGCACCTCCTCGAGAACAGGGCGTACCTCGGAGAGGCCCGCAACGGCCCGTACGTCAAGCGCGACGCGCACCCGGCCCTTGTCGATCCGGTCACCTGGCGCCTAGCCCAGCGTCGGCCCAGACGAATCGCCCCGCACCGAGCGGGGCTGTTGAGCGGCCTGGCGCGTTGCGCGACCTGTCGGGCCGTGATGACGATCACCGGTGGCTCACGGGCGGGGGAGGACCGGTCATACCGCTGCTCGCGCCCGGCAGCCGCCCCATGCCCAGCGCCCGCCGCGATCTCGTCGCAACGACTCGACACCCTGGCCGAGGACCTCCTGTTCTCCGTCGCTCGCCGGCGCCCACAAGTTCAACGTCGCGCCCGTAGCGCCATCCATCACGCCGAGCTCGCGCTGGCCCAGGCGGAGGACCGGCTTGCCAGGTACCGGGACAGCGACGCGACCCTTGGCGTGCTCACGGACGAGCAGTACGCGGCCGGGCTTGAGACCCGCTCGGAGCGGGTGCGTCGCCTGGCCGAGGAGCTGATGGACCGTCGGGCCGCCTACGCGGCCAGCATCGAAGGGCTGCTCGAGCAGCTCCCCGACGGCTGGCAGGCCATGGACGTGCCCTCTCGCCGGCGGCTGCTGCACGCCTGCTTCGACGTGCTCTTTGTGGCGCCAGGGCGCGACGTGCGGATCGAGGATCGGGTCTTCGTCTGCGAGACCGGGGAGGGACCCGGCGGTCTGCCCGCACCCGGTTGCAACGCGGTGATGGGGACGCCGTTCGTGTTCCCTCGAAGCGGGCGAAGGGCGACTCGGCAGCTGAACCGGATGCTTGCCGCCAGCCGGTACGCGTGGTCGAAAGAGGAGATCGAGCGCCGCCTTCGTGAGTTCATCGGCGACGGGGACACCTTTCCGACGCCGAAGGAGTTCGTCGAGGCCGACCAGAGGCGGCTGTACGAGCACGTGAAGATGCGCGGCGGCGGCCCGCTGTGGGCGTCGCGGCTGCGCGTGACCTATCCGCAGCAGGGCCGCACGACGGCGTTGCTCTGGACGCGAGATCGGGTTGAGCAGGAGCTCGAGCCATTCCTTGCCGGGCGCAGCGCCTGGCCCCGCTACACCGAGTTCTGCAGGGCCGGCAAGCAGAACCTTCGTCGCGCTTTGGTGCGCTTCGCCCCGATCGAGGAATGGGCCGCCCAGTTCGATCTGTCGATCTCGAACATGCGAGGGCCGCATCTCGTGTGGACAGACGATCAGATCGAAGCTGCCTGCCAGGAGCTGATCGGCGAAAGCGGCGAGTGGCCTCGACGAGCGGACTTCCGCCGCGCCGGCCTCGACGGCTGCTATGGGGCCATCTGGCGCGGGCTCGGAGCACGGGGCTGGGCGACCCGGCTCGGCGTCCGATTCCCCGACGAACGGGGAGGCAGAAAGCCCGCCGCATCGCCTCCCGACTGATCATCAGGAGGCGTGTACCGCGCGCGCCCCGCCCAGGTGATCAGCCTTGCGACCGGCTGAGACCAACGCCAAGCCGGCTCAGAAGAAGAAGGCCAAGCCGGGCCGTCTCTCTCCTGAGGAGGCACGACGCCTCGCCCGCGCCGTGGTCAAGGCGGGAGGCGGCGAGATCGAAGTCAAGGCGCCGCAGCGCAACGCCCGCGACTTCGATGACCCCAAGCGCCAGCCCGGCCTGGTCAAGTCGCCCGCGTACCGCAAGGACGTCCGCGCGGAGTACGACGCCAGGTCGCCCGAGGAGCGGCGGCACATCGCTCGAGACGCAGAGCGCGAAGAGGGCGCAGCGGCTCGCGAGATCGACCGGTACTCCAGCGAGAAGCGCCGCGGCGTTCGACTGCAAAAGGCTGCTCTCGCCTCCCTCGACGGCACGGACCCTCTGACGGATGAGGAGCGCAAGGGCTTGCGGATCCTGCAGCGCAAGGAGCTTCGCGGGGCACTGAGCATCGCCTCATCGATCGACTCGCTGGAGGCGCCCGACCGCGGCCCGAACCTCGACCTCGTCAAGAAGATCATCGACCGCATCGGCACCGGGAACGTGCCGACCGGCAGGGACACCGGTGTCTCCAACAGCGAGGCGCTCGCCAAGGGCGCCAGCGCTGCCCGGAACGTCCTGCAGTTCGCCAATCGGGGCAGCCGCGCCGCCGCGCTTCCCGTCGACCAGCTCGCCGCTGGCATGAAGGTGGCGGGCAGGGCCGACGCGCACCTCACCCCCAGCCAGGACGCCGCCGCGAAGGGGGCGATAGAGGGGACGAGCAAGTTGCTTGAGCAGCTCACCCGTCCGCTGTCCGGGACGGTCGGCGGGATCCGCGCGGCCGTGCGTGGCGACAACGTCCTGGAGGGCGCGGTCGCCGGCGCCAAGGAGAACGACCAAAGCTTCGGCGACCTGCTCACGGACCTGGGCGTCTCCCCGGACCTCGCCGGCGCAGCCGGTCTGGCGCTCGACCTCACGCTCGACCCGCTCAACCGGGTGTCGCTCTCGGTCAAGCCGGCGGCCGAGCAGAAGGCGCTCAGCGCGCAGGCCAAGGAAGCTCGCCGGCAGGCCCGAGTCATTGCGCAGGCGCGCAAGCGTGGCGAGTTCACCGACGAGGAGCTGCAGGACCTGAGGCGCTTCGCCGAGCAGGCGATCCGCAACGAGGGCGAGAAGGCGGCGAGGTCCGTGAAGCCGGGCCGCGCTCTTCAGGCGGGGGTGCACGTCCCGGCTCGCGGCATCAAGTCGGTCAACGTCCCGGGCACTCGCGCGGTCGGTGAGCGTGTCGGCAAGCTCGCGCGGCGAGTCGTCCAGACGGATCGCGGCAATCAGGTCGCTCGCATCTCGCCCAAGACGGCGCCGAAGGGGATGGTCCGCGCTGAGTCCGATGCCCTGCGGGACATGGAGGCGGAGTCTCGTGCCGTGCTCACCCGAGTCAGCGACAGGTTCAACCGCCTCGCGCGGCTCGTCGCGAGGGAGACCGGCCGCGATGTCGATCGGTACCGGCGAGTGATCCATGCGATCGAGGGAGGCACCGTCGACCAGCTCCCGGAGCAGCTCGGCCGGACTGCCCGCGAACTGACGAAGGCGTTCGACGAGGCTGCGGATGTCGCTGCCGACTACGGCATCCGGCTCCAGCTCCGCGACCTCGCAGTCCCATCTCGCGACCTGAAGGACCTGCTGGGACGCGCCCGCGCGGCGGTGGACAAGACCGTGCGCTCAGCGGGACGACAGCGCAGCGAAGCTGCGGCCGAGCTGCGCGGCCTTGACGCGGCACGGCCGGCTAGCCAGGTGCCTCAGACGCGTCCGGTCGTTCGCGCCAATGAGCGCCTCGACGAGGTGCTTGCGCGGGCCGACGGCGAGGGCGTGCTCTCCGACGACAGCGACGTCTTCTGGGAGCGCTACGGCAAGGAGCTCGAGCTCATCGAGCGGCAGCTGGCCGTCGGTCTCGGCAGCAGCCGGCTGACGCCTCGCCGGTCACGAGTCGTCTCCCGCCTAGAAGACGCCGAGCAGCGAGGTGCCGCCGTGAACGCGCAACGTGCCGAGCTCACCGCCGGCCCGCCGACGACAGCGACGGAGGAGCGTCACCTCCTCGAGACAATCGCGAAGGTCGGTGCAGTCACCCGCCGCAACGAGCTGAGGGAAGACGCGGAGCGCCTGCTCGCCCGGGTCGACGCCTCTCCGCCGCCCGTCGGATACGTGCCGCGTCAGTACGAGCGCCACCTCGAAGACCCTGCCTCGTCGCCTGCTGGGCCGTCCGGCCCAAGTCAGGCGTTCGGGCATGCCGAGCAGCGCCTCGACCGCCGCAGACTGGAGGACATCGAGCGGGAGTTCGCCGAACGGGGCAAGCAGCTTCCGTTCAGTGTCGACCTTCCTCAGCTCGTCGGTGCTTACGGCGTCAAGCTCGCGAGGCGGCTGGCCTCCGCGCACCTGTTCCGCGGCGTTCAGGCACGGTTCGGTGCCGCGCCAACCCACGACATCCTCGAGGCCGGTGGCGTGGACCTGTGGCGCGTCAGTCATGGGCGCTACTCCCGCATGTCTGACGACGACGTCGCGGCGGTCCGCCGCGCGGTTGCCAGCGGCGATGTCCCCGACGACGTCATCGCCTTCCCGACCGCTGTCAGCCGCGAGCTTGAGGTTCGCCTTCGCCACCACGACGGCAACCCGCTCATGGCTGACTACGACCGGCTCCTGCGCGGCTGGAAGATCGCATCGACCATCGCCCGCCCCGGCTACTTCATCAACACCGCCGTCGGCAACGCCTGGCAGGCCTACCTCCTCGACGCCAGCCCCGCCGACTTCGGACGCGGCTGGAAGGCCCTGACCGCCCTGGTTGCCGATGAGCGGCGCGCCACCCGCCTCAACGGCACGCCGCTCTCGCGCTTCCTCGACCGCGTCATGCCGAACGCGACGGTCAAGGTCCTCGGCGTACCGACCCCCGTGCGCGACCTCATCGAGGAGGCACAGGCCGTTGGTCTGGTCCGCGCCGGCTCGCGCATCTCCGACCCGTCCGAGTTGTCCCTCGAGCAGCAAGCTCGACGCAACGTGCTGACGCGCATCCGGCCGCTCGAGGCTGCAGGGTCGCTCGCCGAGGACCTCGACGATGCCGCGAAGCTGGCGCTCTTCATCAAAGGCCGGCGCATGGGCCTGGACCCGAGGCAGGCCGGCAAGCATGCCCTGCTGGGCATGATCAACTACGCCGACCTCTCAGAGGTCGAGCGGCGGGTGTTCAAGCGGCTCATGCCGTACTACGTCTTCACGTCACGCAACGTGCCGATGCAGGTGAAGCGGATCGCCGCGCGACCCGGCAAGCTCGCGAACTTCGAGAAGTTCCGGCAGGCGCTAGCGGAGCACGCGGGGCTCGGACCGGACTGGTTGGCGGACCTGACCGACTCCGATCAGGAGCGCATGCCCGTTCCGGTGCCTGGCTGGAAGCCCGGCGGCTTTCAGGCCTACCGGTACCTGCGCCTTCCGTCCGAGGACCTGAGCCGGCTCACGCCGCTGCTCGGGGGAGATGTGGTGCGGGTGCTCAAGCGGTACGCCGCCGACCTGACGCCCGCTATCAAGCTCCCGATCGAGCTCAGCCTCAACCAGCGCTTCGACTTCGACCGGGACATCCAGAACCCGACCGGCCGCCAGGACGAGGCGGGTGCCCTCCTGCGCAACGTCATGCGCCTCGCGGGTGGCGGCGAGAAGGACCAGGTCGACCCGCGCACGGGCAAGCGCTACGCCGGCGTCGACGCCCGAGTCGTGCACCTGCTCCGCACGCTCGGCGGGTCCTACGGCGCCCTCGTCCTGTCGGCCGGCACCGAGACCAAGGACCGAGGCGGCCAGACCTTCGGCATGCGTCTCCTCAACCAGGCCACGGGCCAGGGCGGCAACGCCCCTGACCCGCTGGATACGCAGGTGAGCCGGCTCTACGACGCCAAGGACAAGGCGGAGCGCGCGGCAGCGCGACTCCGCAACGAGGGCCGCCAGGACACCGCCGACTACATCCGCGTCCAGGACCGTCTCGACGACATCGGTCGCGGACTGACGAAGCTGCGCGCGGCTCTCGGCTACCCGGACGACCGCCGGCAGGTGGGCGAGGTGCGCAGGCGCGAGCTGCTCACAGTGCGTGAGGGCCCGGAGGTACGGGCGTTCAAGGCCAAGTACGGACTCGACTAGTCACTCCCCGTCGGACATCCTGCCCCTGACGTGTCGCAGCGACCGCCCGGGGAACCGTGCCCGCCATACGGCGGACGTTGGTGGATCTGGGTTGGCCGCTGGGCACGGAGCGAGTTCGGCGAGGCGTGGCGAGTGTCTCAAGGCAGTCAGGAACGTGTTCGAGGGACCCATCGGCTTCTGCTGACCGCTGGCTTGGTGGCCCTTTGCCTGGCCGCCGTCGCGGGAGCGCTGGCGGTTCACCACAACCAGAGCCGGAGCAGCAACCTCCTCGCCGAGGCGACCGGCGGGCTCGCAAGCATCGGTGTGGCTCTGCTGCTCATCGATTGGCTCACTCGCCGCGAGCGTCAGCTTCGCTACGCCGACCTGACCTGGGTCGTCGTCGAATCCGCCGTCAACACGATTGAGGACGTAGAGGGCGCGCTGCGGTACTTCGCTCGCTCAGTCCAGTCCCAATCGAGCGTCATGATCGAGCTACGGACCGGCGAGATCCAAGGTGAAGAGCCAGACGATCACGAGGCGATGTTTTGGCGGCAGCGGACGCCGAAGTTGGAGGAGTCGAGGCGACGACACATCGCCGAGGACATCGAGCTGTGCAAGCGCAACGGCCAAGCACGCGCGGCCCCCTCGGAATATGGGTGGAAGGTCGTGCCGGGGATCGCCCGCGATCTCGAACACCTAGGGGTTCTCGGGGATCGGCTCGCTGGTCCTGCGCAGGATTCGGACGACGTCCTGCTGCTGCTCCATGCCTTGTGGCGACTCAGCGATCAGCGACACCGCGTACTCCACGCAAAGGCGCTCTACGAGGACGGCGTGATCAATCCCATCTGGGGCGCGATGGCCGAACTCGGCGTGAAACTGCGGAGGGCGTACGAAGCAGGAGTTGTGGCGTCCGCAACGGCGCAGCGGTGGACTGGACGAGCGGGAGACGACCCCCCGCCACTGGAACGCTTGGGTTAGCGCAGAAGTTGGTGGACAATCGACCTGTGAAGGGCATCGTCGTCTGGCTGATCGTGCTGGTCGGATTGCTCCTTGGGGGCGGTGATCCGATCCAAACCAGCGACGACGCGTTGCTGGCCGCGGCGGCAACATGGTTCGGCCTCGGCTGTGGCTGGTTCTTGGCGGAGCTCCGCCGGGAAGGCGCTGATCGCGAGACGGATGACCGTTCGTCGCGGCGCCCCGCCGTTTGACGCTGAGCGTCGACGCGCCAAGGTCGGCGCCATTTGAGTAGTCACGACCGGTCACTAGCTCGCTCCGGTTGACCTAGCTCTGGTTCCGCGGTCGGGTCGTGACTAGTCAAACGATTCACGGCCGCTGGCGGGTGACTCCGGACCGGCTCGAGTCGTGCCCTCCCAGGCCGACACTGGTCGCATGGACAAGCGATCAGGCAGCACCAACCCCGAGCCGCGAGAGCCCTGGCTGGACAAGCGCCAAGCAGCTGCGCACCTGGGTGTTACGACCCGCACGATCGAGAATTGGCAGAAGCACGACGGCCTTCCCCACGCTAAGAGCCCAGCCGGAAGTCAGTGCTTCTACCGACGCACGGAGCTCGACGCATGGCTCCGGCAAGCGCACCACACCGACGCGCGGGAGCTGTGCCCCGTCTCAGACGAGCTGCTCGACGAGGCCGACCATCGCGCCGCCACCCAGCGGCTCATCGCCAACGCGCTCCACGCTCCGGCCGCCCGACTCCGAGAACTCGCCGACCTCTTCGACGAGGCGTGTCACGCGCTCAACGAGGACGCACTCGGAGCCCTCAGCGGGGCGAACGAGGTGGCACGAGAGGTACGCGCGCTCTTGGACGTCCTGGACCTCGGGGAGTAAGGACCACCGGCGAACGCCGAAGCGCCCGGCCGGCGCTTCGGCTGTTCTACGCTCGCGCGACCGTGCCTCGGGGGGCACCGAACTCAAGGGGGAGCGATGCAACTCAGCAGGACCGCACTCGCCGGCGTTGTCGCAGGCGTTGCCATGGCAGTCACCGCCACGGCGTGGGGTGTCGCCGCGATCCAAGCGCCAGACGGAACGATCACCGCTTGCGTCGACCAGCAGGGACGCCCACGCCTGCTCGACTCAGCATCAGTGCACCCGGGCGACCGCACCTGCACCCGCAAGGAGAAGCAGGTCAAGTGGAACGTCACAGGACCGGCTGGTGCCCCGGGCCCGCCCGGGCCACCAGGAGCGCCTGGCGCACCCGGACAGCCAGGCGCCTCGGGATCCTCGGTCGTTGCACGCGGCACCGGCACCCGATTCGAGTGGAACCTCCCACAGGACAACAACAAGACCTACAACCTCGCCAACGGCGCCTTCACCCAGCAGGCCGGCGAGACGGACTACATCGCCGGCAACTACATGAAGGTCTCAAGCGAGAACGTGAGCTGCGGTATCGGCTACCCCATCGTCTTCATCCAGCAAGGCGACGACGAGGCCGTCCGAGCCAACGTTGCCGGGGGCATCGGAGCACCCGACCAAGAGATCACGACGCCAACGTGGAACCCGTTCCTCGCCGAGGTCACGACCGCAACACAGCGAAGCCTCAGGATCGGCGTTCAGGGCTTCCAGGGGTGTACCGGCAAGGTGATCGTGGAGAACGCCAAGGTCGTGATCGCCGGCATCCGCTGACCACCCGTAAAGCGCGTCCACCGGCGCGGCGGGAGGCGGGCCCGTGCGCGCGAGTAACAATGTCGTCATGGATCCGGGGCGAGAGGAGAAAAGCTCTCGGCCCGATCGCATGGGCCCTCACCATCGAGTGCATGCCTGCATCTCCCGTCCGTCGTCGGCCAGCTCACCCGGCCACGATCGCCCTGCACATGGCCGGCTCGTCGGTCACCGACGTCGCCGACGCCCTGCAGATGCGCGTTGGCAGCGTCAGCTCTCAGCTCGCTGGCGTTCGTCGAAAGCATCCGAGGCTTCCTGAGGTCCTCGTCGAGCTGGTCGGCCCTGATCAGGCGGCCGAGGTCCTGCGTCTCATCCCGGAGCGCAGTCAGGCTGGAAAGGCGAACGCCCGCCAGTAGGCGGGCGTTCTGCGGACAGCGAGCGCCTCCACATCATGGCCTCGAACGCGGAAGAGCCAGAGGGCAGGCTGGGCCGGGCCGCCTACGGAAGTACGGACCTGATCGTCGGCGGCGTCTCGCTGGACGAGGGCGTCCGGCAGCTCTGCTGGTTGGCCGAGACCGTTTCCGACGACGAGCAGCGGTGGCTCTTCGCCTGCACGCTAGACCTCGATGAGCAGGCGCTTTGGGTCGCGATACCCACTTACCCAGACCCTGCGACAGAGGCGGTCAGTCGCCGCTGGCTCAGGACCCTCCCGACAGACTCCGCCCGGGTCTCGGTCTGCGGCGCGACCCATCCCGGGCGTGGCGAGTCGCCTGTCTTCACCGACGCGCCCCATGCAGTACTGCCTCTCTCCCTAGACGGGCGAGGACTGACCGCCGCGATGTGTTCCGCTGCACCTCCCGGTTTGGTCGTGCAGACCGACGACGACCTCTTCGACGCCTACTGGCACCTCGCCCAGGCGGCGCCCTTCGGCGACGTGGCTTGGGCTCGGAATGTTCTCGAGATCGTCCCTGACCAGGGCTGGCTCATGAACGTCGCCGGCGTCATGACGGAGCACGGCTACCGCGCCCAGCTGCGCGACCTCGACACAGAAGCGCCCCGGCTCTCGCTCGACAAGCTCATCGACGTCCTGGGCCCGGTGCTACATGGCGCTCACGCCTGACGCGCCGAGCGCGCCCCGTCCGTCCGCCCTCGCCGCCATCCTTGGATCGCCCGGTTCGCCTGGGCAGCTCAAGATCGTCAACAGCTCCGGCAAGGGCGTGGCTTCGGCCGCGCCCTTCGTCGTTCGGTGGCGATACGTCCGAGGCGCGGTGCATCCTGACCGTGCAGGTACATCCACGCCTACCCGTATGGGTGGCGCATCAGGGCAGCCCCGTCGGCAGCCATCGAGCAATGACGACTTGATCCGCCGCGACGTTCGGTCGCGGAAAGGAAGGAGCTGCCATGTTCCAGGCTGAGGGGCTGAGCACCCCACTGTCTGTGGCTGAGCGGGCCGGCCTGGCCTGCTGTCACCTCGAGGCCCTGACCCGGCACGCGCCGGCCGAGCACGACGTGCTCGAGCTGCGCATCAAGTGGCCGAACTCTCCCGGCATGCGACAGCGGTTCGGCGCAACCGGAGCGGATGACCGGCAGGTCGGCCCCGAGATCCGGCGCCTTGCCGCCGAGGCCATCTCGGCAAGCGACCGCGGCGCCGAGGTCTACGTGAGCGCCGGCGCCCGACTGCGCAATGAAGGAGGGGCGGGCGTCGTGCCCGCCCTGGGCGTGTTGTGGGCGGATGCCGACGATCCCCAGTCGCGGGCCGCCGTCATCAGCTTCCCGTGCCGACCGTCGCTCGTGCTCGAGACGTCGCCGGGCCGGTGCCACGCCACCTGGCTTCTCCGAGAGCCGATCCCGTCAACGCTGGCCGAGCGGCTGATGCGTCGCCTGGCCGCCGAGCTCGGCACCGACCCGAAGGCCACCGATCGAGCACGCATTCTGCGGCTGGCCGGAACCGTCAACCGGAAGAGGTCGCCCTTCGTGGTGCGGCCCGTCGTGAACCGCTCCGAGGGCGTCCTGTTCAAGCGGTGGCGGGTGTACTCGGCGGCGGACATCGCCACCTGGCTCGGCGGCGTCCATGACCCCGACTCGCCGGCCGCCAATGTCGTGCCCATGACGGCGCGCACCACGGTCGGTACGGATGTGCTCAGGGACTTCCTCCGGTCGATCCCGGCCGCCGTCTACGTGCCGGCCCTCACGGGCCGCCCCGTCAACGGCGAGGGCTTCGTCGCCTGCCCATGGCATGGCAACGGGGCCGAGCGCACACCGAGCCTCCACGTGCTCGGCCGACGCCCTGAGGCCTACTTCTGCCATGGCTGCGGGGAGGGCGGCGACATCTTCGACGCGGCGGCCAAGGTCTGGGCGCTTGATGTCCGGCGCGACTTCCCGGCCATCAAGGACCGGCTGCTGTCCATGGTTCGCGGCGAGGAGGTGGCGGCATGAGCGCCGAGCCGCTGCCTTCGATGACGGCCTTCCAGGCGCAGCTTGCCGTCATCGAGGGGGGGATGGTGGTCCCTCCGGGAGAGACACACAACCACCACCCCCCTGTTCTGGGCGCTAGAGAGCAGGCCCGGCGATGCATCCGGTTCGTCGACATGGGCGTCGAGCTCGCCAAGCCGGAGGAAGCTCAGGTCTGGCGCGTCGACCGCTTCGCCCAGGACGGCGCGCTCACGACCCTCGCCGCCCGAGGCGGTGCCGGCAAGTCATGGCTCGGGATGGCGCTATGCCACGCCGTGACGACGGGCACGCCGGCCGCTGGCATCTCCACCACGCCTGGAGTCGCCGTCTACGTCGACGGCGAGATGGGCACCCGCATGATGACCCGGCGGTGGCGTGACTGTGGGCTTCCGCGGGACGCGTTCAAGTACGTCGACGCCATGGGGCTCGACCTCGGCGCCCAGGCGGGCGTTGACGCCCTCGCCGAGGCCCTCGCCCGGGTGCAGGCGCGCTTCATCGTGTTCGACTCGCTTCGTCGCCTTGCCCCCGGCAAGAAGGAGAACGAGTCCGACGACATGGCCCCCCTCGTCGCCTCGTTGGCGAACGTGTGCCGCGAGCTCGACGCCGCCGGCCTGCTCCTCCACCACGCAGGACACGATGACACCCGGGCCGTGCGCGGCTCGTCCGCCATCGTCGACCAGTCCGACGCCGTCTTCACCGCCCGCCGCCTCGCTGACACGACGATCAGCCTCGAGTGCGATCCGCTGAAGGGCGGCAAGTTCCGCATGGACGAGGAGCCCCCAGCCCGGCTGCTGAAGATCGTGGCCCATGGGGGGAGGGTGGTGGTCGAGGGATCCCCCCTTGCGACCACCACCACCCCCCGCCAATCCGCGTCTGACCGGATGACCGAGCGCATCCAACAGGTCATGCGCGAGGAGGCAACGCCGCTGCGAAAGACAGCGATCGCCGAGCTATGCGTGGTCAGCGCGGACACGCCGTCTTTCAGGGACGCGTTCAGGCAACTGCGGCGCCTCGACGTGGTGGTCGAAACCGAGCACGGCTTCGTCCTGGCTGGCACGCCGACGCAGGACTCCATGCTCGCCGAGGCTGCACGATGACCCAGGCGAACGTCGACAGCGTGGCTGCCCTCGTCGCTGCCGTTCTCGAGATCCCTGGCGTCGCCGAGGCCGTCGAGCGAGTGGGTGCACGACCGCCCGCAGCGCTGTCAGAGCCGCTGCTGACCGTCGACGACGTTGCCCATCTGCTCGGCCTGCCTGCGAAGACGGTCCGGCAGTACGCCCGAGAGGGGCGCCTGCCGGCCGTCAAGATCGGAAGCGGGTGGCGATTCGCTCGCGCTGAGGTCCACCAGTACCTCCGCGCGGGGACACTGGCCGCCTAGGGCCTGGCCTCCGAGCCCTCCGCGGCGGAGGAAGTCTCAAGCGCGGCTAGAGGGTTCACCTCGACTGCGAACGCGCGCGACAGGCGGTCGGCGGCGTCCTGCTTCGGCAGGTAGTGGGCGTAGACCATCGTCGTCTCGATCGACGCGTGGCCAAGCCACTCCTTGATCTCGACCAGCGTGGCGCCATGAGCGGCAGCCATCGTCGCGAACGAATGGCGCAGGTCGTGCCAGCGCAGCTTCTTGCCGACGCCGGCGGCGACAAGCGCCCGCTTGAACGCCTTGTCGGCCCCGCCGTGATCAACCACACCGCCCGCCGAGTTGACGAACACGAGGTCGTCGTCGAACGTCCAGGCCTCACGCTGGCGAAGGCGCGCGAGCTCCGCGGCCGCCTGGTCGATCAAAGGCAACGACCTCGACCTCTTGCCCTTCGTCCGGCCGGCCTCGGTGGGCGAAAGACGCGTCGGCATGTTCCGCTCCACCCGCAAGGAGCGCGCCGCGAAGTCGACGTCCCTCCAGCGCAGTGCCCGCAACTCGCCCGCTCGCAGCCCGGTCCAGGCTGACACGCGGATCATCGACGCGTACAGGCCCGCCATGTACCTACGCGCCTCGGTGACGCGCTCTGCCTGTCGTTCGCTGACGGCGCCGCGCTGCCCGTCCTGGCGCAACGTCTCGCGTGGCGTCTCGGGCAGCCAGTCGCCCTCCGCGGCAGCCGCTACCGCGATGACCTCCTCGGGCTGCAGAAAGACGATGCCCGCCGCCTTTCGTGCAGGCGCCGGCCGCTTGACGTCGCGCATGGGATTGCCCGGCAGCCATCGCTTCTCGACCGCTCGAGCGAGGGTTCCCGACAGCACGCTGTGCGCCATCCGTCGGTTGCCGCGGCTCACCCCTCGCTCAGCCATCTTCTCCATGGCCAGGTCTAGGCGGCTGACGTCGAGCCGCCGCAGCGGCGTCGATGCCGGCAGGACCGGCAGCACGTGCAACTGCCAAACCGATCGGTAGGACTGCAGGCTTCCAACCGACAGGTCCTTCTCGTGCTCGGCATGGCGCACGTACTCGTCGAACGCATCGCCGAGCGTCCTCACTCCCGGCTTGGCCGCGAAGACGTGGCGTCCCTTCTCGGCGGCCATGAGCTCCGCCAGCGCCTCCTGGGCCTCCTTCGGGGTCAGGTGCCCGTCGGGCTTAGGGCCGTCTGCGGTGCGCCAGACGACGGCGCCCCGCGCCGTCCGTCGGCCGGAGTCCTTGACCCACGCCGGGCCGAGAACCTTGCGGGTGGGTGTCCCCTCGGCGCGCATGTACTTGGCGACCCACACGCGCCCGCCCGCACGCGGCTCCACCCGGACGTGTCCGCTAATCCGTGGCGCGCTCACCGCTCTGCGCTCTTCGTGGTGACGGCCCGAAGGCGATGCCTCCGGGCCGTCGACTCGCTCGTCATGGACGGTGGACGTCCCTAGCCGAGGGCGAACTCGAGGAGGACGTCCCCGGGCTGCTCGACCCCGCTGATGGCGAGCCCGACCATGTCGGCGGCCTCCTCGTAGAAGTCGACGGACGGGCCGTCGTCGCCGAGGTGGTCGTTGATGGCGGCGATCAGCTCGCCGTGGTGGCGGACCATGGTGCTCGCCAGCTGACCGCCGGCCTCGCGGCGCTGGCCGGCGAAGGCATGGCCGAGGATCGTGTCCACCTGGTTGATGGAGTTGGCCCGGATCTTGCGCAGCTCGCTGGGAGTCCGCTCGTCGATACCGTGGATCTGCATCGATACTCACCTCTCGGTGCCGGGGCCGGGGTGCTGCAACACCGCCGGCCCGTCTCTTTTCCGGGGCTCAGTCGAGTCCCGCTGATGGGCTGCTAGGGAACAGGAACGAAGAACACGTGTCAACCACCTCTGCGCTCAACGGTCGACATTTCCGCAGCAGCAAGCCAAGTGTCGCTGATCGATCGGACGGCTAGTCATGCCCGACCCCTCCAACGCCCAGATCGCCGCGGCCTTCGACGAGCTCGGCGACCTCTACGAGCTCGACGGCGCGATCGTGCATCGCGTCGTGGCCTACCGCAACGCGGCGAAGGCGGTGCGCGAGGCGCCGGTGTCGATCGCCGCGCTCACGCGCGAGGGGAAGGTCACGCAGCTGCCCGGGATCGGCAAGACGCTCGAGGAGAAGATCAGCGCGCTGCTCGAGACCGGGACGATCCCGGCGGCGGAGAAGCTGCGGGCGAAGTTCCCGCCCGGGCTGGTGGACATGACACGCCTGCCGGGCGTGGGGCCCAAGCGGGTGCGCAAGCTCTTCGACCAGCTCGGGATCGCGTCGCTCGACGCGCTGCGCGAGGCGGCCGAGCAGCAGCAGCTGCGCGACGTGAAGGGCTTCGGGCCGAAGTTCGAGGAGACCGTCCTTGCCGCGTTTGCGGCGGGGGTGGCGGAGAAGGCGGCGCCGCGGACGCTCCTGCACCGGGCGACGGACATGGCGGCGGCGATCGTCGACGCGTTGCAGGCCCATCCGTCGGCGGGGACGGTGGCGGTCGCGGGCGGCGTACGGCGGCTCACCGAGTCGGTCAAGGACCTCGACGTCATCGCGACCTCCGACGACCCTGCGGGCCTGGCCGGCGCGCTGGGCGAGCTCGACCTCGTCGAGTCCTGCAGCGTCGCCGGCGAGGCGGGCGCACGGGCACGGACGCACACGGGCATGCCGATCGACCTGCGGGTCGTGGCGCCCGACCAGCTCGGCAACCTCCTGCAGCACTTCACCGGCTCGAAGGCCCACAACGTGCGCCTGCGCGAGATGGCGGTGCGCAAGGGGCTGCACGTCTCCGAGTACGGCGTGCTGGACGACGCGACGGGCACGACGCACCGCTGCGCGACCGAGGAGGAGGTCTACGCGCTGCTGGGTCTGCCGTGGATCGCGCCCGAGCTGCGCGAGGACCGCGGCGAGCTCGACGCCGGCTTCATCCACCCGGAGCTCGTCACCCAGGAGGACCTGCGCGGCGACCTGCACTGCCACACGATCGCCTCGGACGGCCGCGCGACGATCGAGGGCATGGCGCACGCGGCGCAGGCCCGCGGCCTCGAGTACCTCTGCATCACCGACCACTCGGCGACGCACGGCTTCGGCAACGACGTCCCCGCCGACGAGCTGCTGCGCCAGGTCGAGCGCGTGCGCGAGGTCGACGCGTCCATGGACGGCTTCACGCTGCTCATCGGGACCGAGACGAACATCCTCCCCGACGGCCGGCCCGACTACGACGACGACGTGCTCGCCCAGCTCGACTGGGTGGTCGGCTCGGTCCACACCCAGTTCCAGATGGGCGAGGCGGAGATGACCAAGCGCATCGTCGCCGCGCTCGAGCACCCGATGATCGACTGCCTCGGCCACCCGACCGGCCGCCTCATCGAACGGCGCGAGGGCTACACCTTCGACCTCGACGCGGTCCTCGACGCCGCCAGGCGCACGGGCTCGATGCTCGAGATCAACGGCAACCCCAACCGCCGCGACCTGCGCGAGACCCACGCGCGCGCCGCGGCGCAGGCCGGCATCCCGATCGTCATCAACTCCGACGCCCACGGCCCCGAGACGCTGGACGTCACCCGCTGGGGCGTCGCCACGGCGCGCCGCGCCTGGCTGACCAAGGACGACGTCGTCAACACCCTCCCCTGGAGGGACTTCGCGCCCCTGCGCAAGCGCGCGCGGTGAGAGGAAGGGGTCAGACCCCTCCTTCTCACCCGCCCGTTTGCAGGCACTTCGTGGAGACGGTGCGCGGGGGCGTGCGAAGAAAGGGACAGTCCCCTGCTTCTCACACCTCGAGGACGACCTTGCCGCGGACGTGGCCCCGCTCGAGGAGCCGGTGGGCGTCCGCGGCCCGCTCGAGGGGGAGGGTCTCCTGGACCTCGACGCGCAGCCGGCCGTCGTCGACGCGCTCGGCGAGCTCGACGAGCTCCGCGGCCGAGGGACGCACGAACGTGTAGTGGCCGCGGACGCGGGAGCGCTCCTTGACCGACGGGTCGACGATCGAGACGAGCGCGCCGCCGTCCTTGAGCACCGCCTCGGCCTGCGCCTGCCCGTCGCCGCCCACGAGGTCGAGGGCGGCGTCGAAGCCCTCGGGCGCCGCCTCGCGCAGGGCCGCCTCGACGTCCTGCGCGCCGTAGTCGACGACCGCGTCCGCGCCGAGCGAGCGCACGAAGTCGTGGTTGCGCTCCGACGCGGTGCCGACGACGCGGGCGCCGAGGTCCCGGGCGATCTGCACCGCGACGTGGCCGACGCCGCCCGACGCGGCCGTGACGAGCACGGTCTGGCCCGCCTCGACCCGCGCGCCCTCCACGAGCGCCTGCCAGGCGGTGAGCCCGACGAGCGGCAGGCCGCCGGCGTGCACGACGTCGACCGACCGCGGCCGCCGCGCCACCGCGCCCGCCGGCATCGCCGCGAGCTCGGCGTAGGTCCCCGCGGCGATCTCGGTCTTGCGGCAGTACGCGTAGACCGGGTCGCCCGGCTCGAGGTCGACGACGGCCGGGCCGACCGCCTCGACGACGCCCGCGGCGTCCCAGCCCAGCACGAGCGGGAAGTGGTGGGGGAAGCCGCCCTCGAGCCGGCCCTGGCGGATCTTCGTGTCGACCGGGTTGATGCCCGCCGCCTGGACCCGGATGAGGACGCTGTCCGGTCCGACCTTCGGGTCGTCGACCTCCCGCAGCTGCATCCGGTCGGCGTCGCCGAACTCGTCGATCACGATCGCGCGCATGCACGAGCGCCTACCCCGCGACGGCGATGCGAAGAAGGGGACTGTCCCCTTCGTCGCACGGCGGCTAGCGGTCGAGGAGCGCGGGAACCAGCCGCTCGGCGACCACGGCGTCCACGCTGGCGCGCCGGAACGGGGCGACCGCGGCGAGCGCCCGCTCGGCCCAGCCGTCGTCCGGAGCGTCGAGCGCCGCGCGCAGGGCGCCCGCCAGCGCGGCCTCCTCGACGACGAACCCGTCCCCGAGACCCCGCAGGACCGGCAGCGCCGCGTAGGGCCCCGGCGCGGGTGTCGTCACGACCCGGCAGCCGTCGGCCAGCGCCTCGAGCTGGGCGAGGCCGAAGTCCTCGCGGCGGGGCGCCGTGACGAAGACCCGCGCGCGGCGCACGAGCGCCCGGTACGCGGTCGGCTCCAGGCGGCCCGCGAAGCGCACGCCCTCCACCGGCCCGAACGCCGCGCCCTGCTGCGCGTCGACGCCCGCCACCACCAGCTCCTCGCCCGGCCGCCGCGCCGCCGCCCAGGCGGCGAGCACCCGGTCCAGGCCCTTCTTCGCCGGGTTCGTCGCGTAGGTGATCGCCGCGAGGTCGCGCGTCCCCCCGGCGGGCCCGCTCGGCTCGACCGGGATCGGCACGACGACGACCCGCTCCTGCGCCACCGCGACCCCCGCCTCCGCCAGCGCCCCCGCGTCCTGGGGCACGAGCAGCGGCGCCGCCGCGAGCCGGCGGCGCTCCACCGGCCGCTGCCAGACCCCGTGGCGGCCGGGGCGGTTCACCGCGGCGAGCGCGTCGAAGCGGATCGCCCCCGGCTCGGGCCACAGCGCCGCCGCCGTCGTCGTCGAGTAGACGACGGCCCGCGGCCGCGCCGACCGCAGCGCCTCGCGCGCCGCCGCCCGCGCCGCCCGCGCCCACACCAGGTCCGTCAGGGCCAGCGTGCGCACCTCGCCCGGCGCCCGCGGGACCGCCCGCCGCACGCCCACTCCCGCACGCTCGAGCGACGACGCCAGCTCGTCCTCGGCCGCGCGCAGCCCGGCGGTCGAGCCCAGGCAGACGAGGAGCACGTCGGGCGCCACGACCGAGCATCATGCCGTCGGCGTGACCGGCACGCTCATCAACATCGGCGCCGTGCTGGCCGGCACGCTGGCCGGGCGGCTCGTCGGCGCGCGCCTGCCGGCCGGCCTCCAGCAGCGCGTGCTCTTCGGCCTCGGCCTCGTCACGGGGGTCATCGGCATCGACCTCGCCCTGGCCTGGCGCGACACGAACACGCTCTTCGTCCTCGGCGGCGTCCTGCTCGGCGGCATCGCCGGCGAGGCGCTGCGCATCGAGGACCGCCTGGCCGCCCTCGGCGACCGCCTCCAGCGCTGGACCACCAAGGACGAAGGGCACTCGAGCGTCTCCGAGGCGTTCTTCACCGCCAGCCTCCTGTTCTGCGTCGGCCCGCTCGCCGTCGTCGGCTCGATCCAGGACGGCCTGACGGGCGACTACGAGGCGCTGGCCACCAAGGCCCTGCTCGACGGCTTCGCGTCCGTGGCCCTCGCCGCCTCGCTGGGCTGGGGCGTCGGTCTCAGCGTCCTGACGATCCTCGTCTACCAGGGCGGCCTCACGCTGTTCGCCGGCGTCTTCGACAGCGTCCTCACCGAGGGCAGCGACGAGCTCCTCGCGCTCACGAGCGCGGGGGGCGTCCTGATCATCGGGATCGCCCTGAAGCTCCTCGACGTCCAGGACGTCAAGGTCGGCAACTTCCTGCCGGCCCTGCTCTTCGCGCCGCTGATCGCCGCGATCGCCGGGGCGTTCTAGACGCCCTCGGCGGGCTGCGTCGGGACCTCACGGCGGAAGCCCGGCACGCGCACGAGCTTCACCGGCTCGAACGGCGAGGTGCGCTCGACGTAGAACGTCGCGCCGTCGCGGTCCTCGACGGCGCGGACCGCCGCCTCCTGCCGGCGCCACAGCAGCGACCACAGCAGCAGGAACCCCGTCGCCACGCCCGCGACCTGCGGGACCCAGAGGGCGACGACGCCCGCCGCCACCACGAGCGCCAGCAGCGGCCACAGGCGGTTGAGCAGCGCGACGCCCGGCCGCAGCTCGGGCAGCGTCGTCTGGGCCCGGGCGGTGGCCATCGCCGTGGCGGTCGCCTCCGACGCGGCCGCGCCGCGGCCCAGCCACCCGCCGAGCAGGCCCGCCACCGCCCACCACGCGGTGCACACGAGCACGAGCGCGTCGTCCTGCACCCGCGTCGCGCCGGCGACGGTCAGCACGGCGAGCGTCGTGCCCGCGGCGGCGCTGAGGAGGACGGTCGCCCGCAGCAGGTCGGCGAAGCGCACCGGCGGCTCTCGCCCTAGAGCGCGGCCGCGAGCGCCTCGAGCATCGCCCGCACCCCGGCGGGCCCGTCGACGACGACGTCGGCCTCCGCCTCGAGCTCCTCGGGCGTCTCGTCGGAGGCGACGCCGACGCACAGCGCATGCTCGAGCGTGCCCTCGGCCACCGCCTCGCGCAGCGCACGGAACGCGTCGAGGTCCGTGCGGTCGTCGCCCGCGTAGAGCGCCGCCGCCAGCGACGTGTCCCCGAGCACCGCGCGGACGCCCCGGCCCTTGTGCAGCTCGACGGGCGGGCGGACCTCCAGGACCTTGCGCCCCCAGTGCGTCACGAGGCCGGCGGCCTCGGCGCGCGCCGCGACGTCGCGCACCGCGGTCTCGGCGGCGTCCTCGTCGGGAGCGCCGCGCCAGTGGAACGCGCAGATGACGTCCTTGTCCTCGCCGCGCACGCGCAGCCGGCGCAGCTCGTCGCTGTCCCACTCGCGGAAGGCGAAGTCGCGGACCGCGGCGCGCCCCTGGGCGACCTCGGGGTCGAGCTCGGGCTCCGTGGCGCCGCCGCGCAGGAGCTCGGCCCCGTGGTTGCCCACGTAGGTGATCGAGCCCAGCGAGACGATCCGCCGTGCGGTCGCGGCCCGGCGGCCGCTCACGCACGCGACCAGGCCGTAGCCCCGCGCCACCTTGATGAGCGGCGCGCGCGTCGGCTCGGGGACGTGCGCATCGTCGGCGTGGCGGACGATCGGCGCGAGCGTGCCGTCCACGTCGAGCAGGACCCCGGAGCGCGACGGGGTCGCCACGAGCGGGGCGAGCGCGTCCTGCAGGGCGGCCGTCGGCGTCACGTGGGCCATTCTCGCAGCAGCGTGCCCGATCCCCGCGCCCTGCAGGCCGGCCTGCGCGCCGTAGGCTCCCTGCCGATGTCGCGACGGGCCGCCCTCGTCACCATCGGGGGGTCGGCCGGGCTGTTCTCCGGCCTCTTCGGCGTCGGCGGCGGCACGGTCATCGTCCCGCTGCTCGTGCTGTGGATGGCCTACGAGGAGCGCGAGGCGACCGGCACGTCGCTCGCGGCGATCGTCGTCATGGCCGCCGCCGGCGCGGCGGTCCACGCCGCCTACGGCAACCTCGACGTGGGCGACGCCGCCCTCGTCGGCGTCCCCGCGGTCGGCGGCGTCCTCGCCGGCACGTGGCTCCAGCAGCGCGTCCCCCGGCGTGGCATCTCCCTGCTCTTCAGCCTCCTGCTGGCCGTCACCGCGGTCCGGCTGCTCGTCGGATGACCCTCGTCCTCGTCGGCATCGCCGCCGGTCTGCTGAGCGGGATGCTCGGCGTCGGCGGCGGCGTGCTGTTCGTCCCGGTGCTCGTCGTCGCGGCGGGCCACGGCCACGTCGAGGCCGAGGCGACGTCGCTGCTGGCGATCGTCCCGGTCGCCCTCGTCGGCGCCGCCAACCAGCGCCGCTACGGCAACCTGCGCCTGCGCGACGGCCTGCTGCTGGGCGCCACCGCGGTGCCCGGTGCCGTCGTGGGCGTCCTCGTCGTCAACGCGGTGCCCGAGCGCGCCGTCGAGGTCGCCTTCGCGCTGCTGCTGCTCTACGTCGCGTTCACCATGGCCCGCCGTGGCCTGCGCGAGGATCCCGGCCGATGAGCGCGCTCGAGCTCGAGGTCGTCGGCTGCGCGATGGCGACGCCCCTGGGCGCGCCGTGCTCGAGCTACCTCGTGCGCGGCGGCGGCACCACGGTGCTGCTGGACTGCGGGCCCGGTGCGCTGCCCGGGCTCTGGGAGCGCGGCGCGCTCGCCGAGCTCGACGCGATCGTCGTCTCGCACATGCACCAGGACCACGTCCTGGACCTCGTCCCGCTCTCCAACGCGATGACCCAGGAGGTGCTGGCGCCGCTGCGGGGCGCGCGGGGGCCGATCGCCCTGCACGTCCCCCGGGAGGGCGGTCCGGAGGTCCTCGAGGCGCTCGCCGCGGCGGTCGGCGAGCCCGGCCGGTTCGCCGCGGGCTTCGCCCTGCACACCTACGCCCCGCCGGACCGGCTGCGCCTCGGCGAGCTCGAGCTGACCTTCGCCGCGACGGGCCACCGCGGGCCGTGCTTCGCCATCCGCGTCGGGCTCGGCGACGTCGCGCTGGTCTACGGCGCCGACAGCCCGCCGAGCGCGGCGCTGGAGGAGCACTGCCGCGGCGCGGACCTCGTCGTCCTCGAGGCCTCGGCGCTCGACCCCTCGCCCGACGTCGAGCGCTTCGGCCACATGACCGCCGACCAGGCGGCCGGCGTCGCCGCCCGCGCCGGCGCCGGGCGGCTCGTCCTGACGCACCTGAGCCCGTGGCTCGACGGCGAGGACGCGCGCAAGCAGGAGCGGGCGCGGTCGCGGTTCCCCGGCCCGGTCGACCTGGCGCGCCCGGGGGCGGTCTTCCGGGCCTAGACCTGCAGCCGGCGGCGCAGCGCGGCGACGTGGCGGCGGGCGACCGGCACCTCGGTGCCGTCGTCGAGCGCCAGCACGGCGGTGCCGTTGACCTCCCCGCGCAGCTCGACCGCCCGGCGCAGGTTGACCAGCCAGCCGCGGTGGACCCGCGCGAAGCCGGCGGGCTCCCACTCGGACTCGAGCGTCGTCAGCGGGACGCGCAGCAGGTAGCGGCCGTCGTCGCAGGCGATGCGCGCGTAGTCGCCGTTGGCCTGGACGGTGGTGATGGCGTCGAGGCGCACGAGGCGCTTGGCGCCGCCGCGCGGGGCGTCGACGGCCACGACGTCGGGACCACCGGTGCCGCGTGCCGGCTCCTCGACGCCCGCGGGCGCCGGCGCGGCGGCCTCGGCGGGCGCCGCCTGGGGCCGGCGGGCACGCGCGTGGGCGTGCACCCGCTCGAGCGCGGTCTGCAGCCGGTCGCGCCCGACGGGCTTGACCAGGAAGTCCACCGCCTCGACCTCGAAGGCCTCGACCGCCGCCGACGGGTGACCGGTGAGGAAGACGACGGCCGGCGGCTCGGTGAAGCGCCGCAGCAGGCGGGCCAGCGCCATGCCCTTGATCTCGGGCATCTGGACGTCGAGGAAGAGCCCGTCGTAGCGGGCGCCGCTGAGCTTCACCAGCGCGTCGCGGGCGCCGGTGGCCGTCTCGACGCTGGCCACGAGCGGTGATCGCTCGAGCTGGCGACGCACGTCGAGCAGCGCGCGCGGCTCGTCGTCGACGGCGAGGATGCGAAGGCTGCGCGCCGCGCCGTCCACGCTCATGCGCCCCCCAGGTCGATGGCGACGCGCTCGGGCTCCTGCCCGCCGGGCCAGTCGGACAGGTCGAGGCGCACGGTGCGCCCGTCGGCGGCCGGACGGAGCGCGACGCGCAGGGCGCCGGGACGCTCGCGCAGCCGCTGGCCGACCGCGTCCTGCACGCGCTCCTGCAGCACGAGCGGGGTGACGGGCGGGGCCCCGGCGGGCGCCACGGCGACGTCGACCTGCAGCCGGTCGGGGAAGCGCCCCTGCTCGAGGCGCAGGTACGAGCGCGTGAACGCCAGCTCCTCGTCCAGCGGGACGGGCTCGAGGTCGCGCCGCAGCCGGTAGGCCAGGAAGGCGCCGAGCTCGGCGAGGAGGTCGCGCGCGAGGTCCGGGTCCTCCTCCACGTAGCTCGCCGCGGCGGCCAGCACGTTGTTGAGGAAGTGGGCACCGGGCGCCGGAGGCGCGTCGCTCCCGCGCCTCGTCGCCTGGACCATCGGATCTCTGTCCATGACCGCCATCGCCCCGGTGGTGCACGCTCTCCCCAGCGTGAAGGGCGCGATCCTACCGCTCTGGGACGCTGGACCGCCTGAAGTCGCTGGCGTACGCTGAGGCGCGATGGACGACGGCCGCTCGCGCCTGCGCGTCGCCGGGGCGCCCGGCGCGGCCGACGTGCGGCTCGTCGACCTCGCCCACGAGCCGATGGCCGTGCTCGACCGCCGCGGCCTGCTGCGTCGCGTCAACCAGGCGGTCACCGAGGTCACGGGCTGGCCCCAGCACGAGCTCGTCGGGCGCCCGCTGGCCGACGCGCTGCACCCCGACGACCGCGAGCGCGTCACCGTGGCGCTCGCCGCGCTGGTCGACGGCGGCCCCCCGCTCGAGGGCTTCGCGGTGCGCTCGCTGTCCCCCGCGGGCCAGGTGCGCTGGCTGGGCCTGCGCGCCCGCCACGACCGCCAGCTCGACCTCGTCGTGGCCACCGCCCGCGACCTCGGTGGGGAGGCCGAGCGCGCGGTCACCGGCCTCGCCCAGACCTTCGCCGCGTCGCCCGCGGGCTTCGCGCTGATCCTGCCCGACGGGCGCATCCACGACGTCAACCCGGCGCTGTGCCGCATGCTCGGCCGCACGCGCGACCAGCTCGTCGGCCGCGAGATCGCCGAGCTCGAGGTCGGCCGCGCGCGAGACGAGGTCGCCCGCGAGCGCCGCGCGATGCTCGAGGGCGCGCTGCCCGGCTACCGCGTCGACCGCCGCTTCCGCCACGCCGAGGGCCACGTCGTGGTCGGGCGCGTCGTCGGCACGCTGGTGCGCGACCCCGGTGGCGCGCCGCTGGCCTACGCCTGCGTCATCGAGGACGTCAGCCGCGCCCGGATGGCGCTCGACCGCCTCGCCGACAACGAGGCCAAGCTCGCCGAGGCCCAGCAGATCGCCCGCCTGGGCTCGTGGGAGTGGGACGTCGTCGAGGACCGCGTCACCTGGTCCGACGAGCTGCACCGCATCTACGGCGTGCCGATGGGCAGCCCGCCCGACGCCTACGGGGACGCGCTGGACCGCGTCCACCCCGCCGACCGCAGCCGCGTCGCGCGCGAGGTCGGCTCCGCGATCGTCGACGGCGAGGGCTGGGCGACGGACTACCGCGTCGTGCGGCCCGACGGCGAGGTCGTCCACGTCCACGCGCGCGGCGACGTCGTCCTGGGTCCCGACGGGACGCCGGTGCTCGTGCGCGGCACCTGCCAGGACGTCACGGAGCGCCGGCGGGTGGAGGACGCGCTGCGCTCGGCCGAGCAGCTCTTCCGCCGCGCCTTCGACGACGCGCCGATCGGCATGGCGCTGCTCGACGGCCGCCGGCGCTGGCTGCGGGTCAACCCGTCGGTCTCCCGCATGCTGGGCCGCGACGAGGAGGACCTGCGCGGGCACAAGCTCGACGAGCTCGTCCTGGCGGCCGACCGCGAGCTCGACGCCCAGCCGCTGCGCGAGCTGCTGGAGGGCCGGCGGCAGTCCTACGCGGTCGAGAAGCGCCTGCGCCACGCCGACGGCTCGACGATCCACGTCGTCCAGCACGTCTCCCTGCTGCTGGGCGACGACGTCTCCTTCCTCTGCCAGCTCGTCGACGTGACCGAGAGCCGGCGCGCGGAGGCCGACCGCCGCGCCGGCGAGGTCCGCCTGCAGGCGATCGTCGACAACGCGCCCGCGGTCATCTTCGTCAAGGACCCGGCCCTGCGCTACGTCCTGGTCAACCGGCGGTGGGAGGCGCTCTACGGCGTGGGCTCCGACGAGGTCGTCGGCCGCACCGCCTCCGAGGTGCTGGACCCCGACGAGGCGGTCCGCGTCGAGCAGCTCGACCTCCAGGTCCTCGAGACGGCCCGCGACGTCGAGGTGCTGGCGCGCGTGCACACGGCGGCGGGCAGCCCGGTCGAGTTCCTGAGCCTGCAGTTCCCGATCTTCGACGACGACGGCCGGGTCTCCGGCGTGTGCGGCATCGCCACCGACGTCACGGAGCGCCGGCGCTCGACCACCGAGCGCGCGGAGCTCGAGCGCCGGCTCGCGCAGTCCCAGCGCCTCGAGACGGTCGGCCGCCTCGCCGGCGGGGTCGCGCACGACTTCAACAACCTGCTGTCGGTGATCATCACCTGCGCGGGGTTCGCCCTGAAGGAGGCCGCGCCCGGCAGCCCGGTGCGCGAGGACGTCGAGGAGATCGAGCGTGCCGCACAGCGCGCCGCGCGCCTCGTGCGCCAGCTGCTCATCTTCTCCCGGCGCGAGGTCGTGCAGCCCGAGGTCGTCGACCTCGGCGACCTCGTCGAGGACCTCGACGGCCTGCTGCGCCGGTCGCTCACCGAGCGCGTGCAGCTCGTCGTCGTGCGCGAGGACGGCGTGCCGCCGGTGCTCGCCGACCCGGCCCGCATCGAGCAGGTCCTGCTCAACCTCGTGATCAACGCGCGCGACGCCCTGGCCGAGGAGGGCGGGACGATCCGCGTCGTCGTCACCCGGTCGCCGTCGGGCGGCGCGCGCGTGCAGGTCTGCGACGACGGCCCGGGCATGGAGCCCGACGTCGCCGAGCGCGCCTTCGAGCCGTTCTTCACCACGAAGGCCAGCGGCGAGGGCACGGGCCTCGGCCTCGCGACCGTCCAGGGCATCGTGGCCGACTCGGGCGGGGCGGTCGACCTCGAGACCGCGCCGGGCGCGGGGACGACGATCACCGTCGACCTGCCGGGCACCGACGAGGCGGCGCGCGGCGTGGCGCCGGTCGGACCGGTCGCCACGCGCGCGCACGGCAGTGGGCGGATCCTGCTCGTGGAGGACCAGACGCCGGTGCGGGCCCAGGCGCGGCGGATCCTCGAGGCGGCGGGCTACGCGGTCGTCGAGGCGGCCGACGGCGACGAGGCGCTCGAGCGCATCGACGAGACGGTCGACCTCCTGCTCACCGACGTCGTCATGCCGGGCATGAGCGGCCAGGAGGTCGCCGACCGGGCGGTCGAGCTGCACCCGCGGCTGCGGGTCGTCTTCATGTCGGGCCACACCGAGGACGTCGTCGTCCGCGAGGGCGTGCGCGAGGGCGGCGTGGCGTTCGTGCAGAAGCCGTTCAACGAGGCGGCGCTGCTGCAGGCCGTCCTCGTGGCGCTCGCGCCGGAGGGGATCGCCTAGGCGTCGTCCTCGACGCCGAGGCGCCGCACCACCACGTCGAGGTCCTGCTCGCGGGCCACGCGCTCGAGCGCCGCGGCGACGTCGTCGTCGCTCATCGACGGTGGCGTGGCGACCTCGAGCATCATCGCGTAGAGCGGGTCCTCGTCGCCGTCCTCGACGCGCCGGGTCGAGAGGTCGGTGATCGAGACGTCGCGGCGGGAGAGCTCGGTCGTGACGGCGTGGACGATGCCCGGGTGGTCGACGCCGTAGACGGTCAGCAGGTGGGTCGGGTCGGCCGGGTCCTCGGCGCCCTCGCCGACCTCGTGGACGGCGACGACGTCGAGCCCGAGGTCGTCGGCGATGCGCCCGAGGTCCTCCTGCAGGAGCGCGAGGTCGGCCTCCGGCGGCGGCTCGACGACGAGCAGCATGCTGAAGCGCCCGCCGAGGAGCCCCATCTGGGAGTCGGCGAGGTTCACGCGGTGGGCCACGAGCACGCCGGTCAGGGCGGCGACGATGCCGGGCCGGTCGCGACCGATGGCGGTGACGGCGAGCGGCCTCACCGTCCTCAGGCTACCCGCCCCCGTCGAGGCCGAGCCCGTGGTCGATCGCGCCCTTGACGGCGGCGTCGACGGCGTTGAGGCGGAAGAGGGCGAGCGCCTCGACGCTGGCGAACCGGGAACCGGCCCCCGCCCGTCCCGCGGCGTCGGGCCCGTGGTGGGTCAGGACGCAGTGCTCCAGGGCGAGCCGGCGCTCGGCGCTGAGCCCGGCGACGCGGGGCGCGCGCTCGGCGAGCATCCGCAGGCCGAGCTCGACGTGGCCGAGCAGCCGTCCCTCGTCGCTGAGGCCGATCTCGGCGCCGTAGGTGAACTCGCGGGTGCGTCCCAGGTCGTGGACGAGCGCGGCGGTGAGCAGGAGGTCGCGGTCGAGTCCCTGGTGCAGCTGCGTGACCTCCACCACGAGCGTCCCGACGGCGACAGTGTGCTCGAGCAGGCCGCCGAGGTAGGCGTGGTGGCCGTTGCGGGTGCACGGCGCGCGGCGCATCGCCGCGCGCACGTCGCCGTCGTCGAGCAGGAGCGCGAGCAGCCCGCGCAGCCCGGGGTCGTGCACCTCGCGGGCGAGGTGCTCGAGGAAGCCGTCGAGCTCGTCGAGGTCGCGGTAGGCGACCGGCAGGAAGGCGGCGGGGTCGGCCTCGCGCGGGTCGGCGCGGACGATGGTGCGCACCTGCACCTGGAGCTGGTCGCCGAAGCGCTCGACCAGGCCGGTCACGCGGACGAGGTCGCCCCGGTCGAAGCCGGCGGCCAGGGCGTCGGCGTCGCGGAACGCGCGGCCCGGGATCGCGCCGGTGCGGTCGCGCAGCTCCAGGGCGAGGTAGGGCGCGCCGCTGCGCGCCGTCAGCCGGTCCTTGCGGGTGCAGGCCAGGACGGCGGCGAGCTCGTCGCCGGCGCGCAGGGTGGCGACCGTCTGGGGCATCGGCCACGGACCCTAGGGCCGGCCACGGCGGTCCGGCGCCCTGGAGGGGGCGAGGCGACCGGGAGTACCCTCGCGGTGCATGAACCCGCTGATCTGGGAGAGCCGGCCGGACGGCCTGCGGGCACCCGCGCTCGTGTGCGCGTTCACCGGCTGGAACGACGCGGGCGATGCGGCCTCTGCCGCGCTGCGCTTCGTCGGCGCGTCCCTCGGCGCGACCCGCTTCGCCCAGATCGACCCCGAGGAGTTCTTCGACTTCCAGGCCTGCCGGCCGAAGATCTCGATCGTCGACGCGCAGACGCGCGAGATCGAGTGGCCGTCGATCGAGGTGTACGAGGGCCGCGCGCCGTTCGCGCAGCGCGACCTCGTCCTGCTGCAGGGGCCCGAGCCCAGCCACCGGTGGCGCACGTTCTCGCGCCTGGTGGTCGACCTCGCCGAGGCGCTCGGCGTCCAGACCGTCGTGACGCTCGGCGCGCTCCTGGCCGACGTGCCGCACACCCGGCCGGTCGGCATCTCGGGCATCGTCGGCCAGGGCGGGGAGACCTCGCGGATCGGCGTCTCGCCGACGTCCTACGAGGGGCCGACGGGGATCGTCGGCGTGCTGCACGCGGCGTGCCAGGAGGCGGGGATGCCGTCGACGTCGCTGTGGGCGAGCGTCCCGCACTACGTGGCCGCGGCGCCCAACCCGAAGGCCGCGCTCGCGCTCGTGCGCAAGCTCGAGTCGGTCGTCGGCATCACCGTCGACGCCGCCGAGCTCGAGTCCGCCACGGCCGACTACGAGCGTCAGGTGTCGCTCGCGGTCCAGGCGGACCCCGACGTCCAGGCGTTCGTCGAGCGCCTCGAGCAGGCCGCCCAGGAGGAGGAGGCCGACCTGGACCCGTCGGCGCTGCCCTCCGGCGACGTGCTGGCCCGCGAGTTCCAGCGCTTCCTGCGCCAGCGCGGGCCCGGCGACGGGCCCGACGTGGCCGGCGGGCGCTAGGCGAGGGTGTCGCCGGCGGTCCGCCGGGGAACCGGGACCACGATGCTCCGCCAGTTCGACCTCGGACGCACGCTCTCGGCCGCGGGCGCCGTCCTGCTGCTCGTCTCGCTGTTCCTCAAGTGGTACGACGAGGCGTCGGCGTGGGAGTCCTTCGAGGTGCTCGACCTCGCGCTCGCTGCGCTGGCGCTGGCGACGATCGCCGCGGCGCTGCGCGAGGACGTCGTGCCCGACACGCTGCTGCGCTGGCTGCCGGTGCTCGCCTTCGCCGTCGTGGCGCTGCAGCTCATCCACCCGCCGCCGGTCATCCAGCTGCTCGACGACGTGGGTGGGGGCGACACGTCCATCCCGCTGAGCGAGGGCGCATGGCTCGGCCTCGCCGCGACCGCGCTCATGAGCGCGGGCGCCGTCCTCGGCCTCGCGCGGATCTCGATCTCCGTCGACGTGGCCGACCGCCGCTCGCCCGCGGAGGGTCCGGACGGCACCGTCGCGGGGTCCGCGGCCACGCCGCCCACGCCGCACGACGCGCCGACGACGGCACCCGCACCGCGTGGGGGCTCGCTCTTCGGCGGCCCGCGGCGGCCCGAGCCCGACGAGGTCGACGCGCCGCCGCCGCCCGCGCGTGAGCCCGAGCCGACGCCGCCGCACGACGACGAGGTGCGCGAGGTCCCGGCGGTCGACCGCCGCCAGCCCGCGCCCAGCGCCGACGAGCCCGACCCGACCCAGCCGCTGCGGCTGCCGCCGGACGCGCAGTGACCGAGGGCTTCGAGCTCCTGCGCCTGGCCGCCGAGGAGGTGGCCGAGGGCGTCTGCGTCGTGGAGCTCGAGGGTCGCTGGCCCTCCGACGACGTCGTCGGCGACGCCGTCCGCCTGTGCGCCGGCCCCACCGAGGTCACACCCGTCCCCGGCAGCGCGGGCGCGACGGACGGGGTCCTGCGCGCCCGCTTCGTCCTGCCCCCCACCGCGCTCGCCGAGGACCTCGTCCTCCTCGCGCCCGGCATCCGCGTCCGCCTCCCTGAGCCCGACGACGGCGGCTCCGACCGCCTCGCCCAGCTCGCCCGCGAGCTCAACCGCACCCGTCGCGAGCGCGATCGCCTCGAGGACGGGCGCGTGGCCGTGGAGCAGGAGCTCGCCGCGCTGCGCGGCGCCGCCGGCGAGGCCGCCGCCCTGCGCCGGGAGCGCGAGCAGCTCCAGGGCGCCGTCGCCGAGCTCGAGGCCGTGCGCCGTGAGCGCGACGAGCTGTCGCTCGCCGTGAAGGAGCTGGAGGCGGTGCGCCGCGAGCGCGAGCACGCCCAGGACGAGGCCGAGGGCCTGCGCCGGGCCATCGGCGACCTGCGGCGGGAGTCGGCCGCCCGCCAGGGCGACCTCGACGAGGCCCGGGCGGAGGTGGCGCGGCTGCGCGACGAGCTCGAGCGCCTCCGCGACCGCGAGGAGCGCGTGCAGCCGGCGCGCGCCCGGGTCCCCGCCCGCGTCTCCGAGGACGCCGACCCGGACGCCACCCGGCCGTTCGCGGTCGAGGACGAGCCCGACGAGACGCAGCCGATGGCGATCGCGGACCTGCCCGACCCGGAGCCGCGGGATGCCGCCGCCCCGGGGGAGTCCGTCCGCGTGATCGCCGGGCCCCGATCACCGCGCCGGCGCGCCGGCATGCCCGAGGCGGTCCCCATCGCGGAGCTCAGCGAGCGCCCGCGCGCGGTCTACTTCGCCCTCGCCGGGTTCGGCGTCCTCGGGCTGCTGGTCGTCCTGCTGCTCCTGCTCTAGCGCTCGGCCGCCGGACAGGCGATGCGGAAGTCGCACATGGAGCAGGCGGCGTAGGAGGGCGTGGGCTCGAAGCCCTGGCCGAGGATCCCGTCGGCGACCTCGAGGACCGTGTCGGTGATCCAGTCCTGGTCGACCTCGTCGGCGGGCAGCGGGACCTTCTCGTCGTCGAGGACGTAGAGGTAGGACTGCACGGAGCGCTCGATGTCCCACGCCTCGCGGGCGGCCACGGCGTACAGCGCGAGCTGGACGTCCTCGCGCAGGGCGGCCTTCGTGCGGGGGCGTCCGGTCTTGTAGTCGATGAGCTCGTAGGAGCCGTCGGGGAGGCGGTCGACGCGGTCGACGCGGCCGCGCAGGACGTGCGGGCCGAGCTTGAACTGGAACGCCTTCTCGAACCAGAGCGGCTCGCCGTCGTCGGCGAGCGAGCGCTGGTGGTAGCGGCGCAGGGCGTCGTCGGCCTTCACGCGCAGCTGGACCTCCTCGTCCGAGCCGCCGGTGAACCCGCCGCGCCGCCAGGCCGCGTCGAGCAGCCCGAGCAGCTCGTCCACCGTGCGCCCGCCGGACTGGTGGTAGCGCTCGAGGACCTGGTGGACGACGATCCCGAAGCGCTGGTTGGTCGTCGGCTCCTGCGGGATCCGGAAGACCCGCGCGAACTTGTACTTCAGCGGGCACGTCCGGTACGTGTCGATGTCGGACGCCGAGAGCGCGAGGCCGTCGCCGCGGCGGGGCAGGAACGGCTCGAGCGACGGCTCCTCGCGCGCGGCGACCGCCGCGGCGCGCACGGCGGCGTCCTGCTCGGAGGCCAGCAGCAGCTCGTCCAGCGGCGAGGTCTGCAGGACCTCGCGCTGCGTGGCCGTCGCCGCCTGGAGGATCGCCGCGTTGATGCCCGGCAGGGCGTCGGCGACCGACTGGCCGTCGGGACGCGCCATGAGCGCGCTGAGCTTGAGCAGCTCGAGGTAGCGGGTGACGCCGTGGGCGACGTCGAGGTCGGTGTCCAGGCGCAGCTCGCCCAGGCGGGCACCGACCGAGCGCACCGAGCCGAGCAGCTCGTCGCGCAGCCGCCCGAAGGTCGCGTGCAGCGCCTCGTCGGGGCCGAAGAGCTCCTCCTCGCGCGCCTCCCACGCCAGGCCGAGCGCCCCGCGCGCCTCCTCGCAGAACGGCGACGGCGGTTGGGGCGCGCCGCTGTCCGAGCGCTCGGCGTAGGTCAGCGTCAACGTCCTGCGCGCGCGGGTCATCGCGACGTGCAGCAGCCGGCGCATGGCGGCGACGTGCGCGCCGTGCGTGCCCGCCTCGCGGGCCTCGGCGCTCAGCAGCTCGTCGGGCACGGGCTCGACCAGCCGCCGCCGGGCCCCCGGCATCCGCGACGCCTGGAGGCCGAGGACGAAGACGTGGTCGAGCTCGCGGCCCTTCGCCGCGCCCATCGACAGCACCTGGACCGCCTGCGCGCGCACGCCGTCCTCGGTGCCCTCCTCGTCCTCGTGCCCGCCGGCCTCGGCGACCGCGGCGAGCCAGCGGCCCAGGTCGCGTGGCGTGGCCTGCGGGTCGCGCCGCGCGTAGCGCTCGGCCAGCTCGCCGAGCTTGGCCAGCGCGACGAGCCGCTCGACGACGTCGGCCTGGGCGGCGAACAGCTGGCGCCGGCGCAGCCCGAGGCGGTCGACGAGCCGGTGCACGAAGAGGTCGGGCCGCTCGGTGTCGAGGCCGGCCGCGAAGGACCGGTGGAGCTTGAGGAAGCCGAGGATCCGCTCGCGCGCGGCGGGGTCGATCTGCGGCGACTCGGTCGCGGCCGCGAGGGCGCTGACCATGTCGAGCTTGCGCCGCCGCGCGATCTGCACGCAGCGCGCGATGTCCGCGGAGCGCAGCTCGACCGGGGGCCGTGCGAGGGCGCGGACCGCGGCGCCGGCGTCGTTGGGGTCGCCGAGGAGGCGCAGCCACGCCAGCACGTCGCGGACCTCGGCCTGGGCGAACAGCGCGGCCGCGCCGACGAGCCGGTGGGGCACCGCGCGCTCGTCGAGGGCGACCGCCACGGCACGCCCCTCGTGGCGGACGCTGCGCACGAGGACGCCGATGCGCGCCGGGTCGGCGCCGTCGCGCACGAGCCGCTCGACCTGCGCCGCCACGGCCTGCGCCTGCGCGCGCTCGTTCGCGCAGCGCCAGAACGCCACGGCGCTCGCGTCCTGCGGCGGACCTCCGCCGTCGACGGCGTCCGGGCCGGCGACGACCGTCGCCGCCGCCCGCGCTACCGCGGGCGGGCACCGCAGCGACCCCGGCAGCCGCAGCTCCTCCAACCCGCCGAAGCGGTCGGCCAGCGTGCGCAGGTTGGACCGCGGGGCCCCCTGGGGGCGCAGGACGGCCTGGTCGGGGTCGGCCGCGGCGAGGAGGTCGCCGTGCTCGGCGGCCAGCAGCGCGACGACGCGGCACTGCGCCGGCGTGAGGTCCTGCAGCTCGTCGACCAGGACGTGGCGCCAGCGGGCCGCCACCCGCGCGCGCACGTGCGGGCGCCCGCGCAGGAGCGCCTCCGTGCGCAGCACGAGGTCGCCGAGGTCCAGCGCCCCAGCCTGGGCCAGCATCGCGTCGTGCGCGGCGTGCAGCGCCGCGAACTCGCGCTCGCGCACCGCCCGCGGGTCGTCGTCGGGCAGCGCCGCCGCCCAGCGTCCGACGTCGGCCGCGGTGATGCCCTCCTCCTTGAGCCGGTCGATCCGCGCGAGGACGCCGCCGAGCATGGCCGCCGGCGAGCCGCGGAAGTCGTGCGCGCGCAGCGTCAGCTCGTCGAGGCGGTCGAGGAGCATCGCCAGGCGGTCGGCGTGCGTGGCCGTGACGGTGAACGGGTCCAGGCCCGCCTCGAGGGCCTCGTCGTGGAGGATCCGCGCGCAGGCGTCGTGCACCCCGAGCACCGGCAGCTCCTCGAAGGGCCGGTCGCCGAGCGCGAGCTCGACGTCGGTGCGCGTCGCGTCGGCCTGCGGACCGCCGAGGCAGACCAGGAGGACCGACTCGGGCGCGACCCCGCGCACCTCGACCAGGTGGGCGAAGCGCGCGACCAGGGTCGCCGTCTTGCCCGAGCCGGCGGGACCGAGGAGGAGCAGCGGGCCGCCGCGGTGCTCCGCGGCACGCGCCTGCTCGCGCGTGAGTCCGCGGGACGCATCGGGCACCCGCCTAGGATATGCCGCGCATGGAGAGCGCTCATCCGGCCCTGGCCCACGACTGGCTCGCCGCCTGCCGGGCCGCGGGGGAGGGGCTCAAGGAGGTCATGCGCCAGCACCCGACCACGGGCGACCGGCTGGTCGAGACGGGCGAGACCGGCGGCGGGGGCGACCGGACCCTGGTCATCGACCAGCTCGCCGAGGACCACGTCTTCTCCGAGCTCGAGCGCCTCCACGACGCCGGGGCGCGCTTCACGGCGGTCAGCGAGGAGCGCGGCCGCGTGGACTTCGGCGACGACGGCGTGCTCGTGGTCGTCGACCCGATCGACGGCTCGATGAACGCCAAGCGCGGCCTGACCCACCACGCGCTGTCCATCGCCGTCGCGGACGGGCCGACGATGGCCGACGTCGCGTTCGCCTACGTCCTGGACCTCGGGCCGGAGGAGGAGTGGACCGCGCGGCGCGGCGCGGGGGCCTTCCTCGACGGCGTGCGCCTCCACCCGCCGCCCGAGCGCCGCAACGAGGAGGGCAAGCTCGAGCTGGTGGCCGTCGAGTCGGCCGACCCGCGCTGGCTGGCGCGCAGCTCCGAGGGGCTGCAGCAGGCGACGCACCGGCTGCGCGCGATCGGCGCCATGGCGATCTCGCTGTCGCAGGTCGCCGCCACCCGCGTCGACGGCATGTGCTCGCTGTGGCGCTGTCGCGCGGTCGACGTCGCCGCCGCGCAGCTCGTTGTCCGCGAGAGCGGCGGCTGCGTGCAGTTCGTCGGCGCGCCGTCCGCGCTCGACGCGCCGCTGGACCTCGAACCGCACTTCCCCGTCGTCGGCGCGCGGACGCCCGAGGCGCTCGAGCAGCTGGCCGCCGTGGTCGCGTGATCGACTGGGGGCTCGCCCGCACCGTCGCCCTCACCGCCGCGGGCGGCGACGGCCTGCGCGAGCTGCCCCCGGTCGACCTCGTCGGCGTGGCCGACGACGCACTGCCGCGCATCCGCGCCCGCGCGCGGCTCGAGGACGGCGACGTGCCGCCCTTCGAGTGGGTCGGTCGCGCCGCCTGGGTGGACGCGAACCTCGCGGCCATGGAGGCGGTCCTCGGGCCCGTGCTCGAGGCGGCGCCCCCGCCGCCGGCCGCGGTGCGCGCCGCCGCGGGCGTCGTCCTCGGCGCGGAGGTCGGCGCGCTGCTCGGCCTGCTCGGCCGCCGCGTCCTGGGCCAGTACGACCTGCGCCTGGACGCCGCGGACCTGACGCCGCCGCGGCTGCTGCTCGTCGGCCCCAACCTCCTCGAGGCCGCCGACGGCCTGGAGGTCGATCGTGCCGCGCTGGTGCGCTGGGTCGCCGTCCACGAGCTCACGCACGCCGTGCAGTTCGGCGGCGCGCCGTGGCTGCGCGGCTGGCTGGCCGAGCGCGTCAGCTCGCTCGTCTCGACCGTCGAGCTCAAGCCCGACCCGCGGGCCCTGCTGCGCCTCGACGTCCTCGGCCTGGTCGAGCGCGTGCGCGAGCACGGACCGGCGGGGCTGCTGCTGGGGACGACGCGCGGCGCCGCGCTCGACGAGCTGCAGGCGGCGATGAGCCTCGTCGAGGGCCACGCCGAGTGGGTGATGGACACGGTGGGCGAGGAGCTGCTGGGTGACGTCGGCCCGCTGCGCGACGCCCTGGAGGAGCGCCGCGACGCGCGGCCGGTCCTGCTGCGCGTCCTCGACTCGCTGCTGGGCTTCGACCTCAAGCTGCGCCAGTACCGTCAGGGTCGCGCGTTCTGCGACGCGGTGGTCGAGCAGGCCGGCGAGGCCGCCCTCGCGACCGCGTGGAGCGGCCCCGAGGCCCTGCCGCGACCGGCCGAGCTGGCCGACGCGGGCGCCTGGCTCGCGCGCACCGCCTGAGCCACGACGTCCCCGCTCCGGGGCCGGTTCGGCGCGGTCGTTCGCCCCCGATGTAACGGTCGCGGGCGGGCGGTTTACAAACATGTGTTCGCTGGTACGCTCCTAGTGGACTTAGACGTAACTTGCTTACAAGCGACCGAGGGGACCCCACCCACCATGGCCGACACACCCGCCACCTCCACCACCACCGAGACCGTCGCCGACACGGCGAAGACCGCGGCGACGAAGACGCCGGCGACCAACCGCCGCAAGGCCGCGGCGACCAAGCGCTCGACGACCGCCAAGAAGGCGACCACGACGCGCCGCACGGCCGCCGCGAAGTCGAACACGAAGACCGCCGCCAAGTCCGCCAAGCGCACGACGGCCCGCAAGACCGCCCCGGCTCGAGCGGAGGTCAAGACGACCGCCGAGCAGGTCCAGGACGTCGCCACGACCGTCGTCCTCGTGCCGGTCGGCGCCGCCCTGATCGCCCGTGAGCGCGTCGAGGGCGCCGTCGCCGAGCTCCGCTCGTCCTTCGGCACCCGCGCCTCGGCCGAGAAGGAGATCCAGACCCAGCTGCGCCGCTTCGAGCGCCGCGGCACGACCGCGCGCAACCAGCTCGAGCGCGACGTCAAGCGCAACCGCACGAAGCTCGAGCGCGAGCTGCGCCAGCGCCGCACCCGCGTCGAGCGCACGATCAAGCAGAACCGCACGAAGGCCGAGCGCGAGCTCAAGGCGCTGCGCCGCGACGTCGAGAAGCAGGTCCGCGTGTACCGCAAGGACCTCGACGCCCGCGTCGACTTCGTGACCGCCCGCATCGAGAACCTCGCCCAGACCGGCCTGACCGCCGGCTCGGGCGTCGCGAAGCAGCTCTCCGAGCGCGTCGCGGCCCTCTCGTAGCGCCCGCTCCCACCCCATGCCGTGCGCGACGGCCCGCCTCCCTCGGCGGGCCGTCGTCGTGCTCGGCCGATCCGTTGCCACAATGGAGGGCACATGCCCACCCGTGAGGAAGTCCTCGAGGCCCTGAAGGCCGTCATCGACCCCGAGCTGCGCCAGGACATCGTGACCCTGGGCATGGTCCGTTCGGTGGAGGTCGGCGCCGACCGCGTCGATGTCGTGGTGTCGCTCACCACGGCCGGCTGCCCCATCCGCAGCCACTTCCAGACGGCGGTCGTCAACGCCGTCAAGGGCCTGGGCGTCGCCCAGGTGGGCGTGAGCTTCGACGTCCTGGACGCGAGCGAGAAGCAGGCGCTGCAGCGCAAGCTCGGTCGCGGCCAGCTGCCCGAGGGCGCGCTGGCCCAGGTGCAGCACGTCGTCTGCGTCGGCTCGGGCAAGGGCGGCGTCGGCAAGTCGACCGTCACGGCCAACCTCGCCACCGCGCTCGCGGCCGAGGGCAAGAAGGTCGGCGTCCTGGACGCCGACGTCTGGGGCTACTCGATCCCGCGGATGCTCGGCCTCGGCGGCCAGCGCCCGCCGGTGTCCTCGACGCGCAAGATCATCCCGCTCGAGGCCCACGGCGTGAAGGTCATGTCCATCGGCTTCTTCGTCGAGGAGGACGCGGCCGTCGTCTGGCGCGGCCCGATGCTCCACAAGGCGCTCACCCAGTTCCTCGAGGACGTCGACTGGGGCGAGCTCGACGTGCTCCTCGTCGACCTGCCGCCCGGCACCGGCGACGTGTCGATGACGCTGAGCCAGCTGCTGCCCGACGCGCGCTTCCTGCTCGTCACCACGCCGCAGCCGACCGCCCAGCGCGTCGCGCGCCGGGCCGCCGAGATGGCCCACAAGGTCTCGCTCGAGATCGCGGGCGTCGTCGAGAACATGAGCGGCTTCGTCACCCCGTCGGGCGAGCGCTTCCAGATCTTCGGCGAGGGCGGCGGGCAGGAGCTCGCCGACGAGCTCGACGCCCCGCTGCTGGGCAAGGTCCCGCTGACCATGCCGCTGCGCGAGCAGGCCGACATCGGGACGCCGCTGACGATCCAGGACCCGGACGACCCCGCCGCCCAGGCGCTGCGCCACACGGCGCGCGGCCTGCTCGCGGCGCTGCCGTTCGACCTGCCGATCCTGGCGATCAGCCAGGTGGAGCCGGTCGCCGCAGGCCCTGCCCCCACGGGCATGAGCCTGCCGATGGCCGGCTAGCGCGCCGGCCCGGCCGGACGAGGAGCTAGGCGGCGGGCTCGACCCGCCGCAGCTCCAGCGTGTCCACGTCGAAGATGTAGCCCGTGACCTTGTCCTTGTGCAGGAGGAACGGGCTGGCCTGGATGCGGTTCATGGAGTGCCGCACGTCGTCCTCGAGGTCGACGAAGGCCTCCACCGCCCAGGTGGGCTTGAAGCCCGTCTCCTGACGCAGCTCCTCGCGGAACGTGTCCTCGGAGAGCTTGAGCATCCCGCAGTCGGTGTGGTGCACGAGCACGATCTCCTCGGTCTTGAGGAGGCGCTGCGAGATGGCCAGCGAGCGGATCATGTCGTCGGTGACCACGCCGCCGGCGTTGCGCAGGACGTGCGCGTCGCCGGGGTTCAGGCCCAGGACCTTGAACACGTCCAGGCGCGAGTCCATGCACGCCACGACTGCCATGTGCAGCCGCGGCTCGATCGGGAGGTGCTGCCCCTGCTCGGAGATGGCTACTTCGCCTTGAAGTACTCGGCGTTGCGCGCCACGAAGCTCTGCCACTCGTCCGGGACCTGGTCCTCGGCGAAGCACGCGTCCACGGGGCACGCCTCGACGCACGCGTCGCAGTCGATGCACTCATCCGGGTCGATGTGGAGCATCTCGACCTGGTCGTAGTCCGGCTCGTCCGGGGTGGGGTGGATGCAGTCGACCGGGCAGACCTCGACGCACGAGTTGTCCTTGGTGCCGACGCAGGGCTCGGTGATGACGTAGGCCATGGGAGGTGGGGATCCTAGTAGGCGGGGGCGGGGGAGCGGCCGGTCCGCGTAGGCTGCCCGGCGATGCTGCTCCTCACCGGCGCCACGGGCCTCGTCGGCTCGGCGCTCCTGAGCCGCCTCGTCGCTGCGGGGACCCCGGTGCGCTGCCTCGTCCGCGACCCCCGGCGCCTGGGGGCCGACCGGGTGCGCGTGCAGATCGCCCTCGGCGACCTCGCCGACCCGCCGTCCTTCCGCAACGCGCTGCGCGGCGTCACGACCGTGGTGCACCTCGCGGCCGCCGCGCGCGACCAGCCGCGCGGGTCGATCGAGGAGCTCAACGGCATCGCGACCTGGCGGATGGTCCAGGCCGCCGAGCGCGCCGGCGTGCAGCGCTTCGTGTTCCTCAGCGCGCTGGGCGCCAGCGCGCACAACCGCACCCGCTTCCACCGCGCCAAGGCGCTGGCGGAGGAGGCCGTCCGGTCGTCGTCGCTGCGCCACGACGTCCTCGCGCCGTCGGTCGTCTACACCCCCGGCGACCCGTACTCGACGCTCATCGGCCGCGTCGCGGCGGTCGCCCCGTTCGTGCCGATCAGCGGCAACGGCCGCGCGCGCTTCCAGCCCGTCTGGGCCGACGACGTCGCCGACTGCGTCCACGCCGTCCTGCGCGACGGCGACGGCGACGGCTCCCGCCGCCTCGAGCTCGCGGGTCCCGAGACGCTGAGCCACGCCGAGATCGTCCGGACGATCCTGCGCGGCGCCGGCCGCTCGCGCCCGCTCCTGCGCGTGCCGGTCCCGATCTCCTCCCGGGTGCTCCAGGCCGGCGAGGCGCTGCTGCGCTCGCGCGCGCTGGCCTCGTGGGACGAGGTCGAGCTGCTCGAGGTGTCGATGACGACGCCGACCGGGACCCGGGACGCCGAGGCGCTCGGGGTCCGGCCCCAGCGGATGGCGGCGGTGCTGGGGGTGGGGTGAAAGGTGCCAGGCACCTTTCACGGTCGGGTGTTCCGCTCGGACGCTCGTCGGGTCCGAAGCGGTCGCCGCTTCTTCACGCAAGGAGAGGGAGGCCTGAGCCGTCCGGCGGTCGGAGGGGCGGTTGTGGGGGCGCGGGCACACCGGCGCGGGCGGTCGGTCCGTGACCCTGTCGTTCCCCGCCCTATAGGGGGCTCAACTGCAGGGTGACGGGCAGTCAGCGCGGAGGCGTCCTGCGGCGGTGTGGTCCGGCCACACCTCGAACCCACAACAGCGCCGAACCTCGCCCAGGGCGGCCCCAGCTCCCCGACCGTCTCGCGAACCCGGCGCCGGCCGGCCGGTCTCCCTCCTCAGTGCGAGCCGCGACGGCCACGCATCACACGAACGCCCGAGCGGAACGCCACCCTAGATCGGCGCCGTCCGCGCCCCGATCGCGTAGCCGATGACGTTGATGAGCAGGTGCACGCCGCTCACCACCGCGAACGCCACCGCCAGGACCCACAGGGGCATGACGTAGACGGGGAGCAGCGCGACCCAGATCCCGAGCACGAGGTCGCCCTGGTCCAGCACGGTGAAGAACAGCCCGCGCGCGGAGCGCTGCTGAGTGCCGGGGGCGATGTCGAGCTGGCGCTTGGCGAACGAGTTCGGCAGCTCGCCGACGACGACGCCGAGGCCGACGAGCGTGCCGACGAGCGCGGGCCCGGCGTCCTGCAGGTCGTCCGGGAGCGCGTCCCACCACGCCGGCCACACCGCCTCGAGCAGCAGCGTCGCGCCGAGGCAGCCGAGGAGCATGCACAGGGCGCCGCGCCAGGTCTTGTTGGCGCCGAAGAGGCGCCGGCCCCGCCAGGTCGCGCCCCCGTCGAGCGGTGCCTTCAGGGCCGTGAGGAGGTCGAAGCGCAGGACCGGGGCGTGGAGGATCGGCGCGCCGAGGACGACGAGCAGGACGAGGATGCCGTCCACGCGGCTACAGGGCGGGGCGGCGGTCGGCCCAGGGCTGGGCGGCCTCGAGCTGCGCCGCGAGCGCGAGGAGCGCGCCCTCCTGCGCCGGCTGGCCCGCGAGCTGGACGGCGAGGGGCAGGCCGTCGTGCTCGAACAGCGGCACGGAGATCGCCGGCGAGCCGGTGACGTTGAAGATCGCCGTGTACGGGGTGAACCGCCCACCGCGGGCGAAGACGCCCATCGGGTCGGGGCCCTCGGGATCCAGGAGGCCGAGCTCGACCGGCGGCTCGGCGAGCGCCGGGGTGAGCAGGACGTCGAAGTCCGCCAGCCAGGTCAGGAACGCGCGCGCGAAGCCATGCAGCTGGTACTCGGCCCCCAGCGCGCTCGTCGCGTCGATCGACTTGCACAGCTGCCAGATCGCCCAGCTCATCGGCTCCATGTCCTCCTCGGCCGGCTCGCGGCCGGCGAGCATGGAGGCGAGGGCGATCTGGGTGCAGACCGCCGGGCCGAAGAGCGCCGTGAACTTGTGCAGGAGCCCGTCCTGGCGCCACGGCGGATCGGCCTCCACGACCTCGTGGCCCAGCGACTCGAGCAGCGCCGCGGCGTCGCGGACCGCCTGCTCCGAGGACGGGTGCACGGGCGTGTCGGGCAGCGGCGTGCGCGTCGAGACCGCGATGCGCAGCCGGCCGGGCTCGCGGGCCGCGGCGGTCGAGAAGGGCTCCGCCGGCGGCGGCGCCCACGCCATGTCGCCGACCTCGTAGCCGGCGAGCAGGTCGAGGCAGAGCGCGGTCTCCGCGACGGTGCGCGTGAGCACGCCGTCCTGCACGAGGAACTGGTGGCCGACCTCCGGCGCCTGCGAGATCCGCCCGCGCTGGGGCTTGAGGCCCACGAGGCCGTTGCACGCCGCCGGGATGCGCGTCGAGCCGCCGCCGTCGTTGGCGTGGGCGAACGGGACCATGCCCGCGGCCACCGCCGCGCCGGAGCCGCCGCTGGACCCGCCGGGGGTGCGCGAGAGGTCGTACGGGTTGTGGGTCTGGCCGAAGCGCCGCGTCTCCGTCGTCGGCGCGATGCCCCACTCGGGCAGCCGCGTGGTCCCGACGACGATGGCCCCCGCCTCCTTGAGCCGGCGCACGACGTTGTGGTCGTAGGGCGCCACGAAGTCGCCCATGAAGTCCGCGCAGAGGGTGAGCCGCTCGCCCGCCAGCGCGCGGTTGTTCTTGATCGCCACGGGGACGCCCGCCAGGGGGCGGGGGTCGCCCGGCTGGACCTCGTCGGCGGCGGCCAGCGCCTTGTCGCCGAGGACGTCGACGAACGCGCCGATCTGGCCGTCGACGGCCTCGATGCGATCCAGCGACGCCTGCACGAGCTCGCGCGCGCGGACCTCCCCGCTGCGCACGAGCCGGGCGAGCTCGTCGACGGGCCGGGTGAGCAGCTCCTCCACAGCGGCGACCCTACATCCGGCCAAGTGGGGTGCCTCGGTCCGGACCCGAATAGAGTCAGGGCGACCCCGCCCCGACTCACCCAGGAGCACGCACATGAGCGCCACCGCCGAGGTCCAGAGCGGCCTCGAGGGCGTCGTAGCCTTCGCCACGGAGATCGCCGAGCCCGACAAGGAGGGTGGCGCGCTGCGCTACCGCGGCGTCGACATCGAGGACCTGGTCGGGAAGGTGCCCTACGAGAAGGTCTGGGGCCTCCTCGTGGACGGCAGCTTCGACCCGGGCCTGCCGCCCGCCGAGCCGCATCCGCTGACCGTCCGCTCCGGCGACCCGCGCGTCGACGTCCAGTCCGCGCTCGCCATGCTCGCCCCCGAGTGGGGCTTCGAGGCCCTCATCGACATCTCCGACGAGGCCGCCCGCGAGCAGCTCGCCCGCGCCTCCGTCATGGCCCTGAGCTTCGTCGCCCAGAGCGCCCGCGGCCTGGGCAAGCCGTGGGTGCCGCAGACCGAGGTCGACAAGGCCAGGACCATCGCGGAGCGCTTCCTCATCCGCTGGCGCGGCGAGGCCGACCCGGACCACGCCAAGGCCATCGACGCCTACTGGATCTCCGCCGCCGAGCACGGCATGAACGCCTCCACGTTCACGGCGCGCGTCGTGGCCTCCACCGGCGCCGACGTCGCTGCCGCGCTGTCGAGCGCGATCGGTGCGCTCAGCGGCCCGCTGCACGGCGGCGCGCCCTCGCGCGTGCTGAAGATGCTCGACGGCGTCGAGCAGACCGGCGACGCCGACAAGTGGGTCAAGGACGCCCTGGACCGCGGCGAGCGCCTCATGGGCTTCGGCCACCGCGTCTACCGCGCCGAGGACCCGCGGGCCCGCGTCCTGCGGCGCACCGCGCGCGAGATCGGCTCGAAGCGCTTCGAGGTCGCCGAGGCCCTCGAGCAGGCGGCGCTCGCCGAGCTCAAGGCCCGCAAGCCCGACCGCGTCCTCGCCACGAACGTCGAGTACTGGTCGGCCGTCGTGCTCGACACCGCCCAGGTGCCGGCCGACCTGTTCACCTCGATGTTCACCTGCGCGCGCGTCGCCGGCTGGAGCGCGCACATCCTCGAGCAGAAGCGCGAGGGCCGGCTCATCCGCCCGACGGCGAAGTACGTCGGGCCGGGTCCGCGCCCGATCGACGAGGTCTAGCCGCCGCCCGTCCCGCCTGGCCGGCGCGCGCCCCGCAGCGGGCGCGCGCCGGGGTGGGACGGCGCTAGTGCATCTCCCGCAGCCGCCGGTACTCCTCGACGGTGAGCGGGCGGCCACCCGCCGTGCTCAGCGACGGGTCGTGCTCGAGGTAGCGGTCCTCCGCCTTGCGCCACACCGCGACGTAGCGGTGGAACGGGATGCGCGGGTGCAGGTGGTGGACCAGGTGGTAGTTCTGGTTGAGCAGCAGCGGGCTCAGCACCTTCTCGGCGCCGATCCGGTTGCGCGTCGCCTTGAACTTGTCCGTCGTCTGCGTGTGGTCCTCGAGGCCGTGGTGGGGCAGGTAGTCGAACGACCACGCCAGGAACGCCACCGCGAGGCGCATCGGCACGAGGTAGAGCACGACGAGCTCGAACGCGTTGCCGGTCGCGATGAGCGCCGCGGCCACCGCGCCGACGACCGCCCACGTCGCGAACAGCTCGAGGCGCTCGGCCTTCGGCCGCGAGCCCAGCTTGGGCAGGTAGAAGACCATGTACCAGAGGTCGACGGTCAGCCACTTGAGCGGCAGCAGGGCCTTCGGGCCGCTGTGGGTCCAGTGGTCGGGGTCCCGGCCGTCGTCGTGGTTGGTGAAGCGGTGGTGCTGCATGTGGATGAAGCGCCACGTCCGGAAGCCGGCGTGGGCGGCGAACATCACCGTCGACAGGCGCCCGAGCCACGTCGTGACGTGCTCGTTGCTCGAGACGGAGTTGTGCGCGGCGTCGTGCGAGACCGTGAAGAGCACGAAGCACGCGACGGCGTTGAGCAGCATGCCGACCGGCCAGGGCAGCACGTCGCTGACCGTGAGCGCGGTCGAGGTCCAGAACAGGGCATGGCCGCCCAGGAAGAGCCCGAGCACCGGGAGCGCGATCGCGGGGATCGGCTCGGCGGGGTCGGGGATGCGCCGGATCTGGTCGGCGGGGTGAGGTGCGAGGGTCTGGGTTGACACAGTGTCAAGAAGCGTAGCGCGCGAGTTCGCGCACTGCGACGATCGGCCCGACGACCGGTAGCGTGCGGACATGGCGCCGCCGCCCGACCTGGTCGACCTCCCGCCCGGGCCCCGCAGCTCCCGGGCGCTGCAGACGCTCGCGTGGGCGACGCGGCCGGTGCCGTTCCTCCTGCGCTGCCAGGAGCAGTTCGGCGACGCGTTCACGATCCGGATCGGGACCGAGCCGCCGTGGGCGGTGCTGGCCCACCCGGACATGGTGCGCGACGTCTTCACGGCCGACCCGGAGGTCGCGCGCGCGGGCGAGGCCAACGCGATCCTCGAGCCGGTGCTCGGCGCCCGGTCGGTCCTGCTGGTCGACGGTCGCGAGCACCTGCGCCAGCGCCGGCTGCTCCTGCCCCCGTTCCACGGCGAGGCCCTTGCGTCCTACCGGGCGACGATGCGCGAGGTGGCCGCCGCGGAGATCGCCTCCTGGCCGCGGGGTGCGCCGCTGCGCACCCAGCCGCGGATGGCGGCGCTGACGCTCGAGATCATCCTGCGCACGGTGTTCGGCGCGCGCGACGCGCAGTCGCTGGCGCGGCTGCGCACCGTCCTGCGCCGGATGCTCGAGGACGTCGCGACGCCCGCGAGCTTCCTGCTCGTCGCGCTGCTCGGCCCCAAGCGCGTGCGGTCGGTGCCGCGGCTGCGCAAGCTGCTCGAGGCCGTGGACCGCGAGGTCTTCGCGGCGATCGAGGCCCGCCGCGCGGCGCCCGACCTCGACGAGCGCGACGACGTCCTGAGCCTCCTCCTGCGCGCCCGCGCCGAGGACGGCGACGACCTCACCGACCAGGAGCTGCGCGACGAGCTCGTCACGCTGCTCGTCGCCGGCCACGAGACGACGGCCACCGCGCTGTCCTGGGCACTCGAGCGGCTCGTCCGCGACCCGGCGCGCCTGGAGCGGCTGCGCGGGGAGGCCGCGGACGGCCACAGCGCCTACGCCCAGGCCGTCTGCCGTGAGGCGCTGCGCCTGCGGCCCGTGATCCCGGTCGTCGTCCGGCGCGTCCATGCGCCGCTGAGCGCCGGTGGCGTCGAGCTGCCCGAGGGCGCCACCGCGGTGCCGTGCATCCAGCTCGTGCACCGCCGGCCCGACGTCTACCCCGACCCGCACCGCTTCGTCCCCGAGCGCTTCCTCGACACCGCGCCCGGGACGTACACCTGGTTCCCGTTCGGCGGCGGGGTGCGGCGCTGCCTGGGCGCGTCGTTCGCGCTGATGGAGATGGAGGAGGTCCTGCTCGAGGTCGCCCGCAGTGCCGAGCTGCGCCCGGCACGCGACGACGACGGCGAGGGCGTCACCCGGCGGGCGATCACGCTCGCGCCCGCGCGGGGCGGCGAGGTCGTCGCGGCGTGAGCGTGGCGGCGCTGCCGCCCGGCCCGCGGCTGCCGCGGGCGGTGCAGACGGTGGGTTGGGTCACGCGTCCGCTGGGCTGGCTCGAGCGCTGCCGTGACCGCTACGGCGACGCGTTCACGCTGCGGATGGCCAGCGAGCCGGCGGTCGTCCTGCTCAGCGACCCGGCCGCCGTCCGCGACGTCTTCACCGGCTCGCCCGACGTCTTCCGCGCCGGCGAGGGCAACGCGCTGCTCGAGCCGCTGGTCGGCCCCGGCTCGCTCCTGCTGCTCGACGGGCGCCGCCACCTCGCCGAGCGCCGGCTGCTGCTGCCGGCGTTCCACGGCGAGCGGCTGGCCGCCCAGCGCGCGCTCATGGCCCAGGTCGCGCGCGAGGAGATCGCCTCCTGGCCCGACGGCGAGCCGTTCGCCGCCCAGCCGCGGATGCAGGCGCTGACGCTCGAGATCATCCTGCGCGTCGTCCTCGGGGTCGCGCGCGACGACCCGCGGGCGGTCGCCCTGCGCGCGGCGCTGCGGCGCATGCTGGGCGCGATCATGGACCCGCGGCTGGTGATGCTCATCTTCCTGGCCGGGCCGCGCCGCGCCGACCGCCTCCCGCTGCTGCGCCGGATCCTCGTCCCGGTCGACCGCCTCCTGCACGAGCTCATCCGCGACCGGCGCGCCCAGGCCGGCGTCGAGCGCGACGAGGACGTGCTGGCGCTCCTGCTCTGCGCGCACCACGAGGACGGCCGGCCGATGACCGACGACGAGCTGCGCGACGAGCTCGTGACGCTCCTGGTGGCCGGCCACGAGACGACCGCGACCGCCCTGTCGTGGGCGCTCGAGCGCCTCCTGCGCCACCCGGAGGCGCTCGGCCGGCTGCGCGACGGCGACGAGGCCTACGCCGACGCGGTGGTGAAGGAGACGCTGCGGCTGCGGTCGCCGATCACGATCGTCGCCCGCCGCCTGACCGAGGACGCCGACGTCGGCGGCCTGCGGCTGCCGGCGGGCTGCGTCGTGGCGCCGTGCGCGCACCTGGTGCACCGCCGGCCGGACCTCTACCCGGAACCGCTGGCGTTCCGGCCCGAACGCTTCCTCGACCGCCCGCCCGGCACGTACACGTGGATCCCGTTCGGCGGCGGGGTGCGCCGGTGCATCGGCGCGGCGTTCGCCGAGCAGGAGATGCGCGTGGTGCTGGGCGAGCTGGTGCGGGCGCGCGGCGGGCTGCGGGTCGACGGTCCGGCGCCGGAGCGCGTGGTGCGCCGGGCGATCGTGATGGCGCCCGAGCACGGCGGACGGCTCGTGGCGGGCCGTGCCTGAGCCGGCGTGGGCTAGTGCTCGAGCGCGCGGCGCAGCAGGTCGCGCAGCTGCGCCTGCTCGTCCGGGCTGAGCGCCGCGATGCCGGCGGGCGGCGCGTCGAGGCGCTCGATGAGCCGCTGGCGCAGCTCGACGCCCTCGTCGGTGAGCAGCAGGTGCTTGACGCGGCGGTCGTGCTCGGCCGCGCGTCGCTCGACCAGGCCCCGGTGCTGGAGGCGGTCGACGATGCCGGTGACGTTGGACGCGTCGCACTTGAGCGACTGCGCCAGGCAGCTCATGGGCGAGGGCTCGTCGGGTTCGAGCGCGCGCAGCGCCCACAGCTGGGGCGGCGAGAGCTCGAACTCGGAGGCGATCGCGGCGAAGCGGTGCTTCTGGCCGTGGAAGAGGTCGCCGATGAGCCGCCACGCCTCGCTGGCTGGAGAGACCCCCGCTCGCGCGTCGAGCTCCGGCATGCCCGGCCCAGGATACCCGGCATCACGGGCCGTCCTCGGACGGCTCGGCAGATGCGTGACAGCCTGTCGCGCCGATGACGCGCCTCCTGGTCACCGGCGCCTCGGGCTTCCTCGGCGGCGAGGTGGCCGAGCGAGCGGTCCGCGCCGGCCGCACCGTCGCCGGCACGTGCCACACGACGTCCCCGGCGCGGGAGGTGTTCCTGCGCGGCGACGCGGTCGCGGTGCGCCTCGACGTGCGCGACGCCGAGGCGGTCGCGCGCGTCGTCGACGACGTCCGGCCCGACGCGGTCGTCCACTGCGCCTACGTCCAGGACGGGCCGGCGGCGGAGGCGACCATCGTCGAGGGCTCACGCCACGTCGCCGCGGCGGCGCGGGCGGTCGGCGCGCGGCTCGTGCACCTGTCGAGCGACGTCGTCTTCGCCGGCGACCTCGGCCGGCCGCTGCGCGAGGACGACCCGCCCGCGCCGGTCTTCCCGTACGGCGCGGCGAAGGCGCGCGCCGAGGAGGAGGTCGCGGCGGCCGACCCGGGGGCGGTGCTCGTGCGCACGTCGCTGGTCTTCGGCGGGCCGGGCGCGGAGCGCTCGAAGCACGAGGCGCTGGCGATCGCCGTCGCGCGCGGGGAGCGGGAGATGGCGTTCTTCACCGACGAGGTCCGCTGCCCCGTGCAGGTCGGCGACCTCGCGGCGGCGGTCCTCGAGCTGGCGGCGCGGCCCGGCGTCGCCGGGCCCCTGCACGTGGCGGGCACCGAGGCGGTCGACCGCCTCACCTTCGCGAGGCTCGCCTGCGAGGCGGCGGGGGTCGACGCCTCCGGCCTGCGCGGCGCGCCGTCACCGCCGGGCCGGCCGCGCGACTGCGCGCTGGACGTCTCCCGGGCGCTGGCGCTGCTCGAGACGCCGCTGCGCGGGGTCTCGGAGGTCCTGCGCAGGACGTCGTGACGGCAGGGTGTGGTCAGCCGCACAAGGCCCCGGCCGGGCACCGCTAGGGTCCCCGACCGGTTGGACGTGACCCGCCGCCGCGACGCGATCGGTGGCCGCCGCAAGCCCTGCGCGGAGGCGACCGATCGGCACGGTGGCGGGGTCACGGCCCGCCGTCCTGCTGCCGGGCCCTAGGGCCCGCCGGGCAGGCCGGGCGGAGGACCGCCCCACCCGTGGCCGGGACCGCCGCGGCCGCCACGGCCGAAGCGCGGCACGCGCCCGTCGGCGAGCCGGTCGATGGCCTCGTCGAGGCGGCGGACGATCCGGTCGCGCTGCGCGTCGGTGAGGTCGCCGTCCTTGACCGCCTGGTCGAGGCGGTCGGTGGCGCTCTCCTTGACCGCGGCCTTGACCTCGTCGAGGTCCTTGCCCTGGGCCCTGGCGATCTGCGCCGGCGTCCTGCCGTCGGCCAGCTGCCGCTTGAGCTCGGCGGGGCTCAGGCCCAGCGCCTTGGCGGCGTCCTCGAACACCCCGCGGAAGGCGCCGAACGCCTTGCCGTGGGGGCCGAAGCCCGGGCCGCCGGGCCCGAAGGCGCGCCCGCCGCGAGGACCGCCGAGCACCAGCCCGCTGTCCTTGCGCTTGGCCTTGATGGCGTCGGCCTGCTCCTGCGTGAGCTTGCCGTCCTTGACCGCCTGGTCGATCTGGGCGTCCTGCGCCGCGCTGAGCGCGTTGCGCAGGTCCTCGGGGGCGACGTCGAGGCGCTTGGCGGCATCGCTGAGGACCGCGTCCTCGCGCTGCTTGGCCTCGTCCTTCGTCGTCGCCGCGATCGCGCCCGCGGACCCTGCGGCCACCGCGGCGACCGCGGCCGCGATGATGGCGATGCGTCGGGTTCTCATGGCGCCATGGTGCTGGCGCACCCTGAAGAGACGCTGAGCGTCGCCTGAGACTGCGAAGAAGGGGACAGTCCCCTCCTTCTCACACGCGCCCGCACACCACGAAGTCCCTGCAGATCGCCCTGTTCGAGCGCGCGGGGGCGGGCGGCGCCCGTGCGCGTGCGTGAGAAGAAGGGGACAGTCCCCTGCTTCTCACGCACGCCCCGCAACGACAGAGGGCCCGGCAGATGCCGGGCCCTCCGAGGTCCTACGCGCGTGAGCGCGTGGCTACATCATGCCGCCCATGTCGGGCATGCCGCCGCCCATGGCGCCGGCGCCGTCCTTCTCGGGCATCTCCGCGACGATCGCCTCGGTCGTGAGGATGTTCTTCGCGATGGAGGCCGCGTTCTGGAGCGCGGAGCGGGTGACCATGGCCGGGTCGATGACGCCCGCCGACACGAGGTCGACGATCTCACCGGTCGCGGCGTTCAGGCCCTCGCCCTGCTTGGCCTTGCGGACGTCGGAGACGACGACGGAGCCCTCGAGGCCCGCGTTCTCCGCGATCTGACGGAGCGGCTCCTCGAGCGAGCGCAGGATGATGCGGGCGCCGGTGCGCTCGTCCTCGTCCTCGATCGCGTCGACGGAGACCCCGCCGGCCGCCTGGAGCAGCGCCACGCCGCCGCCCGGCACGATGCCCTCCTCGAGGGCCGCGCGGGTGGCCTGCAGCGCGTCCTCGACGCGGTGCTTCTTCTCCTTCATCTCCGTCTCGGTGGCCGCGCCGACCTTCACGACGGCGACGCCGCCGGAGAGCTTGGCGAGGCGCTCCTGGAGCTTCTCCCGATCGAAGTCGGAGTCGGTGTTCTCGACCTCCGTCTTGATCTGGTTGATGCGGCCCTTGATGGCCTCGGTGTCACCGGCGCCGTCCACGATGGTGGTCGTGTCCTTGCCGACGACCACGCGGCGGGCGCGGCCGAGCTGCGAGAGCTGGGTGTTCTCGAGCTTGAGGCCCATCTCCTCGGTGATGACCTCGCCGCCCGTCAGGATGGCGATGTCCTCGAGCATGCGCTTGCGGCGGTCGCCGAAGCCCGGGGCCTTGACGGCGACGCCGGTGAAGGTGCCGCGCAGCTTGTTCACGACGAGCGTCGCGAGGGACTCGCCCTCGACGTCCTCGGCGATGATCAGCAGCGGCTTGCCGCCCTGGATCGTCTGCTCGAGGATCGGGAGGATGTCCCGGACCGAGCCGATCTTCTGGTTGGCGATGAGGACGTACGGGTCCTCGAGGACGGCCTCCATGCGGTCCTGGTCGGTGACCATGTAGGGCGAGATGTAGCCCTTGTCGAACTGCATGCCCTCGGTGAACTCGAGGTCCATGCCGAAGGTCTGGCCCTCCTCGACGTTCACGACGCCGTCCTTGCCGACCTTCTCGATGGCGTCGGCGATGACGTCGCCGATCTCCTCGTCGCCGGCCGAGATCGTCGCGACGCGGGCGATCTGGTCCTTGCCCGAGATCTCCTTGGCCTGCGACTTGATGTTGTCGACGACCTGGTCGACGGCCTTCTCGATGCCGCGCTTGAGCGCGAGCGGGTTGGCGCCGGCCGTGACGTTCTTCAGGCCGTTGCGCACGATGGCCTGGGCCAGGACGGTCGCGGTCGTCGTGCCGTCGCCGGCGACGTCGTTGGTCGCCGTGGCGACCTCGCGGACGAGCTGGGCGCCCTGGTTCTGGAAGACGTCCTCGACCTCGATCTCGCGGGCGATGGTGACGCCGTCGTTCGTGATCGTCGGGGCGCCGAACTTCTTGTCGAGGACCACGTAGCGGCCCTTCGGGCCGAGCGTGACCTTCACGGCGTTGGCCACCGCGTCGACGCCCTGCTCGAGCGCCTTGCGCGCGTCGGCGTCGTACTTGAGCTCCTTGTGAGCCATGTCTGTCTCTCTTCCGTCGCTGCTTCGAAGTGGGTGGGGCCGGTCGCCTAGGACTCGACCTTGGCGAGCACGTCGGACTCGCGCAGGACCAGCAGGTCCTCGCCGTCGACCTTGATCTCCGTGCCGCCGTACTTGCTGTAGAGGACCGTGTCGCCCTGGGACACGTCGAGGGGCGTGCGCTTGCCGGTGTCCTCGTTGACCTTGCCGTCACCGACGGCGAGGACCTCGCCCTTCTGCGGCTTCTCCTTGGCGGTGTCCGGGAGGACGATCCCACTCGCGGTGGTCTCCTCCTCCTCGATCGCCCGCACGATCAGCCGATCGCCGAGGGGCTTGAGCTTCATCTGTGACCTCCGTTGAGGTGACTCGCGGTTCGTCGTTGCTGGCACTCTGGGGTGGCGAGTGCCAACCTGGCGCGAGCATACCAAGAGCGACCCCGTGGTCAAGGGCCGATTGGCACTCGTTCACAGCGAGTGCCAGCAGAGTTCGGCGCCGAAGCGCCGCCCTGCCGCGCGGGGCTAGTTCTGCGCGCCGCCGATGCCCAGGCGGGCATCGGTGAACGCGGGCGGGTTCACGATGATCTGCGAGAAGCGCACGACCGTGACGATGTCGTCCATCGTCACCTTCTTGCCGTAGATCTGCTCGAGGAAGTGGATCATCTCCTCGTGCCGGCGGAACTCGGGGTTGTCGTGCTCGATGTCGCGCGGCGTGAGGTCCCGGACGCGCTTGACCTCGACCTGGTCGATGACCGCGTCGAAGATCTTCTCGCGCGGCGAGTGCTGGTACCCGATGGTCACCATCACCGCCTGGTTCTTCTTGTACTTGTGCGACTTGTCGCCCAGGCGGATCGTGGCCGTCTTGCGCCCCCGCTTGAGCTGGTCGGCGAAGATGGTCGAGTAGAAGTTCAGGACCTGCATCCGACGACGGAGCCTACCCGTCGTCCGTCAGCTGCGACAGGGCCCGGGTCACCATCTCGCGCTCGCCGTCGTAGGTCAGCTGCTGCGCCGCGTCGGCCAGCGCCATCCACCGCGCCACCTCGACCTCGTGGTCGTGGTCGTCGGGGCTGCCGCCCGTGTGCTCGAGCAGGAAGAAGTCCACGCGCTTGGCGATCCGCCGGCCGCCGCGCTGGTAGTGGTAGCGGACCTCGCCCAGACGGCCCAGCACCCGCGCGTCGACGCCCGCCTCCTCGCGCACCTCGCGCAAGGCGGCCTCCTGCGAGCTCTCCCCCTTCTCGGGGTGGCCCTTGGGCAGCGCGAGGACCTTCGAGCCGTCCGCGGCGCGGCGCGTCGGCACGATCACGACGCACTCGAGGCCACGGACCACCACGCCTCCTGCGCTGACCTCCTCGCCCGCCATCGCTCAGTACACGTAGCGCTGCAGCGCGTCCGGGTCGTGGACGGTGATGCGGCCGCGGCCCTGGGTGACCACGCCGGCGCGCTCGAGGACCGCGAGGAAGCGGCTGGCCGACTCGCGGGAGGACCCGGCGAGCTGCGCGACGTCGGCCTGGGTGATCGTGACGAGGACGTCGCGCTCGGCCGCGCCCTCGGCCTGGGCCTGGCCGACGAGCTGGCCGAGCACGCCCGCCACGCGCGACTGCACGGTCTGGAAGGACTGGCGCGCCAGGCGCTCGTTGGCCTCGCGCAGGCGCCGGCCGAGCGAGATGACGAGCTTCACGGCGATGTCGGGGTGCTCGCGCAGCAGCCGCCGCATGTCCGACCCGAGGATGGCGACCGCCTCGACGTCGTCGAGCGTCTCGACGGTGGCCGACCGCCGCTCGTCGTCGAACATCGCCAGCTCGCCGAAGATGTCGCCCGGGCCGAAGTGCGCCAGCGCGATCGTCCGGCCGTCGGCGTGCTCGCGGATCGCGCGGGCGTGGCCGGTGCGCACGACGTAGCAGGTGTCGGACTCGTCGCCCTCGCGGAAGATGACCTGGCCGCCGCCGAAGCGCCGCGGGACGGCGACCTCCGCCACCCGCGCGAGGTCGGGCGGGTGCAGCGTCTCGAAGACGGGGACCTGGGCGAGCAGGCCGACGGCAGTGGCGGCGTCCGTCCCCACGGCCCTAGGACTACCAGACCCGGAGGAGGGGACGGACGCCCTGCCGTCAGCCTTCGAGCACCGCCTCGCGGCGCCGGCGCAGGCCCAGCCGTGCCAGGGCGGCCAGCGCCGCCACCGGCAGGAGCGCCGCGAGCCCGACGACGAGCGCCCCCGCGATGACCTGCAGGACGCTCCAGGCGTCGCGCAGGGCGTCGCCCGGCGTCCAGGCGCCGCCCTCGTCCTCGTCGCCGGCGGCGTCCGCGCGCGCGGCGCGGACGGTCACCGAGACGGTCGCGAGCTGGGCCCGGCGGTCGACGCGGGTGAGCGCCGCCTCGCGCTGGGCGATCGACCGGCGGTTGTCGGCGATCCGGGCGCGCAGCGCGGCGATCTCGCGGGCGCTGTCGGCGCGACCCAGGGCCCGCAGGAGCGCACGACGCTCGGCCCGCGCGTCGTTGAGCTGGCCCGCCGCCGAGTCGCGCTGGCCCGTGATGTCCTCGGAGGCCTGGCGCAGGGCGGCGACGTTGCCCAGGGCCGAGAGCCGCCGCAGGGCGTCCTGCAGGCGCCGGGAGGGCACGCGCAGGGTGTAGGTCGCCGTCCCGCCGCGGTCCGTGACCGCGACGTCGGAGTCCTGCACGTAGCCGCCGAGGGCCTGCGTCGTGCGCACGACGCCGTCGCCCGTGCGCTGGACGTCCTTGCGCGCGACGCGGAGCTCGAGCTCGGCGGAGCGCTCGACCGAGCGCGAGCCGCCCGGCCGCGACGGCGCCGGGGCGACGGGCGGGACGGGCGCGTAGGCCCGGCCCGTCGAGCTCGGCGCGACGTCGGACTGCACCGTCGGCGGCGGGACGGCCTCGAGGGTGGCCGACGGCTCGGCGCCACCGTCGCCACCGTCGGCGCTGGCGGCACCGGCCGCGTCGCGGGCGGCCTCCGGCGCCGCCGCCGTCGAGGACTGCGAGACCGCGGACGTCGGGCGCTCACCGTCGTCGCTGCCGCCGAGCACGACGACGAGCGCGACGAGGCCGGCCAGCAGCGCGCCCGCGGGCGCCAGGCGCCACGTCAGGCCGCGGCGGCGCGCGGGGCGGTCGGCCACGGACGGCGCGGCGCTCGGTGCCGGCGCGAAGCCCTCGGCCACGCGACCGTCGAGGCGGGCGGCCCAGGCGGGGTCGGCCTGCGGCGCGGCGGCGCGCACGTCGGCGACGAGCTGGAGGAGCTCGGGCTCGGCCGCCGGGTCGCCGGCCACGGCGCGATCGAGCTCCTCGAGCTCGCGCAGGACGTCGGGGGGCAGGGGACGGCTACGCATGGCAGAGCTCCCGGAGGCGGACGACGGCGCGGTGGACGCGCATGGCGGCGGCGCGCTCGGAGACCCCGAGGACGCGCCCGATCTCGGCGACGGTCAGCCCCGCGTGGAAGCGCAGGGCGACGAGCTCGCGCTCACGGGGCGACAGGCCCTCGAGCGCGGCGCGGACGACGGCACGGCGCGCGGCCTCCGCCTCGTCCTCGGCGGGGTCGGGGTCCCAGGCCCCGGCATCCGGTGGCTCGGCCACCAGGGCCGCGCCGCGCTTGCGGCGGCGCAGCTCGTCGAGCGCGGCGTTGCGCGCGATCCCGAAGAGCCAGGCGCGCTGGCTGCCGCGCCGGCCGTCGAAGGAGGTCCTGCGCCGCCAGGCCCGCTCGAAGGCCGCCGCGGTGACATCCTCCGCGACGGCTCGGTCCCGCACGAGCGCCATGACGTAGGCGAAGACGTCGGACGCCGTCGTGCGGTAGAGCGCATCGAACGCGAGGACCGGCTGTTCGGGACGGGGAAGCGCCATGTCGAGGGCACTGCTCATGCCAGCACTACGACGGACCTGCCGGACCATCACACCGGTCCTGGCCGCGGCCTGCGCGATCGCGGCCGCCGGTGCCGTCCCATCCGCCGCCCGGCCCGCCCAGGAGGCCGAGTCGCCGCCGTCGATCTACCAGTCCAAGCGGCTGTGGGCGACGGTCAACGTGTGCGACACCACCGCCCATCCGAACGCCGTGGGGATCCGCGCGTCGATGCCCGGCTCGGGCTTCGCGAGCGAGCGCATGTACGTGCGCTTCCAGGTCCAGTACCTCAGCGCGACGGACGGCGCCTGGCACAACATCGGCTCGAGCGGGGACTCGGGCTGGGTCAAGCTCGGCTCCGCGCGCTACAGGGCCCGCCAGGCGGGGCGGACCTTCACGCTGAAGGCGCCCGAGTCCGGCTCGGCCTACCGGGTGCGCGGCGCGGTGACGTTCGAGTGGCGCCGTGGCGGCGACGTCGTGCGGCGCGCGCGCAAGCGCACCGAGTCGGGTCACGCGCCGACGCGCGGGGCCGACCCCAAGCGCTTCAGCGCCGCGTCCTGCGTCATCGCCTAGCGGGGGCCGAAGAGCGACGGGTCGTTCGTGATGACGCCCGTCACCCCGAGCGCCTCGAGCTCGGCGATGCGCGCGGCGTCGTCGACCGTCCAGACGTAGAGCTCGCCGCCGGCGTCGGCCACCGCCGCCGCCATGCGCGGCGTCACCACCGACCAGTGCGCCATCACCGCGTCGACGGCGCCCGCGCGGATCGCGGCGGCCACACGTCGCGGCAGGTGGCGGCGCAGGACGGCCACGCCGGCGACGGCCAGCGCCTTCGTCGCCGGGTGCGCGAGGTAGTCGCGGCGGACCTTGGGGACCGACCAGCCGAGGCGCAGCGCCGGGTCGAGCTCGCGGAGCCTGCGCAGCGACGCGAGCTCCATCGTCGAGACGAGCGCGCGGTCGGTGAGCCCGCGCTGGGCCAGCGCGTGGACGACGCGGTCCTCGTAGCCCGGGAGCTTGAGGTCGACGTCGAGCTCGATGGCGCCCCACGTCTCCCGCGCCACGTGGTCCAGGCCCTCCTCGAGCGTCAGGACCTCGCCGCGGCGGCGCTCGAGGTCGACGTAGTCGTGGGCCAGCAGCAGCCGGCCCGTGCCGTCGGTGCGCTCGGGCAGGACGTCGAACTCGACCATGTCGACGTCGTGCTCGAGCGCGGCGTCGAAGCTCGCCAGCGTGTTGCCGGGGACGAGGTGGTCGGCGCCCTTGTGGCCGACGCGCCGCAGGGCACGCGGCAGCGCCCGCTCGTCCGCGCCGCTCACCGCTGGCACCCAGGACACCAGTAGACGGGCCGGTTGTCCTCCCAGAGCGTGCCGCCCTTGACCAGCGTCGCGCAGCGCGGACAGGGCTTGCCGGCGCGGCCGTAGACGGCCTTGGGGCGGCGCATGGGGCTGATGCGGGCGCACTCCTGCATCGCCGGGCGCACGGAGCGCACGAGCTCGAGCGCGTCGTCGTCGCCGACCTGCCCCGTCGGGCGGTGCGGGTCGATGCCGACCATGTGGCACGCCTCCGCGCGCCAGACCGTCCCCATGCCCGCGACGGTGCGCTGGTCGAGCAGGGCGTCGCCGATCGGGCGCGTCGGGTCGTCCTCGCGCAGGCGGCGCAGGAAGACGCGCTCGTCGTAGTCCTCGCGGATCGGGTCCGGGCCGAGCGCGGCGAGGCGCTGGTCGAAGCGCGTGCGCGACTCGGTGAGGAGCTCGAGCACCGGGCCGTCGAACTGGACGACGCTGTGGCCGGCGCGCTCCATCACCAGCCACGCCCGCCGCGGCGCGCGCTTCCAGCGCTGACCGGGACGGTGCACACCCCACGACCCGGTCATCCGCAGGTGCGAGTGGATCGTGAGGTCGCCCTCGAAGCGCAGGAAGAGGTGCTTGCCGTGCGCGTCGACCGAGCGGATGGCGCGGCCCTTGAGCCGTTCGGGCCAGCGGTCGTGCGTGAAGCGCGGGTGGGGCGTGCGCAGGTCGTCGGGGACGAAGCCCTCGAGCACCGGCCGCATCCGGTTGCCCGCGTAGTGGATCGTGTCGCCCTCGGGCACGGTCGTGGCGAGGGTAGCCGCGGGCCTGGCGCGCCGGAGCGCCGGGCCGGAGAACGACGACGGCCCCGCCGAGGCGGGGCCGTCGTCCGACGTCGTGGTGCTCGGCCTGCCCTACGGCAGGAGGCCGATGCTCAGGTCGATGACGCTGCCACCGGGACCGACCTGGACCTGCACGGTCTTGCCCGCGCCGTCCTCGGTGCCGATGATGCCGCTCGCCTGCGTGAGCTTCGCGAGGTCACCCAGGTCGGTGACCGTCGGAGTCGTGTAGTCCATGGAAGTCCCCCTGGTCGTCCGTGGTTCGTGTGCAGCCTACGGCAGGATGCCGATGCTGATGCCGATCAGCTCGTCGACGACCGCGGTGATGGTCTTGCCGCTGCCGTCCTCGAAGCCGAGCGAGCCGGCGCCCTGCGTCAGCTCCGCGAGCGTGCCGAGGTCCTTGACCTCAGGAGTCTCGTAGTCCATTCCAGTTCCCCCTTGTCCCCGTTGTCCTAGCTGAAGCAGATGCCGAGCAGCGCGTAGCGCACGCGGACGATCGGCGACAGGTTGATCGTCGTCTTGCAGGGCGGCGACGGCTGCGTCGTCCCCGCGTTGTTGCAGAGGTCGATGCTCGCCTGGAGGAGCGGCGGCAGGTTCACCGGCACGGTGCTGCTCCCGCCGAGCAGGGCCTCGCACGTGTCGCCCAGGCCGGTCTGCGCCGACGCGGTGCCCGGTGCGGCCAGTGCCAGCGCGGCGATGCCGCCCGTGAGCACTGCAAGTCCTCTCTTGCGCACTGCCCGTCCCCCTTGAGTCCTGAGCCTCCGTCCCGTTCGGAAGCTCGTTCGCGGCGGAACCTTAGCTCAAGCGCCCCGGATTCCGGTAGGTGTGCTGCCGTTCGTCGTGCCGATGGTGCCGTTCACCGCGTCCCGATGGAGGGGTTCGGCGCGCCGGCCGATGTGGCGGCGCGCCGCGGCTCAGGCGGAGAGGGTGAGCTTCCGGGGTCCGGCACGGAACCCCAGCTCGACGAGCGGCGCCTCCCACGGCGACCCGACGACCTCCTCGCCGTCGACGCGCTCGAGCGCGAGGCGCCGGCGGCGGTCGGCGGTCACCCAGGTGGCGAGCGCCTCGAGCGCCGCGCGCACCCGCGGATCGTCCTCCTCGACGAGCACCTGCAGCGCCCGGCCGCCGCGCTCGACGTAGAGCACGGGCTCCGCGCCGGCGAGGACGACGTGCGCGCCCGCGGCGCGCGCCGGGGTGCGACGCCCGGAGGCGCCCGCGCGCGGCTCGGGCCACTTCAGCGCGGCGCCGTAGGGCTGGGCGGGGTCCGTGGCGGCCAGGACGACGGGCGCCGCCTCCTCGGCCGCCGGGCCCGCGCCCGCGCGCAGCCGCTCGACCGCGCCGGGCAGCGCGAACTGCGCGCCGCCGAGGCCCTCGACGAAGTACCCGCGGCGACAGACGCCGAGCGTCTCGAGGTCGCTCAGCGCGTCGTAGAGGCCCGAGAAGCCGCCGGGCACCCCCTCGGCCAGCACCTGCTCGCGGGTGACGATGCCGTAGCGCTCGAGCAGGAGCTCCGCCGTGGTGCGCCGCCGTGCCCGCGGGTCGGTCTCGCCGCCGGCGAACAGGCCGCCGGTGAGCGACCAGCGCCCCTGGACCTGCGGCTGGGCGCCGCCGCCGCGGCGGGCGCCGAAGCGGGTGCCGCCGGCGCGGCCGGCCCGGCGCTGGACGGCGGCGCGCTGCGCGCGGGCCAGCGTGAGCCGCGGCGCGCGCAGGGGCGCGAAGGCGTCGTTGGTGGCCTCCCCGGCCCAGACCAGGTCCCAGAGCGCGTCGCCCAGGGCCTCGGGGTCGTGGGGCAGCTCGGCCAGGAGGTCGGTGAAGAAGCACGGCGCGAGGCGCAGGCGCTCGCGGACGGCCTCGACGACCTCGCCGTCGGGCACCTCGCCCTTCGCCGGCGGCGGGCCGATCGCGGCCGCGTCGTCGCGCAGGTACAGCGCCACCCGGCCGCTGTTGCGCCCCAGGGCACCCGCGCCGACCCAGACGACCTCGCCCGAGGCGCACAGCTGGTCCATCCACGTCTGGGAGTACGCGCCACAGCGGCGCGGCAGCACGTCGCGCTCCCAGGCGTCGGCGGGCAGGGCCAGCCCCTGCAGCGGCACGAGGACCTCGCGCAGGCGGTCGATCCCGGCACCGGCCGCCGGGTGGCGGTCCACGCCCTGCCAGCTGGGCAGGAAGGCCGCGAGCGCCCGCTGGTCGGTTGCCTCGACCTCCTTGCGCAGCGCCGCGAGCGACGCGCGGCGGATGCGCCGCAGCACGTCGGGGTCGCACCACTCGCGTTCGGTCCCGCCCGGGCGCAGCTCGCCCCGGACCAGCTCGCCGGCCGCCTCGAGCGCCTCGAGCGCCGGCAGGAGGTCCATCCCGTAGCGGTCGCGGACCTCCCGCGTGGTGAAGGGCCCGTGCGTGCGGGCGTAGCGCGAGGCGATCTGGCGCAGCGGGTCGGCGACCTCCTCGAGGAACGCCTGCGGCAGGCCGCCCGGCGGCACGGCGCCGAACGCGTCGCGGTAGAGGCCGGCGTCGTCCGCCGCGATCCACCGCGGCTCCCCGCCGACGCGCAGGACGACGGCGCGCCGCTCGGCCTCGAGCTCGGCGAGCATCGGCTCGGGGTCGACGCCGGCCAGCGTGCGGTCGCGGACCTCGTCGAGCGACAGGTCGCCCAGCCGGCGCAGCACGTCGGCCAGGCCGTCGCGGTTGGCCGCGCGCAGCCGGTCGGAGCGATGCTGGAGGTCGGCCTCGACCTGCTCGAGCGCCGCGGCGTCGATGAGGTCGCGCAGCTCCTCCTGGCCCAGGAGCTCGCGCAGCAGCTCGCGGTCCAGCGAGAGGGCGGCCGCCCGCCGCTCGGCGTTCGGCGTGTCGCCCTCGTACATGTACGTGGCGACGTAGTCGAAGAGCAGGGAGGAGGCGAACGGCGAGGCGGTCTTCGTCTCGACCTCCACGACGTCGACCTCGCGGCGGTGGACCTGCGTGAGGAGGTCCTGCAGGCCGGGGACGTCGAGGACGTCGCGCAGGCACTCGCGGTAGGTCTCGAGGACGATGGGGAAGTCGCCGTAGCGCTTGGCGACCTCGAGCAGCGACTGGGACTTGAGGCGCTGCTGCCACAGCGGCGTGCGCTTGCCGGGGTACGCGCGCGGGATGAGCAGCGACCGGCCGGCGTTCTCGCGGAAGCGCGCGCCGAAGAGGGCGCTGGCGCCCAGCTCCCCGACCACGAGGTCCTCGAGCTCGTCGGGCTCGAGCAGGACGAGGTCCGCCGTCGGCGGTTCGTCGGTGTCGGGGAGGTGGACGATGATGCCGTCGTCGGACCAGATCGCGTCGCTCTCGAGGCCGAGCTCGTCGCGCAGGCGCGCGCTGAGCGCCAGGCCCCACGCGGCGTGCACGCGGCCGCCGTACGGGCTCAGGACGCACAGCCGCCAGTCGCCGATCTCGTCGCGGAAGCGCTCGACGACGAGCGTCGTGTCCGACGGGACGACGCGCGTGGCCTCCTGCTGCTCGCGCAGGTACGCGAGGAGGTTGCGCGCGGCGAGCGGGTCGAGGTCGTAGCCGTCGCGCAGCGTCTCCTCGGACTGGTCGACCGCCCAGCGCGAGAACGCGCCGATCTCCTTGCCGAGCTCCTTGGGCCGCCCGACGCTGTCCCCGCGCCAGAACGGCACGGCGCCCGGCGCACCGGGCGCGGGCGTGACGACGACGCGGTCCCGGCCGATCTCCTCGATCCGCCACGCCGACGCGCCCAGCAGGAAGGTCTGGCCGGCCCGCGCCTCGTAGACCATCTCCTCGTCGAGCTCGCCGACGCGCCGGCCGTCGGGCAGCACGACGGAGAACAGGCCGCGGTCGGGGATCGTCCCCGCGTTGGTGATGGCCAGCCGGCCCGCGCCCTTGCGCGCGCGGATCGACCCCGCGACGCGGTCCCAGACGATGCGCGGGCGCAGCTCGGCGAACTCCTGGGACGGGTAGCGCCCGTCGAGCATGTCCAGGACGTTCTCGAGCAGCTCGCGCGGCAGCTCGCTGTAGGAGTAGGTGCGGGTGACGAGCGCGAAGAGCTCGTCGACCGAGACGCCGGTGTCCTCGCCCGCCGCCGCGGCGATCGCGACGACCTGCTGGGCCAGGACGTCGAGGGCGTTGCGCGGCACGACCGTCGGCTCGATGCGCGCCTCGCGCATGAGCTTCGTGACGACGGTGCACTCGAGCAGGTCGGCGCGGAACTTCGGGAAGATCCGCCCCTTGCTCGTGTCGCCCACGGCGTGGCCGGCGCGCCCGATGCGCTGCAGGCCGCGGGAGACGGACTTCGGCGACTCGACCTGGAGGACCAGGTCGACGGCGCCCATGTCGATGCCGAGCTCCAGCGAGCTCGTGGCGACGAGGCACGGCAGCCGCCCCGCCTTGAGCTCCTCCTCGATGACCAGGCGCTCCTCGCGCGCCAGTGAGCCGTGGTGGGCCCGGGCGATCTCCTTGGGCTCCTGGCCCTCGGCCTCCGCCTCGGCGGCGGCCAGCTCGTTGAGGCGCAGCGCGAGGCGCTCGGCCCCGCGGCGGGCGTTGACGAAGACGATCGTCGAGCGGTGCTCGCGGACCAGCTCGAGGATCTTCGGGTACATCGCCGGCCAGATCGACTTGCGGGTCGCCTCCCCGCCGGCGAGGGGGTCCAGGGGATCCAGGTCGCCCGTCGACTGCTCGGGCTCGACCATCGACTCCACGGGGACCTGGATCTGGACGTCGAGCGGCTTGCGCACGCCGGCGTCGACGATCCGGCACTGGCGGCGCGGGCCGACGAGGAACCGCCCGACCTCCTCCAGCGGGTTCTGCGTCGCCGACAGGCCGATGCGCTGATGCTCGCCCGCGAGGGCGGCGAGGCGCTCGAGCGTCAGGGCCATGTGCGCGCCGCGCTTCGTGCCGGCGACGGCGTGGATCTCGTCGACGATCACCGCCTCGACGTCGGTGAGCATCTCGCGCGCGCCGCTCGTGAGGATGAGGTACAGCGACTCCGGCGTCGTGATCAGGACGTCGGGCGGCTGGCGGCGCATCTGCGCGCGCTCCTTCTGCGGCGTGTCGCCCGTGCGCAGCGCGACGCGGACGTCGGCGCCGATGCCGGCGAGGGGCGCCCGCAGGTTGCGCTCGACGTCGTAGGAGAGCGCCTTGAGCGGCGACACGTAGACCAGCCGCGTGCGGCGCTCGGCCTCGACGCCGTCCCCGCCCGCCCCAGCGGCGATGCGGTCCAGCGCCCACAGGAACGCCGCCAGGGTCTTGCCGCTGCCGGTCGGCGCGGAGATCAGGACGTGGTCGCCCGACGCGATGGCCGGCCACGCCTGCTCCTGCACGGCGGTCGGGCCTTCGAAGGCACGCTCGAACCAGGCGCGGGTGGCTGGGGTGAAGGCCTCGAGGGACACGACGCACCCAGGGTACGGCCCGGCCTCGCGCCCGGACCGTCGACGCGTCCGATTCGTGCACGAGCCGCGTGCTCGGTGACGAAGCGCGTCAGACCTGCGCGATCTCGCGCGCCCGCAGGAGGACGTCGTCGAGCATCTGCGGCGTCAGCCGGCCCGTGAAGGTGTTCTGCTGGGACGGGTGGAAGGTGCCCAGCAGCGGCCACGGCTCGAGCCGCGCCAGCGCGCCGTGGCCGAACTTCGGGCGCGGCGTGAGCGGCGGGTGGCCGAGCGCGACGCGCAGGCGCAGCGCGGCGTCCCACGCGAAGGCGCCGAGGCAGACGACGACGCGGACGTCCTCCATGTGCGCGAGCTCGTGCGCCGTCCACGGCAGGCAGGTGTCGCGCTCGACGGGCAGCGGCTTGTTGGCGGGCGGCGCGCAGCGCACGGCCGCGGTGATCCAGACGCTGTTGAGCGCCACCGGGTCGGTGCGCTCGCGGTTGCGCGCGTAGGCGCTCAGGCCCGTGCGGTGCAGCGCCTCGAAGAGGAAGTCGCCGGAGCGGTCGCCGCAGAACACGCGACCCGTCCGGTTCGCGCCGTGGGCGGCAGGTGCCAGGCCGAGCAGGACGATCCGCGCCTCCGGGTCGCCGAGCGACGGGATGGGCCGTCCCCAGTAGTGCTCGTCGGCGAAGGCGGCGCGGCGCTTGGCGGCGACCTCCTCGCGCCAGGCCACCAGGCGGGGACAGCGCCGGCACGACGTGACCGTCACCGGGCGCCGTGCTCGAGGACCCCGAAGAAGAGGCGCTCGATGGCGGGCACGAGCTCGAGCGGGTCCTCGGGCTGGCCCGTGCGCAGGTGGCGTCCCAGGATCTCGGCGACCGCGCCGACGCAGAGGAACGCGTCGTCGCGCGAGACGTAGCGCGGCGCGCCGTACGCGGGCGCCGCCTCGTGGTTGTCGCGGTAGACCGCGTCGGTGATGAGGTCGAGCATCGCGTCGCGGCGCTCGGCGGCGCTCGGGCCGGCGCCGATGATGTCGACGAGGATCGCGCGCGCCGCGTTGGGCTCGTCGGAGATCGCCTCGATGAACGAGCGCACACGGGTGCGCAGGCGCTCGCGGTAGTTCGGGAACTCGCCGTCGACGGACGCGGCCAGCCGCTCGAGCAGCCGCTGCGCGACGTCGTCGAACAGGCCGAGCATGCACTCCTCCTTGTTGGAGAAGTGCTCGTAGAACGTGGCCTTCGACATGCCCGCCTCGCGGGCGATGGCCTCCGCGCTGGCCTCGGCGTAGCCGCTGCGCGCGAAGACGTCGGCGGCCGCGCGCAGCAGCCGCTCGCGCTGGACGGCCTGGCGGACCTCCAGCGGCGGGGCGTGGCGACCACGGGGCACGGGCGTCGCGCTCATCTGCCCACATCGTAGGTAGGCTGGCGGCGATGCTCGCCCGTCGCGCCTGCACCGCTGCGCTGGCCGTCGCCGCGGCGGCCGGCCTCGGCGCCTGCACCTCGTCCCAGTCCAACGACTCCGCCGAGGACTTCCAGGGCGAGCAGCGGCGCGTCGCGCAGGTCGTCGAGGACCTCGAGGAGAAGGGCGGCACGCGCGACGGCGGCGAGATCTGCCAGGACCTCCTCGCCGACGGCCTGCGCCAGAGCATCCAGCGCGCCTCGGGCGAGGCGTGCGAGTCGGCCCTCGAGGACGCGCTGAAGGACGTCGACACGTTCGACCTCGACGTCGAGCGCGTGCAGGTCTCGGGCAACCGCGCGACCGTGACGGTCAAGGGCGAGGGCGGCGGCAGCGACCGCACGGACACCCTGACGCTCGAGCGCGGGCGCCAGGGCTGGCGCATCACCGGCCTGGGCCAGTAGGGACCCGGCGCACCGCAGGCCGGTGCGTCGGTAGCGTCGCGCCGCATGCGGCTGCCCGTGCGCGCGTGCGCCACCGTGGGCGTGGTCCTCGGGCTCGGCGCCGCGCCGGCCTGGGCCCTCGTGAGCGCGGGCACCGCCGGCCCGGACCGGCTCGTCGGCTCCGACGGCCAGGACGTCCTCGCGGGCGGCTTCGCGCGCGACACGCTCGTCGGTCGCGGCGGCGACGACGAGCTCTACGGCGACTCCGCGGACGACCGCGTCGACGGCGGGAGCGGCGACGACCGGATCAACGGCGGGACCGGCGACGACCGCATCGACGGCGGGGTGGGCGACGACCGGGTGGACGGCGGCGACGGCGACGACGTCGTCCGCGCCGGCCCGGGCAACGACTACGTGGTGGAGGACGGCCTGGGCGACGACCGCCTCGTCGAGGGCGGGCCGGGCGACGACTACGTCGACGGCGGTCGCGGCAACGACCGCCTGCTGCTCGGCGGCGAGGGCGACGACGTGCTGCGGGGCGGGTCCGGGCGCGACACGCTGTTCGGCGGACCGGGCAGCGACCGGCTCGACGGCGGCACCGGCCCGGACGTCGTCGACGCGGGTGAGGGTGACGACCTGGTCGTGAGCGGCGGATCGGCGGACGCCGTCGACGCGGGCCCCGGCAACGACCGCGTCCTCGCGCCGGGCGCCCGCTCGGTGGACTGCGGCGGGGGCGACGACGTCCTGGTGCTCGCCCGGGCGTCGACGGCGCCCGTCACGGGCTGCGAGCGCGTCGAGCGCCCCGAGGCCGTCGACCTGGACGACGACCCGCTCGACGCGACCGAGCATCCCGGGTTCCTGACGGGCGGCCCCAACGCCGCCGGCCAGGGCACCCTCGGCGCCGCGGTCCTGCACACCATGCGCGGCACCGCCGGCCCCGACCGCCTCACGGGCCTCGACGCCCCGACCGCCGAGGACCCGGACGCCGACCTCATCCTCGCCGGCGCCGGCAACGACGTCCTCGTCGGCCTGCGCGGCAACGACCACCTCGAGGGCGAGTCCGGCAGCGACCTGCTCCTCGGCGGCGAGGGCGACGACCAGCTCTTCGGCCGCACCGGCGACGACCGCCTCGACGGCGGCCCGGGCCGCGACACCCTCGAGGGCGGCCGCGGCCATGACCTGCTCCGCGGCCGCGCCGGCGCCGACCGCCTCAACGGGGGCACCGACCCCGACCAGGTCTTCGGCGGCAGCGGTGACGACGTCGTGGTCGCGATGGGCGGCGGCGAGGACTTCGTGGACTGCGGCCCGGGGCGCGACAAGGCCTACGTCGACGCCGGCGACAGCGTGCGGGGGTGCGAGGTCGTCGCGCGGGCGCGGCGGACGGTGCTGCGGGCGGCGGCGGACTAGTGCAGCGCGGCAGCCGACACGTGGCTGAGCACGCCGCCCGTGCGAAGGTCGCCGCCAGCCATCGTGCCTGAGGGCTCAGGCTGGCGGCGAGGGAGGACACCCCGTCATGGACGCGGTGCAGCCAGCCGTTGCGCACCGCGGTGCGGATCCGCGCCCGGGTCCGAACCTCGAAGCCGCCCCGCGAACCCGGCGAGGGCCCGGCCCTTCCCCTCCTTCCGTGCGGACCAGCGCGCGGTTCGCAGCACGCCGAACGCGCGGAGGACCTCAGCCCAGCGCCCGCCCGTAGTGGCGCTCGTAGTACTCCCGGTACTCGCCCGAGCGGATGGGCTCCCACCACCACGCGTTCTCGCGGTACCAGGAGACCGTGCGCTCGAGGCCCTCGTCGAAGCGGACCTGGGCCTCCCAGCCGAGGGCCCGGATCTTCTCGGAGCCCAGGGAGTAGCGGCGGTCGTGGCCGGGGCGGTCCGTGACCCACGTGATGAGGGACTCGTCGGCGCCGGTGTGGCGCAGGATGGCGTGGACGACGTCGATGTTCTGGGCCTCGTCCGGTCCGCCGACGTTGTAGACCTCGCCGGGGGCGCCATGCGCGAGGGCGTGGGAGATGCCGCGGGCGAAGTCCTCGACGAAGAGCCAGTTGCGGACGTTCCTGCCGTCGCCGTACACGGGGAGCGGGTCGCCGTGCAGGGCGTTGAGGACCATCAGCGGGATGAGCTTCTCGGGGTACTGGTACGGGCCGTAGTTGTTGGACCCGCGGCAGATGACGGTCTCGAGGTCGTACGTGTGGGTGTACGAGCTGACGAGGAGGTCGCCGCCGGCCTTGGAGGCGCTGTAGGGCGACGAGGGCTCGAGCGGGCTGGCCTCGGTGAACGACCCCTCGTCGATGGAGCCGTAGACCTCGTCGGTGGAGATCTGCACGTAGCGGCCGACGCCGAGCTCGCGGGCGGCCTCCAGGAGGGTCAGCGTGCCGGTGACGTTCGTCTCCACGAAGGCGTGCGGGCCGGAGATCGAGCGGTCGACGTGGGTCTCGGCGGCGAAGTTCACGACGGCGTCGACGCCCGCCATCGCGGTGCGGACCGCGTCGGCGTCCTCGATCGCGCCGGCGTCGAGGCGGACGCCGAGGTCCTTGAGGTTCTCCGGTCGGCCCGCGTAGGTCAGCTTGTCGAGCACCACGACCTCGTCGCCGTGGTCGCGCACGCGGTGGCGCACGAAGTTCGAGCCGATGAACCCGGCGCCGCCGCAGACGAGCAGCTTCATCCGTCGATCCTCTCACGCAGGAACGCCGCGACGCCCTCCTCCCAGGCCGGCAGCCGGGGGGTCTCGGGGCGCTCCGTGGCCATCACCGACCAGGCCGGACGCGGGGCCGGACGGGCGAACGCCGCGGCGGTGGTCTCCTCGACGCGGCAGTCGACGCCGGCGAGGCGGAAGAGCTCGACCGTCAGCTCGTGCCACGAGCACCGGCCGGCGCCCGCGGTGTGGAAGACGCCGGTGGCGTCGACCTCGACGAGGTCCAGCAGCGCCGGCGACAGGTGGCCGGTCCAGGTCGGGCAGCCGACCTGGTCCGTGACGACCTGCACGGCGTCGCGCTCGGCGCCGAGGCGGAGCATCGTGTCGCAGAAGCTCTTGCCGCCGGCGCCGAAGAGCCAGGCGGTGCGGGCGACGGCGTGGTCGGGCTGCTCGTCGGCCAGCGCGACCTCCCCCGCGAGCTTCGTCCGGCCGTAGGCGCCGAGCGGTGCGGTCGGGTCCGACTCGACCCACGGGCTGTCCTTCTCGCCGCCGAAGACGTAGTCCGTCGAGACCGCGACGACCCGCGCCCCGACCGCCGCAGCCGCCCGGCCGACGAAGCGCGACGCGTCCTCGTTGACCCGCCGGGCGTCCTCCTCGCGCTCCTCGGCGGCGTCGACGTCGGTCCAGGCCGCGCAGTGCACGACGGCCCGCGGCTGGACCTCCGCGAGCAGGGACGTGGCAGCCGCCTCGTCGGTGAGGTCGGCCTCCGCCACGTCGACCCCGACGACGCCGAAGCCCCGCGCCCGCGCGTCGGCGACGACGCGGTGGCCGAGCATCCCGGCGGCGCCCGTCACCAGAAGTCGGCCGCGGCCACCGCTCACAGGATCCCGATCTCGCTGTTGTCGCCCACCATGAACCGGTAGGCCCGCGGCTGCGCGGCGCCCCGGCCGATGCGCACGTTGCGGCCGAGCAGCGAGCTCTCCATGCGCCCGTCCAGCCCGCGCACCGACGAGCCGAGCAGGAGGATCGAGTGCTCCACCTCCGCGCGCTCCACGACGCAGCCCTCGCCCACGGCGGTGTAGGGCCCGATGTACGCGTCGGTGAGCTGCGCGCCCGCGCCGATGACCGCCGGCCCGCGGACCGTGCAGCGCTCCAGGCGCGCGCCCGGCTCGACGACGACCCGCCCCTCGACCTGGGAGTCGACGAGCTCGCCCTCCACCCGCGTCTCGATCGTGTCGAGCACGAGCCGGTTGGCCTCGAGCATGTCCTCGAGCCGGCCGGTGTCCTTCCACCAGCCGCGCACGACATGGGGCTCGACGCGCCGGCCCGTGTCGACGAGGTGCTGGATCGCGTCGGTGATCTCGAGCTCGCCGCGCGCGCTGGGCTCGATCGCCCGCGCCGCGTCGTGGATGAGCGGGCTGAAGAGGTAGACGCCGACCAGCGCGAGGTCGGTCCTGGGCTCCGGCGGCTTCTCCTGCAGCCGGACGACGCGGCCGTCCTCGAGCTCGGCGACGCCGAAGTGCTGCGGGTCGGGCACCGGGGTCAGCAGGATCGACGCGTCGGGCCGGCGCTCCTCGAACTCGCGGACGAGCTCGTCGATGCCGCCCTGCAGCAGGTTGTCGCCGAGGTACATGACGAACGCGTCGTCGCCGAGGAACGGCTCGGCGGTGAGCACCGCATGGGCCAGGCCCAGCGGCGCGTCCTGCTCGATGTAGGTGATGCGCACCCCGAACTGCGCGCCGTCACCCACGGCCTCGCGGATCTCGCCGCCGGTCTCCGGGGCGATGATGATCCCGACCTCCTCGATGCCCGCCCGCGCCATCGCGTCGATGCCGAAGAAGAGGACGGGGCGGTTGGCCACCGGCACGAGCTGCTTGGCGCTCGTGTAGGTGATCGGGCGCAGGCGGGTGCCCTTGCCGCCCGACAGGATGAGGCCCTTCATGGCCTAGTAGACCCCGCCGAGCTTGCGGTGGTCCCACGTCGCGCGCCTGCGCTCGACGAACTCCATGGCGACGCGCTTGGGCGCCTGGGCCTCGACCATCTGCTGGACCTCCGGCGCGAGGTCCGCCGCGCCGGTGTAGCGCTTGAAGACGTCGACCCCCACGCCCAGGACGGTGTCGAGGTCGCGGTGCACGACGACCTCGCACTCCAGCATGACCCCGCGCAGCTGGTCGTAGCGATCTCGTCCCGCCTCGACCTGCAGCGTCGCGCGGGCGTCGCGCTCGAGGTTGCGGACCTTCTGGCTCTTGGCGAAGGTCCACGCCCAGATCGTCCCGCCGCGCACGACGAACCAGAGCGGCATGAGGTGCGGCCACCCCCGCGGGCCGTAGGTCGCGCACGTGACGATGCGCTCCTCGTCCAGGAAGGCGAGGACCTCGCCTTCGTCCATCTCGATCTGGTCGCGGCGGCTCATGGGCGGCGCGAAGGCTTCCACAGACGACGAACGGGCGCCCGTGGGCGCCCGTTCGCGTGTCGGTGGGTGTCGCGCGTGCCGCTAGCGGCGCGGGCGGTCCCCGAACTGGTAGCGGACCTCGCAGTCGCTGCGGATGGTGCGCTTCTCCTCGTTGTTGAAGCGGACCTTGTCCCGGCCGGAGCCGCAGACGACGCGGGCCTTGCGGCCGGCGGTCGAGACGTTGATCACGTCGGCGCCGCTGCCCGAGTTGACCCGGTCAGCGCCGTAGCCGCCGTTGATCGAGTCGTTGCCCGTGCCGCCGCTCAGCGTGTCGTTGTCCGACCCGCCGTTGAGCGCGTCGTTGCCCGAGGTGCCGAACAGGCGGTCGCTGCCGTCGGCGCCCGAGAGCACGTCACGGCCCGAGCCGCCGTCCTCGCAGTCGTTGCCACGGCCGCCGGAGAGGCGGTCGTTGCCCTTCAGACCGAGGATGCGGTCGGCGTTGTTCGTGCCGGTGATCTTGTCGTTGCCGTTCGTCCCGAGCACCACGTAGTCGGGGCCGGGGCCCTTCACGCAGTGGCTGTTCGGGTACAGCTTGCGGGCCTGGCTCAGCGAGACGACGCGGCCGCCGCTCGGACCCTGGTAGGGCTTGCCGATGACGATGTCCGCGCCGTTGGTGCCGGCGCCGCGGATGATGCAGACGCCGCGCTCGGCGTCGAGCTCAGAGCCGGGCGGGCAGGGACGGATGTCCGTGCCGGTGTCCGAGCCCTCGACCGGCCGCACACAGCTGCCGGCGGTCGCCGTGACCTTGGACTCAGCGACCGAGAGGTCGACGAGACCCTGCTGGCGGGCGACGTCGCGGAACACCTTCACGCGCAGCGCGCGCACGATGAGCGAGCCGCCCTGGCGCTCGATCTCGTTCGGCGTGATCTCGACGACCGGGCCCAGCGGCGCGAGCGCCGTCGTCAGGGCCTCGATCAGGCGGTCGAGCGAGACCTCCTGGCCGCCGAGCGTGATGCCCGTCAGCTGGCTGGTGCCCTGGAGGTCGGGCTGCCCGTTGACGCACGAGGCCGTGGCGCTGGAGCGCGCGGCCCCGACGCCGATGAGGATCGTCCCGCTGCCCAGCGGCAGGCGGAGGTCCTCGACGGTCGCGCTCGCGGTGATCTTCTGGTCCACCGGCAGGGCGATCTCCGGCTCGACGCGCGTCACGGCGCTCGCGGAGCGGGCGCTCAGGACGTCGGTGGAGATGCCCAGCTGCGTGGCCGTGCTGGTCGCGCCCTGGTCGGCGTTCGCGCAGAGCGCGAAGTCGGGGCTGCGGCCGCCGCCCGTGTTCGGATTGCCGTTGGCGACGAGCGGCTCGACGCGGTCGTTGCCGGCCACCGAGGCCCAGACCGCGCTCGCGCGGCAGTTGAACGGCGTCGGCGCCTGCTGGGCCGATGCGGGAGCCGCCGTGATGGCGGTTCCGAGAAGCGCTGCGATCACCGGGATCGCGCGCATGTGACGTCTCAAGGTCTTGTGCCCTCCGTGTGTGGTCTTGTCGACTGGCCACGCCCCACCGGACTCCACGCCGCGCTCCTGCGACGGCTACCCCTGTCGTCCGGCGGGCCGCCCTCGGGCAAGCCCGAGTCGGCCGGTTGTGGAGCCAGTATCACGCGTGTCCCCGCGCTGACAAAGCATGAAACAGGACGGCCGCCAAGCGGTTGGCCTGCGGACGCTCATCGACCAGATTCTGGCTGAACGGTGGTTGCAGCACGATGACCGGCGGTCGGTCAGCCCCCGACGGGGGCGGCTCGCAACCCGGACACCGCCCGCCGGACCGCCTCGCGGGCGTCGGCGGGCTCCACGACCGCGGCGTCCCCGGCCTCCTCGAGCACCCGGCGCACGAGCCAGTCGGTGCCCGCGAACGGCACCTCGACGACCACGGACCCGTCGGCGAGCTCCTCGGCCACGGCCTGCTCCTCGCGCGCCCACCGCGCCCGCTCGGGGGAGAACCAGACCCGCGCGGTGCGCGACGCCGGCACCGCGCCGGTGCGCGGCCAGCCCTCGACGTCGGCGGCCGGGTCGACCTCCGGGCGCCGCGTGAAGCGCTCCTCGAGCGCCTCGGCGGTCTTGATGCGGTCCAGGCGGAAGTGGCGGACGCCGTCGCGGGCCGGGTCGAACGACGCGACGTACCAGCCCTCCTGGCCGTTGACGAGCGCGTAGGGCTCGACGACGCGCTCGGAGAACTCGTCCTCGTTGGCCTTGTAGTACTCGAGCTTGAGCAGCCGCTCGTCGGCGATGGCCGACGACACCACGCGCGCGACCTCGGCGTCGTCGCCGCCGCGGGTCGCCACCTGCAGGCCCTGCTCCATCGGGTCGGCGCCGAGCGCCGCGACGATCTTCTCGCGCGCGGAGGTCAGCGCCCCCGCCGGAAGGTGGTCGCCGATGAGGTCGATGGCCGCGACGAGCGCCTTGCCCTCCACGGGCAGCAGCCGCGCCGGTCGTGCGAAGTTGTCGGAGTACGGCTCGGGGTCGACCTCGATCGTCCCGTCCTCGTGCACCTCGGCGTACAGGACGTAGGAGCCGCCGCCGAAGTTCACGACGTTCAGGACGTTGACGTCCTCGCGCAGCTCCGCCTCGGAGACCTGGAGGCGGTCCAGGACGTCGGCCAGCTCGAGGCGGCGGCCCGCGCGCCCCGCGTCGATGAGGATCGACGCCAGCGTGACCAGGCGCGCGAAGCGCTCGGGGCGGATCGCGGCCTCCCGCTTGCCGTCGCCCGCGCCGTCGGCCTCGCGCGGCGCCGGGCCCGTGCCGACGACCGGCGCGAGCTCGAGCTCGCCCTCGTGGCGCGACGCGAGCAGCTCGACGCGGTCGCGCACCGCGGTGACGAGCTCGGGCGGCCCGAGGACCTCGGCGTGCTCGCCCAGGCGCAGCACCCAGGCGACGAGCAGGCGCGGCACGGCGTACTCGGTGTGGAGGACCACGTCGCCCGTGCCGTCCTCGGCGGGACGGACCTCGCCGAAGCGGCCGAAGTGGCGCTCGACCTGCCAGGCGATGCGCTCGGAGACGCGGATCTCCGCCGTCGCGATCGGGTCGCCGAACTGCCAGTCGGCGCGGTTGGCGTACGCGCGGGGGTCGAAGTCGGCCGGGCGCTTGAAGTCGTGCTCGGCCTTCGTCGCGTAGGCGACCTTGCCGCGCATCCGCGACAGGCGGAAGACCCGGAGCGCGTCGCGCTCGTGCGAGCGGCCCAGGAGGTAGAACTGCCCGCCCTGGAAGAGCAGGTGGTACGGGTCCACCTTGCGGGCGCCCACCTCGTCGCGCTCCATCGTGTGGTACTCGAAGGTGATCGTCTTCTGGCGGAAGATCGCCGTCTCGACCTTCGCCAGGCGCTGGGAGAGCTCGTGGCCGCCGGCCGACGCGGTGACGCCGAGCGCCACCGACCCCTGGCCCGGCGCGCGCAGCGGGCTCGGCCGGCCCCAGGAGATCTGCTGCAGCGCGAGGCGCAGCGGCTCGGCGTAGGCGAACTCGCCGTCGAGGAGCGTGAGCGCGAACTGCAGCGACGCGAGCTCCTGGTCGGTGAACGCGATGGGTGGGAGGTGGAAGTCCTCGTGGCGCAGGGAGTAGTTCTCCTGCTCGGCCACGCCCTCGGCTGGACGGTCGACCGTCAGCTGGATGCCCAGGTCGGCCAGCTCGGCCCGGTCGGCGTAGAACCGGCGGGCGAACGCGTCCTCGTTCATCCCGCTGTAGCCCTCCACGTCGCGGCGGATCTCCAGGGCCGTGACCGGCCGGCGCTCGGCCATCAGGTAGGAGATCAGCGACAGCTGCCGGATGAGCTTCTCGGTGTCCTTCGCCATCGTCGGTCCACCATAGGGCGCGTCAGACCGTCAGGCAGGACGCGTTGCAGGGATGCGCCGCTCTTTGCGGCCTTCCGTGGCTCGGCCGGGTAGCGTGGGCGCACTGTGACCCGGATCGTCATCGTCGACGACCACGAGGCCCTGCGCGAGGGCCTCGCCCACATCCTGCGCGGGGCGGGGGTGGAGGTCGTCGCCACGGCCGGCAACGCCGCCTCCGGGGTGGACCTCGTGGACGTCTTCCAGCCCGAGGTCGCGATCGTCGACATCCGCCTGCCCGACGGCAACGGCATCGAGCTGACGCGCGAGCTCCTCGAGCGCCGGCCGGAGCTCGGGGTGATCCTCTACACGGGCGACGCGGACGCCGAGCTGCTCTACGACGGCCTGGACTCGGGCGCTCGCGGCTACGCGCTGAAGGCCGGCTCGACCGAGGAGCTGCTCTCGGCGATCGAGCGCGTCGCCTCCGGCGGCTCGTACGTCGACCCGCGCCTGGACCGCATCCTGCTGTCCCCGCGCGCGACGGCCCACGTGCCCCAGCTCTCGCCGCGCGAGCGCGAGATCATGAACCTCATGGCCGAGGGGCTGACCGCCGAGGCGATCGCCCAGCAGATCACCGTCTCGGTCGAGACCGTCCGCACCCACGTGCGCAACGTCATCCGCAAGCTGCAGGCCCGCAACCGCGTCCACGCCATCGCCATCGCCCTCGAGCGCGGCGAGATCGCCCTGGACCCCGACGGCAGCCTCGACGGGTGACCGAGCGGTCCTGGCCGCAGGACCCCGCCGAGCGGCTCGTCGAGCTCGTCCACGACCTCCGCACGCCGCTCACCGTCGTGACGGGCTTCGCCGACCTCCTGGCCGAGCGCGGCGACGCCCTGCCGGCCGAGCAGCGCGCCGACTTCCTCGCGCGCCTGCGCGAGTCCGCGCACGAGCTGCGCGAGATCCTCGACTCCGAGCGCGCCGACCGCCGCGACGCCGACGGGCGCCCGGCCTAGGCGGCGCGCGCCGGCCGCTGCGGGCCGCCGTCCGGCCGCCCGCCGAAGTACGCGCCCGCGCCGATCACGCGGTCGAACGCCGACCAGGCGGCGCCCGGCTCGAGCTCGCGCTCCAGGCGGTCGAAGGAGCCGAGCCGCCCGCCGAGGTTGTCGCAGAAGTGCACGAGCGTCGCCTCGCGCGTGCAGGGGACCACCGGCGAGCCGTGCTCGAGCGAGCCGTGGTGGCTGAGGATGATGTGCAGGACCGCCTGCGCGGTCGCCGGGGGGAACGCCGGCCCGCGCCGGTCGAGCTCCTCGATCGTGCGACGCACGAGGTAGTAGCCCAGCGGGATCTCGCCCTGCAGGCGCCCGGCGTCCGTGAGGTCGAACGGGCTCTCGCACGTGTAGGCCTCGAGCTTGCCGATGTCGTGCAGGAGCGCGCCGGTCACGGCCACGTCGCGGTCGATGCCCGGGAACGTCGCGCTGATCGCGCTCACCGCCTGCGCCACGCTCAGGCAGTGCTCGAGCAGGCCGTGGGCGTAGGCCTGGTGGAAGTGCTTGGCGGCGGGGGCGCGACGCCAGCGCTCCCACGTCGGTGCGCCCTCGCCCAGCAGCGCGTCGAGCAGCGCGCGCAGGTGCGGGTCCTGCACCGTGGCGACGAGCTCGCGCAGGTCGGCCTCCATCGCGGCGGCCGGGCGCGGCGGGCCGGCGGGCGCGGGTGCGTCCCCCTCCTGCACGTGCTCGGACCTGGTGACCGACATGGCGCCACGGTGACAGCGCGACCGGACGGCTCGGGCCCCCGGCGAGCGGGCGCTGACGGACGGTCAGCGCTGGGCGGCGCGGCGCGCGGCGGCGATCCAGGCGAGGCCGACGAGGGCCTTGCGCGCGGCGGCGCGCTGCTCGGGCGTCGCGGTGGCGGAGGGGCCCGCGGCCGTACCCTCGCCGGGCGCCGGCGCGGCCGGCTGGTCGGGCGTGGCCTCGGGCCGGTCGATGGTCCCCTCGGCCGCGCCCTCCGCGTCGTCGTCCGCCGGCGGCTCGGGCGTCGTCGCCGCGGGCGGCTCGGGCGTCGTCTCGGGCTCGGGCCGCTCCTCGGCGGGCGGCGCGGGCTGCTCGTCGGCGGGCCGGCCGGCCTGCGCGGGCGGGCCGGCCTGCTCCCCGGCGGCCGGCGGCTCGGTGGGCGCTGCGTCGCCGGTCGCGGGCGCGCCCTCGGGCGGCGGCAGCTGGTCCACCGCGCCGGTGTCGACGTCGACGACGACCGGCACGAGCTCCTCGCCGCCGGCGTTCCCGCGCGGCACGTCGACGGTCTGCTCGGGCGGCGTGCCCTGCTCCTCCTCGCCGACCGGGACGCGGACCTCGACGGGCGCGCCGGCGGTCGAGCCTGCGGGCGGCGCGTCGGTGCGGGCCGGGACGCCGGTGGAGGGGTGGTCGAGCGGGACGACGACGTCGAGGCGGTTCGAGGCGACGTCGGAGGCCGGCGCGGTCTCGCTCATGGCGGCGGCGTCGGAGAGCGCGTCGACGAAGGACACGAGGACGCGGAGGTTGGGCTGCGAGGCGCGCAGGTCGTCGCCCGCGTGGACGAGGTCGACCGCGACGCGCATCGCCGTGCCCGCGGGGACCTCGGGCACGTCGAGGCGGACCTCGACGGCCTCGGGCAGGACGGGCGCGGGCGCCGGGGCGCCGCCGGCGCTCGCCGGGTCGGCGGTGCGGGCCTCGTGGACGGCGTAGCGCAGGCGCAGCTGGCCGCGGCCGCCGGCGGTGGCGGCCGGCGTGAGGGACAGGTCCTGCAGCTCGAGGCTGACGCGGCGTGCGGCCGCAGTGGCGGGCTGGCCGGTCGGGCTGTCGCCGGCGCCCGTGCGCGGGCCGCCGGGCGTGAAGGTGGACTCGCCCGGCAGCGGCGCCAGGGCGGGCTGCAGACCCTCGGTCGTGACGCGGCCGACGACCTGCACCGAGCGCGGCGCCGGGGTGCCGTCGCCGCGACCGGCGGAGCCGGTCGTGTCGCCCTGGGCCTCGTCGCGCTCGGCGGCGCGGTCGCCGCCGCCGCTCGGCGGGGTCGGCGCACCCGTGGCGCTGCCGCCGCCCGGGACGAAGACGGTGCCGCCGGTGCGGCCCTCGCGCCGCGGGTCCTCGGGGAGCAGGATGGCGGGACCGGTGGCGACGACGGGTCCGCCGCGCGTACCGGGGTCGACCTGGAGCAGGCCGGGGCCCAGGAGCACGGTCCCCGCGAGCACGACGCTCACGCCCGAGCCGGCGGCGAGGGTCGCAAGGAGCTCCCGAGGGGGGCGAACGGCCATGCTCGACCATCGGCCGTTGGAGCTGGACCTTGAGCGCGGATCGCTGGACGACTGACCGATCAGACACCTCCGGCCCGGAACTTCCGGGGATCTCGACCTCTCCGTTGCACAGTCCGACACGATTGTGGAACAATCTGCTCCGGCATGGGCCGCCCGCACCTCCTCGTCCTCCTCGCCGCGGTCTGCTTCGGGACCACCGGCACCGCCCAGGCGCTCGGCCCTGACGCATCCCCGCTGACCGTCGGCGCGGCGCGCATCGCCGTGGGGGCCGTGCTCCTACTCGCCGTGGCCCGGGTCGTGCGGGCGAGGCGGCCCCCCGTGGGCTGGGCGCTCGCCGTCACCGCCCTCGGCGTCGCGGGCTACCAGCTCTGCTTCTTCGCGGCGGTCAAGGACACCGGCGTGGCCGTCGGCACCGTCGCCGCCCTCGGCTCGGCGCCCGCGATCGCCGGCGCGCTGGCGTGGCTGCTCGACCGCCGGCCGCCCGGCCGCGCGTGGGCCGGGGCGACGGCGCTCGCCGCCGCCGGGGTCGCCGCGCTCGCCCTGGGCGGCGCCGACGCCGAGGTCTCCGCGCCCGGCGTCCTGCTCGCCGTCGGTGCCGGTGCCTCCTACGCGGTCTTCACGGTCGGGTCGAAGCGGCTGCTGGACGGCGGCGGCGCGACCGAGGCGGTCATGGCCTGGGCGTTCGGCCTCGGCGCGGTGCTGCTCCTCCCGGTGCTCGTCCTCGGCGACCTCGGGTGGGCCGGCTCGGCGGACGGCGCCGCCATGGCGCTGTGGCTCGGCGCGGTGCCGACCGCGCTGGCCTACCTGCTGTTCGCCCGGGGCCTGCGCGAGCTGCGCGCCGGCGAGGCGGCGACGCTCACGCTCGCCGAGCCGGTGACCGCCACGCTGCTGGGCGCGACGGTCCTCGACGAGCGTCCCGGCGCCCTGGCCGTCGCCGGCATCGTCCTGGTGCTCGCCGGCCTGGCGGTGCTCGCCCGTGGCGAGCCGCGCGACCGCCGCGCCGACGTCCCCGCGGCCGAGGGACCGCTGCCGGCATGAGCCCTGCGCGCGCCGCCACCTCCGTGGTCGACGTCGTGGCCGCTGCGCTGCGCGAGCGCATCCTCGACGGCGACCTCCCGCCCGGCGAGCGGCTCGTCGAGGGGGCGCTGGCCGCCGACCACGACGTCGCGCGCCACACCGTCCGCGCGGCGCTGCGGGTCCTGGCCGCCGAGCGCCTCGTGGTCGTCGAGCCCCATCGCGGCGCCCGCGTCGCCGCGCTCGAGGCCGGCGACGTGACCGCGCTGTACGAGCTGCGCACCGCCCTCGAGGTCGAGGCGGCGCACCTCGCACTCAGCCGCCACGAGGGCCGGCTGCCCCCGGCCGTCCACGAGGCGGCGGCGAGCCTCGCCGCCCGCTGCCGGGTGGGGGACCCGCGGTGGGTGCGCGTCTCCGAGGCCCACACGGACCTGCACGCGGCGATCGTCCGCGCCTCCGGCGCGCGGCGGATCATCGAGGCCCACGGCGCGCTGGCGCAGGAGACGCGGCTGTTCCTCCTGCGCATCCGACCCCACCTCGGCTACGCGCGGCTCGCGAGCGAGCACGAGGAGCTCGTCGCCGACCTCGAGCGCGTCGGCCCGCGCGCGCTGCGGGCGCACCTGCGCGCCAGCGCGGCGGTCCTGGTCGACCAGCTCGCGTAGCGCGCCGGACGCGCGGGCAGCCTGCCCCCTCGTGAGCGACGCCCCCGCCCCCGGACCCGGCTCTGCCGGCACGCCTGACCCCGACCGCTGGTGGACGCTCGGGGCGGTCTGCACCGGCATCTTCATGCTGCTGCTCGACATCACGATCGTGAACGTCGCGCTGCCCGACATCGCGCGCGACCTCGGGTCGTCGTTCAACGACCTGCAGTGGGTCGTCGACGCCTACGCGCTGACGCTCGCGGCGTTCCTGCTCACGAGCGGCTCGCTGGCCGACCTCTTCGGGCGGCGGCGGGTGTTCGTCGCGGGCCTCGGGACCTTCGTCGTCGCGTCGGTGCTCTGCGGGCTGGCCCACACGCCGCTGCTGCTCGACCTCGCTCGCGGGCTGCAGGGCGTCGGCGGCGCGGCGATATTCGCGTGCTCGCTCGCGCTGATCGCGGGCGCCTTCCAGGGCCGCGAGCGCGGGACGGCCTTCGGCGTCTTCGGCGCGGTCACCGGCGCGTCGGTCGCCATCGGGCCGCTCGTCGGCGGTGCGCTCGTGGAGGGCGTCGGGTGGGAGGCGATCTTCTTCGTCAACGTCCCGATCGGCGCGGCCGCGATCGCCATCACCCTGCGCAAGGTCCGCGAGTCGTCCGACCCGGGCGCCGCGCGCCTGGACCTCCCGGGCGTCGCCCTGTTCTCGCTCGCGCTCTTCGGGGCGGTCTTCGGGCTGGTGCGCGGCAACTCGGAGGGATGGTCCAGCCTCCCGATCGTCGGCGCGCTGGGCGGCGGCGCGCTGCTGCTCGTCCTCTTCGTCGTCCTCCAGGTCCGGCGCGGCGAGCACGCGATGCTCGACCTGTCGCTGTTCCGCAAGCCGGCGTTCATCGGCGTGTCCGTCGCGGCCTTCGCGATCAGCGCGTCGATGTTCTCGCTGTTCCTCTACCTGACGCTCTACGTCCAGAACACGCTCGGCCACTCGCCGCTGGAGTCCGGCCTGCGGTTCCTCCCGATCACGCTCGTCTCGTTCGTCGTCGCCCCCATCACGGGACGGCTGACCCAGCGGGTGCCGACGCGCTACCTGCTCGGCCTCGGCCTGACGCTCATCGGGGTCGGCCAGCTGCTGTTCCGCGCCGTCGACGCCTCGAGCGACTGGACGGCGCTCCTGCCCGGGTTCCTCGTGGCGGGCGCCGGCATCGGGATGACCAACCCGGCCATCGCGTCGACCGCGATCGCGGTGGTCGAGCCGCGGCGCGCCGGGATGGCCAGCGGCATCAACAACACGTTCCGCCAGGTCGGCATCGCCACGGGCATCGCCGCGCTGGGGGCGCTGTTCGAGCACCTGCTCAGCGGCGAGGTCCGCGGCGTCCCGGCCCAGGCGCTGGCGACCGGCGCGCCGTCGGTCGTGCCGCCCGCGGCGCGCGAGCAGTTCGTCGCGGCGTTCACCCACGGCCTCGACGAGCTGTTCCTCGTCGCGGCGGTCGTCTCGTTCGCGGGGGCGCTGCTGGCGCTCGTCCTCACCCGCCCGCGCGACCTGCAGATGGCCGGCCACTGAGGCTGCGCCGCCCCCGCCGGTGGTACACCGTCGTCCATGCAGCCGCTCGTGGAGCACCGCCTCGAGCTCGGGGGCTTCGGGACGCGGGCCCTGGAGCTCGAGGGCGACGGCCCGCCCGTGCTCCTGCTCCACGGCTTCGCGGACAGCGCGGACACGTGGCGCCAGGTGCTCGACCGCCTTGCGCGGCGCAACCGCCGAGCGCTCGCTGTCGACCTGCCGGGGTTCGCGAAGGCCGACCGCCTCGACCGCGACGCGCCGGTCCTCGACCAGCTGCGGACCTTCGCCCACGCGGCGGTGGAGCACCTCGCCGCCGAGCAGGGCGGACCCGTCGTCGTCATGGGCAACTCGCTGGGCGGCTGCACCGCGCTGCGCGTCGCCGAGGACCCGGCGCTGCCGGTGCTGGCCGTCGTGCCGGTCGCGCCCGCGGGCTTCGACATGCCGCGGTGGTTCTCGATCATCGAGCGCGACCCGTTCGTGCGCACGCTCCTCGCGTCCCCGCTGCCGCTGCCCGGACCGCTCATGCGCGTCTTCGTCGGCGAGGCCTACCGCCAGCTCGCGTTCGCCCGGCCGCGGGCGGTGGCCGCGGAGCTCGTCAACGCCTTCACCGAGCACCACCTCGACCGCCGCGCGGTGCGGCGCTACCTCGACAACGGCCGGCGGATGCTGCCCGAGCTGTCGGGCTGCTTCGCGCTCGAGCGCGTCACCTGCCCCGTCATGCTCGTGTGGGGCGACCGCGACCGGATGGTCACCCACCGCGGCTCGCGCTGGGTGCTCGAGGCGCTGCCTGCGACGCGCTTCGAGCTCTACGAGGGCGTCGGCCACTGCCCCCAGGTCGAGGTGCCCGACCGCCTCGTCGAGGACCTCGAGTCCTTCCTCCTGGCACCAGCGCCTGCGGTCGCGGGCTAGCCTTCCTGCCGTGCGCCCGCGTGCGCGCGTGACGACCGATGCTCCAGTCCCTGCTCCCCAGCCCCGAGAAGCTCTCCGACGCCGCGGCCAACGCCTTCGACAAGGTGTTCCGCGGGGGCGTCGCCGACCTGCGCCGCACCCCGGCGCGGATCATCGACGAGGCGCCCAAGCGCACGATCTACCGCTACCTCGCGCGCGAGGACCGCGAGCGCGCGCTCCCCGTCCTGCTCGTCCCGCCGCTCGCGGCGCCGACGATCTGCTTCGACCTGCGGCGCGGCTGCTCGATGGCCGAGCACCTGCTGTCCCTCGGCCACCCGACCTACCTGCTCGAGTACGGGTCGATCGCGTTCTCCGACCGCGAGCTCGGGCTCGAGCACTGGGTCGAGGACGTCATCCCGACGGCGATCGAGCGGGTCTCCGAGGACGCGGGCGGCAAGCCGGTGCAGCTCGTCGGCTGGTGCCTGGGCGGGATCATGTCCCTGCTGGCGCTCGCCGCCCGCCCGGACCTCCCGGTGAACTCGGTGGCGACGGTGGCCAGCCCGTTCGACTTCACCGGCGTGCGGCTCCTGGCGCCGATCCGCGGCGCGGCGTCGATCACGAACGGGATGCTGCTGACGGGCGTGTACCGGGCGCTGGGCGGAGCGCCCGCGCCCTTGGTGCGCCGCGCCTTCCAGCTCACGTCGATCGACAAGCACCTGATGAAGCCGTGGGCGATCCTCACGCACCTCGACGACCGCGACTTCCTCGCGCACGTCGAGGCGGTCGACCACTTCATGGCCCACATGCACGCCTACCCCGGGCGCACGATGGGCCAGCTCTACCACCAGTTCTTCCGCGTCAACGAGCTCGCCGGCGGCGCCCTGCGCCTCGGCGACCACACCATCGACCTCGCCGAGGTCCAGGTGCCCGTGCTCTCGGTGGCCGGGACGACGGACGTCCTGGCGCCGCGCCCGGCGGTCCACGCGGTGCGCGACCTGCTCACGGGCGCGCCCGAGGTGCGCCTGGAGACCGCGCCGGGCGGGCACCTCGGCGTGCTGACCGGCCGCAACGCGGCCCGCACGACGTGGCGGGCGATCGACGACTTCTTCGCGGCCCACGAGCCCAAGCGCGAGCAGCGCCACCTGCGCGTCGTCGCCTAGCAACGGGGCTTGCAGGGGGTCTGGGCGGCGGCGGGGCGGCGCTACCCTGGCGCGCGCATGGCTCGCCGCACCGTCCTGCTGCTGTCCACCGTCGCCGCAGGGCTGAGCCTCGCGGGGCCCGCGCACGGCGCCGCCGACCCGACGAACGTCCCGGCCGGCGTGAGCGCCGGCGGCGTCGACCTGTCGGGCCTCACGCTGCCCCAGGCCGAGCAGAAGCTCGCCACCGCCCTGGCGATGCGCTTCGAGCGGCCGGTGGTCCTCGGCGTCGCCGGACGGCTGTTCAAGCTCGCGCCCGCTGACGCGCGGTTCTCCTTCGACGCGCTGACGACGGCGAAGCGCGCACTGCGGGCCACGAAGCCCGGCGAGGTGCCGCTGAAGGTCTCGCACTCGAAGGTCGCCGTGCGCGAGTGGGTGGCCGGCGTCGAGTCGAAGGTCGACAAGCCGGCGCGCAACGCGACCCTGCGGATCACGCTGCGCAAGATGGTCGTCCGCCGCGCCAAGCACGGCCGCACGATCCCGCAGCGCGCGACGGCCGACGCGATCTCGAAGCTCCTCGACGACCAGAGCGCGCCGCGCTCGCTGCGCCAGAAGCTCGTGAAGGTCAGCCCCGCCGTGAGCGTCGCCGACCTGCGCCGCCAGAAGGGCACGGTCATCACGATCGACAAGGCGAACTTCAAGCTGCGCCTGTTCAAGCGCCTCAAGTTCTCCAAGAGCTACGGCGTCGCGACGGGCCAGCCCGCCTACCCCACGCCCAGCGGGCTCTTCTCGATCACCAACAAGCAGGTCAACCCCGTCTGGTCGGTCCCGAACTCGCCATGGGCCGGCGAGCTGCAGGGCACGACGGTCGCCGGCGGCAGCGCCGCCAACCCGCTCAAGGCGCGCTGGATGGGGATCGTCAACGGCGTCGGCATCCACGGCACCGGCGAGGAGGGCTCGATCGGCTCGCGAGCCTCCCACGGCTGCCTGCGCATGCGCGTCGCCGACGTCATCGACCTGTACCCGCGCGTCCCGGTCGGGACGCCGGTCCTGATCCGCTAGCCGGGGCCGCGCGCCCCGGGGCGCGCGTGCGGGTCGGCGCCGCGCTCGCGCCGCGGCGCCTCGTCCGGCCAGTGGCCGAACTTGTCGAAGTACGCGCGGGCCTCGTCCTCGGCCGAGCGCTCGTCGTCGCCCGACACGCCGAGGCGGTGCAGCCAGTTGAGCAGCCAGACGCTCAGGCCGGCGCCGATGACGCCGGCACCGCCCTCGAGCGCCGTGTCGCTGAAGCCGCCGGCGACCATGGCGATGACGCCGGCGGCCACGATGAGGGCCGGGAGCCAGGTGCGGGTGAAGCGCAGAAGCACGCGTTCGCGAGGCTACCCGGGCACCGCCGCGCGACCCGCCGACGCGTCGCGCTCGAGCGCGAAGGCCCGCAGGCGCAGCGAGTTCGTCACGACGAGCAGCGAGCTGGCGGCCATCGCGGCGCCGGCGAGCAGGGGGTTGAGCAGTCCCGCCGCGGCCACGGGGATGAGCGCGACGTTGTAGCCGAACGCCCACACGAGGTTGGCCTTGATGACCTTCAGGGTGCGGCGTGCGAGGCGGATCGCGTCGGCGGCGCCGCGCAGGTCGCCGGAGACGAGGGTGAGGTCGGAGGCCTCGATGGCGACGTCCGTGCCCGTCCCGATGGCCAGGCCGAGGTCGGCCTGCGCGAGCGCCGGCGCGTCGTTCACGCCGTCGCCCACCATCGCCACGACGCGCCCGGCGCCCTGGAGCTCGCGGACCTTCGCCGCCTTGTCGGCGGGCAGCACCTCGGCGACGACCTCGTCGATGCCGACGGCGGCGGCGACGGCCTCGGCCGTCGCGCGGTTGTCGCCCGTGAGCAGGACCGGGCGCAGGCCGAGCTCGCGCAGCCGCCGGACGGCCTCGGCGGCGCCCGCCTTCGGCGTGTCGGCGACGGTCAGCACGCCGCGGGCGTCCCCGTCCCAGGCGACGGCGACGGCGGTGCGGCCCTGCGCCTCGGCGGCGGTGCGGGCGTCCTCGAGCGCCGGCGGCAACGTCACGCTCCACTGCGCGAGGAGCGCGGGGCGGCCGACGAGCACGCCGTGGCCCTCGACCGTCCCCTCGACGCCGAGGCCCTCGCGGTTGAGGAAGCCCTCGGGCGCCGGCAGGACGCCGGCGCGCTCCTGGGCGGCCGCCGCGATCGCCCGGGCGACCGGGTGCTCCGAGGCGTCCTCCAGCGCGCCGGCCAGGCGCAGGAGCTCGTCCGGGTCGGTCCCGCCGGCGGGGACGACGTCGACGAGCGCCATGCGACCGGTCGTCACGGTGCCGGTCTTGTCGAGCACGACGGTGTCGACCTGGCGCGTGGCCTCGAGGACCTCCGGGCCCTTGATGAGCAGCCCGAGCTGTGCGCCGCGCCCGGTGCCGACGAGCAGCGCGGTGGGCGTGGCGAGGCCCAGCGCGCACGGGCAGGCGATGACGAGCACGGCGACCGCGGCGGTGACCGCGTACGTCGCGCCCTCGCCGGCACCGAGCCAGAAGCCGAGCGTCGCGACGGCGAGGACGAGCACGACGGGCACGAAGACGCCCGAGACGCGGTCGGCCAGGCGCTGGACCGGCGCCTTGCCGGTCTGCGCGTCGGTGACCAGGCGGGCGATCTGGGCGAGCGCGGTGTCGGCGCCGACCTGCGTCGCGCGGACGACGAGGCGGCCGCCGACGTTGATCGTCGCGCCGACGACCGGGTCGCCGAGGCCCTTCTCGACGGGGACCGACTCGCCGGTGAGCAGCGACTGGTCCACGGCCGACGCGCCCTCCTCGACGACGCCGTCGGTCGCCACCTTCTCGCCGGGGCGCACGACGAAGCGCATCCCCGCGGCGAGCTGGTCGACCGGGACGCGACGCTCCACGCCGGCGTCGTCGAGGACGGCGACGTCCTTGGCGCCGAGCTCGAGCAGCGCCTCGAGCGCCGCGCCGGCGCGGCGCTTGGCGCGCGCCTCGAAGAAGCGCCCGGCCAGCAGGAACGTCGTCACGACGGCGGCGACCTCGAACCAGACGTGGTCGAGCGCGGCCTCGCGCTCGGGCCACAGGTCGAAGCCCATCTCCATGCCGAGCTCGCCGGCGTCGCCGAAGAGCAGCGCGACGACCGACCACGTGTAGGCGGCCAGCGTGCCGAGGCTGACGAGCGTGTCCATCGTCGCCGTGGCGTGGCGGAGGTTCTGCAGCGCGGCGCGGTGGAACGGCCAGGCGGCCCACAGGACCACGGGCGTCGCGAGGTTCCACGCGACCCACTGCCAGCCGCGGAACTGCAGCGCCGGGACCATCGAGACCAGCAGGAGGGGGACCGAGAGCGCGGCGGCGACGACGAGGCGGTCGCGCAGGGCACGGGTGCCGTCGTCGGCGGCGACCTCGCGGCCCGCGGCGTCGCCGGCCTGGGAGGGCAGCGTCGCGTCGTAGCCCGCGGCACGGACGCTCGCGAGCAGGTCGTCGGGGGAGACCCGCGCGTCGTCGAACGTCACCGCCGCCTTCTCGGTGGCGTAGTTCACCGTCGCCTCGACGCCCTCGAGCTTGTTGAGCTTGCGCTCGATGCGGTTGGCGCAGGAGGCGCAGGTCATCCCGGTGATCGGCAGCTCGAGCGTGCTCATCGCGCGACCTCCTGGGTGAACGCGGCGGTGTGGACGCGACCGTCGAGGCGGAACTGCACGTAGTGGCGGAACGTGCCGGCGGAGGGCAGGTCGACGCCGAACGCGAGCTCGTCCTGCTCGGGGTGGGTGTGCAGGTAGGCCAGGTCCGCGGCGCGCAGGGAGACCAGATGGCCCTTCGCGCCGAGGTAGGGCTGCAGCCGGTCGGTGACGTCCCGGCCGTCGCGGCGCACGGTGAACGCGAACGCGTCGTCGCGGGGGTGCAGCTCGACCTCGAGGGCCCCGTCGCTGCGGGCCGTCGTCGCCGGGGCGGGGAGCGCGACGGGCGTGAAGGCGCCGGCGACCTGGAGGTCGGTGCCCAGCGTGCGCTGCGTGCCGCCGGTCGAGAAGTCGGCCAGGACGCGGTAGGTGCCGGCCTCGGAGAGGTCCACGCGGGTGACCCACGTCCCGTCGTCCCGCAGGCGCGGGTGGAGGTGCGCGAAGGAGGCGAGGTCGCGGCGCACGACGATGAGGTGCAGGTCGCGCTCGTGGAGGGTGTCGAAGTCGCGCAGCGGGGTGCCGTCGGCGCGCAGGACGCGGAAGCGCAGGGTCGCGCCGGCGCTGGGACGGTCCAGCGTCCCGGTGGCGAGGACGAGGCGCAGACCGTCCTGCTCGGCGGCGAGCCCGGGGACGGCGGCGTCGGTGGTGGCCTCGGCGTGGCCCGCGTCGTCGCCGTGGGCGGCGGAGGGCTCGTCGCCGTGGCCACCTTCGGCCTGGGCGTGCGCGGGCGGCGCGTCGGCCCCGACGGGCTCGGGGTCGGCGGCACTGCCCACCGCGAGCGCGAGGGCGAAGGCCGCGGCGAGGACGAGGGCGAAGCCGCCCAGGCGCGCGGCGACGGAGCTCATCCGACGACCTCGTAGCCTGCCTCGTCGACGGCTGCGCGCACCGCGTCGTCGGCGAAGCCCTCTCCGCGCACCAGGACCTTGCCGGAGGGCAGGTCGACGTCGACCGTGGAGACCCCCGCGACGTCCCCGACCTCCTCGCTCACGGAAGCGACGCAGTGCTCGCAGGTCATGCCCTGGACGGTGTAGGTGCGCTCGGTCATGGCGCCACTGTAGCACTACCCCGGGGGGGTATGCAGCGAACCCGCTATCCTGTGCTCCATGGCCGAGACGACCACGCGGGGCTACACGGCGACGAAGGACCAGCTGGGCAAGCGCCTGCGACGCATCGAGGGCCAGGTCCGCGGCGTCCAGCAGATGGTCGAGGACGACCGCTACTGCATCGACGTCATCACGCAGATCAGCGCCATCCAGGCCGCCCTGGACAAGGTCGCCCTCGGCCTCCTCGACGACCACGTCGGCCACTGCATGGCCCACGCCGACGGCGAGGACCGCGCCGTCAAGCAGCAGGAGCTCATGGCCGCCGTCGGGCGGCTGATGCGCTGAGGCGTCGGCGGGCGCGCCGCTCGCTGCGGCCTGACCCTGCTCTCGGGGTGCACGGAGCGCGCCCGACGACAGGGTCACGCCGAGGACCACCGCCAGCCCTCTCAGAACCCCCTCACACGCGCCGTGCACAGTCCCCGCCATGCCGCGCACCCCTCGCCCGCTGACCTCCGCCCTCGCCGCCGCGCTGGCCGCCGGCGCGGTCGTGGCCGTCACGGCCGTGGCCGACCCGAGCGCCGACCGCCCGAAGCGGGCGACCCCCAGCGCCGGGTGGCGGGCCGCGCCGCCGCCGACGCGCCTGGAGGCGATCAACGACGCGGTCGCCGCGCGCGACGAGCTCGAGGCGGCGGTCGCCAAGGAGCTCTCGAAGACGCCGGAGCAGGTGCGCGCCGCGGCGCGGACGGTCGTCGTCCGGCGCCTGGACGAGCAGGTCACCGCCAAGCGGCTGACCGCCGAGCAGCGCGACGCCCTCGTGGCGTGCTTCGACGACCCGGTCGGGTGCAAGCGCGACGCGCTGCCCGTCCCGCGCGACGGCGACCTGCCGCCCGGGCTCGTGCGGCCCGGCCTCGCGGGACAGCTCATCGCGCCGCCGGTCGCGGTCGCCCCGCGGCCCCTCACCGCGGCACAGCGCCGGGCGCTGGCCCGCCGCCGTGCCGCCCTGCGCAAGCGCCGCGGCAGCACACGCCCGGCGCGGCCCGTCCCGGCGCCCCCGCCTGCGCCGATCCTGCGCCCCGCGTACCCCGCGATCCCGCTCTGGGCCGACCCCGAGCTGGCCAAGGCCCTCGGCGTGAAGCGCCAGACGCTGGCCAAGGCGCTGGTCGAGGCCGGGCCGGCCGGCCGCCGGGCGGTCGGCGACCCCGACGGCGTCCCGCTCGGGCTCGTCGGCCTGCCGACGTCGCTGGTGGTCTCCGCGGCGCCCGCGCCCGCGGTGGTCGTGCCCTCCGCGCCGGCGCCCAGCAGGCCGCCCGTGATGCCCAGGGCGCCCCGCGCGGTGCCGGCCACCCCGGCCCCTGCGCCGCCGACCACGCCGTCCACCACCCCGGCCGTCCCGGCGCCCGCGTCGCCGTGACCCGCGAGGATCCGCGGTGGTGAGCGCCGCCCCGCCGCAGGTCCTCGTCGTCGACGACGACGCCGGCATCCGCGCCGTGCTGGAACGCGGCCTGGGCCTCGAGGGCTTCGCCGTCGCCGCGGTCGCCGACGGGACCTCGGCGCTCGAGGCCTTCGCCGAGGGCGCGCCGGACGCCGTCGTCCTGGACGTCGGCCTGCCCGACATCAACGGTCGGGCGGTCTGCGCCCGGCTGCGGGCGCGCGGCATCGCCACTCCGATCCTCGTCCTCTCGGCGCGCGACCAGGTCGACGACCGCATCGCCGGCCTCGAGGCGGGCGCCGACGACTACCTCGTCAAGCCCTTCGTCCTGGAGGAGCTGGCCGCGCGGCTGCGGGCGCTGCTGCGCCGGGGCACCGGCGCCGCGCCCGCGACCCCGGCGCCGGAGGTCGTGCGCGCCGGCGAGCTCGTCGTCGACCTCGCCGCCCACGTCGCGACCTGGGAGGGCGCCGACCTCGGTCTGACCCGGCGCGAGCTCGAGCTGCTCGAGGCGCTGGCGCGCAACGCCGGGATCGTGCTCGAGCGCCGGCGGCTGCTGGAGCTCGTCTGGGGCTACGACTTCGAGACGGACACGAACGTGGTCGACGTCTTCGTCTCCTACGTGCGGCGCAAGCTCGACCGCATCGGCGCGCCCGCGCTCATCCACACCGTCCGCGGCGTCGGCTTCGTCCTGCGCGTCCCGTGAGGCGCCTGCGCGGAGCCTCGCTGGTCGACCGCGTCGCGCTCGGTGCGGCGCTGACCGTCGCCGTCGCGCTCGTGCTGGCGGGCGCGGCGGTGCTCGTCGCCAGCGGCCGGGCCGACCGCCGGGCGCTGGACCGCGAGCTGCGCGCCGTCACCGAGAGCCTGCGCGAGCCGGCGCGCGAGGCGCTGGGGCTCTCGAGCGACGGCCTCGCGACCGGCGCCGTCGTCGGCCTGCGCGCGCAGGGGGCGCCGCCGCCGCTGCTGGACCCCGGCGAGGGCCGCTTCGCCCGCGCGATCGGCCCCGAGGGCACCGCGGTCGTCGCGGGCGCCGGGATCCCCGAGGGCTTCCCGGACCCGGACCGCACCGGCCTGCGCACCGTCGAGGCGGCGGGCGAGCGCTGGCGCTCGCACGTCCTGCGCCTCGGCACCGGCGGGACGCGGCTCGAGGTCGCCACGCCGCTCACCCCGCTGGAGGCGCGCGGCGACCGCCTGCTGCGCATCGTCGGCGGCACGTTCCTCGCCGCGCTCGCGGCGGTCGGCCTCGTCGTGCGCTTCCTCTCCGGCGTGGCGCTGCGCCCGCTGCAGCGCCTGCGCGAGGCGGCGGCGCGCGTGCGCCAGACCGGGGACCTCGGCGTGCGCGTCGGCGGCGCCGGCGGGCCCGAGGAGGTCACCGCGCTGGGCGCCGAGCTCGACGGCATGCTCGGCCGCCTCGAGGAGACGACGGCCGCGCGCGAGGCGGCGCTCGCCAGCGCGCGGCGCTTCGCCGCCGACGCCGGTCACGAGCTGCGCACCCCGCTCGCGAGCCTCGCGGCGAACGTCGCGCTCGCGCGGGACGAGCGCTCCCCCGCACCCGAGCGCGCCGCCGCGCTGGAGGCCGCGGGCGCGGAGGCCGACCGCCTCGGGCGGCTCGTCGACGGCCTCCAGGCCCTGGCGCGCGGCGAGGCCGGCCCGCCCGGCTCGGGCGCCGTCGACCTGGGGGACGTCGCCGACGTGGCGGTCGCCGCGGTCCGCCGGCGCCACCCGGACCTCGCCGTCGAGCTCGACGCCCCCGCGACGGGCCCCGTCGTCCCGCACGGCGACGCCGACGGCCTGCGCCGGGTCCTCGACAACCTCCTCGAGAACGCCGCGGTCCATGGCGCCACGCGCGTCGCCGTGGGCGTCGACGCCCGCGGCGTGGTCGTCGACGACGACGGTCCCGGCGTGGCGACCGAGGAGCGCGAGCGCGTCCTGGGCCGCTTCGAGCGCGGCGCCGGCGCCACCGGTGCGGGCACCGGCCTGGGCCTGGCGATCGTCGCCGCCGAGGCCGAGCGCCACGGCGGGACCGTCGCGCTCGAGGACGCGCCGCTCGGCGGGCTGCGCGTGCGCGTGGGCCTGCCGGCTCAGGCGGCGTGACCGCGCAGGCGCCCGGCCAACGCCAGGCCCTTCAGCGCGGCGCCGACCACCGGCGCCGGCCCCGCGGCCACCCGGAAGACGTCGGAGAACTCCTCGAGCAGGACGGCCATGTGCAGCGGCCCCGGCATGCCGTTGCCCGCGACGCGGCCGTCGCGCTGGAGCGCGTCGAGCGTCGCGTACCACTCCTGCGTGCGCCCGGGGGGTCGCGTCTCCCAGCGCACGCGCGCGCCGCTGGTGCTCCACATGGCGTGGACCGTGCCGCGCGGCACCTCGAGCGTGTCGCCGGGGCGCAGCGTGCGCTCCTGGCCCTCGACCTTGACCTGCAGCTCGCCCTCGAGCACCGCGAAGTGCTCGTCCTGGGACGGGTGCAGGTGCGGGGGCGGCGGCTTGCCCGGACCGTAGGTCGCCTCGACGACTAGCGCGTCGTCGCCGGACTCGAGCACGGTGACGGACTCGTGCGGCGTGAGCTCGTAGGTGGTCGCCATGGGCCGATGGTCGCCGCGCGCGCGGGCAGCGACCATCGGGCCAGCACTACACCGTCCGGGGGCCCAGCCGGTCCCGGTCGTGGGGCGCGTCGAGGTCGAGCACCGGGCCCTTCGGGACGATCTGCGTCGGGTTGATCGACGTGTGCGTCACGTAGTAATGGCGCTTGATGTGGTCGAAGTCCGTCGTCGACCCGAAGCCGGGGTGCTGGAAGAGGTCGCGCAGGTACGGGCCGAGGTTCGGGAAGTCGGTGATCCGCCGCGCGTTGCACTTGAAGTGGCCGAAGTACACGGCGTCGAAGCGCACGAGCGTCGTGTACAGCCGCACGTCGGCCTCGGTGAGCCGGCCGCCGACGAGGTAGCGCGAGTCGGCGAGCCGCGCGTCGAGCGCGTCGAGCTCGGCGAACAGCGGGTCGAACGCCTCCTCGTAGGCCTCCTGCGTCGACGCGAAGCCGCACTTGTACACGCCGTTGTTGACCCGGTCGTAGACGCGGTCCTCGACCTCCTCGACCTCCTCGCGCAGGTCGTCGGGGAGGAGGTCGGGTCCCTCGTCGCTCCACGCGTTGAGCATCCGCAGGACCTCGGCGCTCTCGTTGTTGACGACCCGGCCCTCCTCGGTGTCCCACAGCACCGGCACGGTCACCCGCGCGTCGAACGACGGGTCCGTCGCCGTGTAGGCCTCCGAGAGCAACGACCAGCCGTGCAGCGGGTCGGGCGCGTCCTCGCTGAAGCGCCAGCCGCGCTCGTCGCGGATCGGGTCGACCGTCGTCATCGCCAGCACGTCGCCCAGCCCCTTGAGCTCGCGGACGATCATCGTCCGGTGCGCCCACGGGCACGCCTTGCACACGTAGAGGTGGTAGCGACCGGGCGCGGGGCGGTCCCACACCTGGTCGCGGAACGCGCTCTCCTGGCGGACGAACCGCCCCTCGTCGTCCGACTCCCTGGGAAACGCCGCTGCGGCCTTGCTCATGCTGGCAGTGTTCCCCACCGTGGACCTGACCTTCTCCGAGACCGAGACGGCGTTCCGCGACGAACTTCGCGCGTGGCTCGCTGCCAACGACCCCGGCGCCGAGCCGCAGGGCGACGAGGACGAGCAGTACGCGTGGCGGCGCGACTGGCAGCGCCGGCTGCACGAGGGTGGCTGGGCCGGGGTGCACTGGCCGACGGAGTACGGCGGCCGGGGCGCGACGCTCACCCAGACGGCGATCTTCTTCGAGGAGCTCGGCCGGGCGCGCGCGCCGCTGCCCGCCAACGTCCTGGGCCTGCTGCTCGGCGGGCCGACGCTCATGGTCTGGGGGACCGACGAGCAGAAGGACCGCCACCTCGCGCCGATCCTCAGCGCGGAGGAGATCTGGTGCCAGGGCTTCAGCGAGCCCGACGCCGGCTCGGACCTCGCGGCGCTGAAGACCCGCGCGGTCAAGGACGGCGACAGCTGGGTGGTCACGGGCCAGAAGGTGTGGACCTCGGGCGCCCAGTACGCGAAGTGGTGCATGCTCGTGGCGCGCACCGACACGGAGGCCGCCAAGCACAAGGGCCTCACGTACTTCCTGATGGACATGGAGCAGGACGCGGTCCAGGTCCGGCCCCTGCGCCAGATCACCGGGGAGGCGGAGTTCAACGAGCTCTTCATCGAGGAGGCGCGGATCCCCGACGCCAACGTCGTCGGCGGCGTGGGCAACGGCTGGAAGGTCGCGCTCACCACGCTGATGAACGAGCGCGCCGGCCTCGCGTTCTTCCTCCAGGTCCGCCTGCGCCAGCTGCTGGACGACCTCCTCGCGGAGGCCGGGCGCCGCGGCGCGCTCGAGGACGCGGTCGTGGCCGACCGGCTCGCCGCCCTGCACATCCGCTGCGAGACGCTGCGGCTCATGGCGTGGAAGGGCCTGAGCGCGATCGAGCGCTACGGCCAGCCCGGGCCCGAGGGGTCGCTGACCAAGTGGCTGTGGTCGGAGACCAACCAGCAGCTCGTCGCCCTCGCCGCCGACGTCCTCGGCGCCGACGCCCACACCGCCGGGTCCCCCTGGGCCTACGAGCTGCTGCGCGCCCGCGGCAACTCGATCGAGGGCGGCACCACGGAGATCCTCAAGAACATCGTCGCCGAGCGCGTGCTCGGCCTGCCGCGGCTGCAAACCGCCGCCTAGGAGCCACGCCATGGACTTCGACCTCACCGACGACCAGCGCGAGATCCAGCGCACGGCGCGCGACCTGCTCGCGGGCCGCGCGACGCCCGAGGCGGTGCGCCGCCACGCCGAGGCGCGCAGCTACGACGACGGCCTCTGGCGGGAGCTGTGCGAGCTGGGCTGGCCCGGCATCGCCGTCGCCGAGGAGCACGGCGGGCAGGGCCTCGGCCTGGTGGAGCTCTGCGTCCTGGCCGAGGAGCTCGGACGCGTCACCGCACCGGTGCCGTTCCTGGGCAGCGTCACCGCGGCGCTGCTCATCCAGGCCGGGGGCAGCGAGGACCTCAAGCGCCGCTGGCTGCCGGGACTCGCCTCCGGCGAGCTGCGGGGCGCCGCGGGCCGTCCCGGGGCGCTGGTCCCGGACGCCGACGGCGCCGACGTCCTGGTGCTCGTCGACCGCGGCGGCGTGCGGGTGCTCGCCAAGGAGGACTGCGACGTGCGGCCGGTCGACGCGATCGACCCGACGCGCCGCCACGCCGTCCTCGCGACCCGGCCGCCGCGCGGCCATCGCATCGGCATCGGCGGCGTGTTCGCCGGCCAGGTGGTGGTCGCCGCCGAGCTCGTCGGCGTGGCCGACCGCGCGCTGGCGATGACGCTCGACTACGTCAAGGACCGCAAGCAGTTCGGGACGCCGGTCGGCGCGTTCCAGGCCGTCCAGCACAAGGTCGCGCAGATGCTGCTGGACACCGAGCGCGCGCGGACGACGACGGCCTTCGCCGCGTGGGCGGCCGACGCCGGCGACGAGCGGCTGCCCGAGGCCGCGGCGATGGCCGCGAGCTCGGCCGCCGACGGCGCGCTCGCCGTGTGCGACAGCGCGGTCCAGGCCCACGGCGGCATCGGCTTCACCTGGGAGGCCGACGTGCACTGGCTGCTCAAGCGCGCGCACCTCGACAGCGCGCTGCTCGAGGGCGGCAAGGCCCACCGGGCGGCGCTGGCACGCCTGTTGACACGACGTCAGACCGCGGTGGCCGCGTAGGGTCTGCGGCGCCATGCGCCGCACGATCTTCGAGCCCGAGCACGACGACTACCGGGAGGCGGTGCGCCGCTTCATCGCGGAGGAGGTCACCCCGCACCACGAGCGCTGGGAGCAGGAGGGCTGCGTCCCGCGTGAGCTCTTCGCCAAGGCGGCCGAGAAGGGGATGCTCGCGATGGGCGTCCCGGAGGAGCACGGCGGCGTCGGCGTCGACGACTTCCGCTTCAACCAGGTGATCATCGAGGAGGTCGCCTACGCGGGCGTGGCGGGCTCCGGCCTCGGCATCACGCTGCACAACGACGTGTGCCTGCCGTACTTCCTCGAGTACTGCAACGACGAGCAGCGCGAGCGCTGGTTCGGCGGCATCGCCGACGGCTCGCTCATCACCGCGATCGCGATGACCGAGCCGGGCATCGGCTCGGACCTCGCGTCGATGACGACCTCGGCCAAGGCGCAGGACGGGGGCTACGTCGTCAACGGTGCCAAGACGTTCATCACCAACGGCATCAACGCCGACCTCATCGTCACCGCGGTCAAGACCGACCCGAGCCAGCGCCACGCCGGCATGTCGCTCGTGGTCATCGAGCGCGGCATGGAGGGCTTCGAGCGCGGGCGCAACCTCGACAAGGTCGGCATGCACGCCCAGGACACCGCCGAGCTCTTCTTCAACGACGTCCATGTCCCGCTGGAGAACCGGCTGGGCGACGAGGGCCAGGGCTTCCGCTACCTGGTCAACAACCTCGCCCAGGAGCGCCTGTCGATCGCCCTCGCGGGCGTGGCGAGCGCGCAGGCGGCGCTGGACTGGACGCTCGAGTACGTCAAGGAGCGCACCGCGTTCGGCAAGCCCATCGGCTCCTTCCAGGCCTCGCGCTTCGCGCTGGCCGAGATGAAGACGGAGATCGAGCTCGCGACCGTCTTCTGCGACCAGTGCACGATGGCGCTCAACAAGGGCGAGCTGTCGGCCGAGGACGCCGCGATGGCGAAGTGGTGGTGCACCGAGCTGCAGGGCCGCGTCGTCGACCGCTGCGTGCAGCTGCACGGCGGCTACGGCTACATGCTCGAGTACCCGATCGCCCGCGCCTTCCAGGACGCCCGGATCACCCGCATCTACGGCGGGACCACAGAGATCATGAAGGAGATCGTGGGGCGCTCACTAGGCGTGTGACGCTCCACGGAGGAGGATGAGCCGCATGTCCGCTGCGGCGAGGGGAGCCCATGAGCCACTGCGGGTCGCCCGCGAGGTCGCCGAGGAGCTCATCCCGGCCCTCGGCGAGGTGTCGGGCGCGATGGCGCGCGAGATGCGCGACGCCATCCCGGAGCTGCCCGAGGCCCTGTGGCCGGACATCGTGCGCACCTGCGACGCCCATGTCCGGCGCGTGGCGCTGCTGCTCGAGGACGGGCGCGACCCGTCTGACGCGCGGGCGCCCGAGGAGGCGCTCGCGTTCTCGCGCGAGGCCGTGCGCCAGGGCGTGGCGCTCGAGGCGGTGCTGCGCAAGTACCGCGTCGGCCACGCGGTCTTCTCGCGCGAGCTCCTCGCGCTCCTGCACGAGCGCCTCAGCCACGAGCCCGACGAGCTGGCCAGCGCCGTGGTGACCGTCTCGGACTGGACGTTCGCCTACGTCGACGCCGTGCTGCCCGAGGTCATCGAGGCCTTCCAGGCCGAGCGGGAGTCCTGGGTGCGCTCGGCGTCGGCGGTGCGCGTCGAGGAGGTCCATCGCATCCTCGACGGCCGCACGACCGACGGCGAGCAGGCGTCGCGCCGGCTGGGCTACGAGCTCGACCAGCAGCACCTCGCCCTGGTCTGCTGGGACGTGCGCGGGCGCTTCGAGGACGGCGTCGTCGGCGCGCTCGAGCACCTCGCGCGCGACGTCGCCAAGGCCGCGGGCGGCACCCGCGTGCTCGCCGTCCCGCTGGGAGGCACGCTCGTCGCGGCCTGGGCGGGCGTGCGCGGCGGCGAGCCGGACGTCGACGCGGTCTCCGCGGCCTTCGCCGCCTACGGCCCGGGCGCCGGCGTCGGCCTCGCGGTGGGCGACCCGCACCACGGCGTCGAGGGCTTCCGGCGCTCGCACGAGGAGGCGCTCCAGGCCCAGCACGTCGCCCTGCTCACCCACCGCTCCACCTCGGCGCCGGTCCGCTACGCCGACACCGCGCTGACCTCGCTGCTCACCGCCGACCTGCGCCACGCCCGCCGCTTCGTCGAGCGCGAGCTCGGCGTCCTCGGCGGCGACGAGGACGCGATGCGCCGGCTCACCGCCACGCTGCGCGTCTTCTTCGAGGAGGGCTCCTCCTTCGCCCGCACCGCCCGCCGCCTGGGCGTGCACGAGAACACCATCGCCTACCGCGTGCGCCGCGCGGGCGAGCTCCTCGGCCGGCCGATCACCGAGCGGCGGCTGGAGACGCGGGTCGCGCTGCAGCTCGTCGAGGTGCTGCGCCGGGCGCAGCTGGACGACTAGCGGCCGTCGTGTACGCGTAGTCGCCCAGCGGGAAGCGGTGGGCGCGCCACCAGGCCTCGAGGGAGCCGCCGGGGCGCAGCAGCGGCGCGTCGCCGTGGCGGTCGAAGTAGTAGCTGTTGGCCCCGGCGCAGCCGTTGTTGAAGAAGACCGTCGACCGCTGGCGGCGCTGCATGAGCGCGAAGTACGCGTCGTGGGGCGCCCGGCGGACCTCGGCGCGGGTGGCGCCGCGGCGGCGGGCCTCGCGGATGACGCGGATGGCGTGGGTGACGGCGTTCTCGATCCCGGTGATGATCGACATGCCGGGGACGAGGTACGGGCCGAAGCTCAGGAAGAGGTTGGGGAAGCCGGGGACCGCGACGCCCTCGTAGGCCTGGAAGCGGTGCTCCTGCCAGAAGGCGTTCAGGTCCTGGCCGCCGATGCCGGCGACCGGGACGGTGGGCAGGTTGCCGGGCTCGGTCGTGAAGTAGCCGGTGGCGAAGACGATCGTGTCGACCTCGACGTCGCGCCCGGTCGCGGTCCGCACGCCGGTCGGCGTGATCCGCTCGATCGGGTCGGTCACGAGCTCGACCTGCGGCTTGGTGAAGGTCCGCAGGTAGTGGTTGGAGACGCTCGGGCGCTTGCAGCCGAACCCGTAGCGCGGGGTGAGCCTCGCGCGCAGCTCGGGGTCGTCGGGGACCTGCGCACGCAGGTGCTTGCGGCCCAGGGCCTCCATCGCCTGCGCGAGCTGCGGGACCTGGCGGTGGTAGGCCGTCGTGAGGACGAACGGGACCTCGGCCAGGGCGGTGAACAGCGCGCGGGCGCCGCGCGTCGCCCCCGGCACGCGCTCGAAGACCCGGCGCAGCCTGGACAGGTCGCGATCGGCCTTCGGCAGCACCCAGATCGGCGTGCGCTGGAAGACGTGCAGCACGCGGACCCGGTCGGCGATGGCCGGGACGAGCTGGACCGCCGTGGCGCCCGTGCCGATGACGGCGACCCGCTCTCCCGTCAGGTCGTGGTCGTGGTCCCAGCGGGCCGTGTGGATCGCGGTCCCGCGGAAGCCCTCGATGCCCGCGATGTCGGGCATCCTGGGCGTCGTGAGCCCGCCGGTGGCGGGGATGAGGAAGCGGGCGCTGAGCTGTTCGCCGCCGTCGAGCTCGACGCGCCAGAGGTCGTCGTCCTCGTCGAAGCGTGCGTGCGCCGCCCGGGTGCCGAAGCGGATGCGCTCGCGCAGCCCGTGGCGGTCCACGACCTCCTCGGCGTAGGCCTTGATCTCGTGGCCCGGGGCGAAGACGCGCGACCAGCCGGGGTGGAGGTCCGTCGACAGCTGGTACTGGAACGAGGGGACGTCGACGGCGATGCCGGGGTACGTGTTCGTCCGCCACGTGCCGCCCACCTCGCCGGCGGCCTCGAGCAGGACGAAGTCGTCGATGCCCGCACGCCGCAGCCGGACGCCGGCAGCGATGCCGGCCAGTCCTGCTCCGATGATCAGGACCTCGTGGTCGGGTGGCACGGTACATGACCGTACCAGCGCCTCCTGCGGGTGGGAAGTGCCAGGTGCTTCCCGAGTCCTACTCGCCGGTGTGGGCCTTGCTGGCGCGGTCGGGCCTGGGGACCGGGACGGCGTACTTCGAGGGCGCCAGGGAGACCTTCGGGTTGTCGATGGCGTTGAGGCGGTCGATGAGCTTGAGCCACTGGCCGGGCTTGAGCGCGGCGTCGAACTTGGTCGAGGCGCCCTGGCCCTCCGGGGCGGTGGGGCGGAAGCCGACGTGGATGTGGTCGGCGTGGTCGGGCAGCGCCATCGTGCTCGGGGCGCCCTCGAAGGTCATCAGGGAGATGATCTGCGCCGGCGCCATGGTGCCCTGGAGGGTCAGCAGCCGGCGGATCGTGATGTCGGTGATCGAGCCCGGGCCCTGGTGGCCGAGGATCGGGATGCCGTTGACCTTGGCGATGTCGACCGCGTTGCCCGAGGAGTGGTGCGAGACGTTGCCCGAGGCGGTCATGATCGAGTGCCCGCACTTGAGCGAGGTCACCGTCGGCTTGAGGCCGCTGGCGGCGAGGAACTCCAGCGTGGCGAGCACGCGCCGGTCGATCGCGCCGTCGGCGATGTCCTGGCGCCCGCAGCCGTAGAGCTCGATGCGCGGGTTGTCGGCCACGGCGCGCTGGAGCTGGGCCTTGCTCATGAGCAGGATCTGGCCGATCGTCGCGCCGCCGCGCTTCAAGGGGTTCTTGCCCGCCGCGCGGTAGACGGCGGTGGACTCCAGCAGCTTCCAGCCGTCGAGGATCGGCTTGGGGTCGATGCGCGGGGCGCCACGGCCGGCCGGGCGGATCTCGAAGCGCACGTGGGGCGCCTTGCGCGCCGACGTGCGACCGATCCGGCCGAGCACGGTGCCGGCGAGGACCTTCGAGCCGCGGCGCAGCTTCTTGATCGTGGCGTCCTTGCGGTCCAGCGTCAGCGCGCCGAAGGAGGCGACGCCGTCGCGCTGGAGGACCTGCTCCTCGCCGCCGGCCTTGTAGGCGCGCGGGCGGCCGGGGTTGGCGAACAGGCGCTCCTTCTTGGGCCCGGCGGCCGCCTCGCGGACCTGCTCGCGGATCGCCGAGCCGGCCGTCGCGGCGGCGGTCGGCTTGGCGTCCTTCCCGGACAGGCCGAGCTCGCGCTTGATCGCCGTGCGCGAGACCGCGCGCTTCTTGGGGACCGGGTAGGCGCGCGCGACCTTCTTCAGGGCGCCGTAGGTGTAGGTGTTGCCGAAGCCGTCGCGCAGCTGGACGAACCGGCCCAGGCGCTTGGAGACGCCGAGCCTGACGACGGTGCCGTCCTGCACGGCGACGACCGGGGCGCCGGCCTCGGCGTAGAGCGCGATCGAGCGCCGGCCGGCCTTGGCGTCGACCGGGACCGCGGCGTTGCGGCCCTTGGCCACGCGGCGCTTGGCGTCGGCCTCGCTGAGGTCGTCGGCGTAGGTCGTGCGGGCGTGCACGGGGAAGATGCCCTGCGTCAGGCCCGACAGCGAGCCGACGAGGTCGGCGGGCAGCCCGCCGATCAGGCGGGCGCGCAGCAGGACCGAGTCGACGTACCAGTCGGCGTGGTTGTAGGCGAAGACCGCCTTGCGCAGGTCGTCCTCCGCACCCGCCGCCTTGAGGTAGCGCGCGGCGGCGAAGATCGCATCGACCGGGTTGTACGGGTCGCGCTTGCCGTCACGGTTGGCGTCGACGCCGTAGGCCTTCCACGACGAGGGCAGGAACTGCATCCAGCCCACCGCCCCGGCCGACGACACGTTGAGGTTGCGCCCGTAGTCGGTCTCGATCTCGTTGATCGCCGCCAACACCTCCCAGCGCACCCCGTACTGCACCCCGGCCGCCTGGTAGATCGGCAGCAGGAACGGCGGGATCCGGAACTTCTCGATGAAGAAGTTCGGCACGCCGATCGGCGCCGGACCCGGCAGCGCCTCGGCGTAGCCGGGGTTGTCGGGCGTCGGCAGCCCGCCGTCGGCGCGGCCGTCCGCACCGCCGCGCGAGCGATCGCCGCGCGACGCGTCGTCGCCCGAGGCGGCCGGAGCGCCCGCGGCGCCGTGGTCGTGCTCGGCTCGCGCCCGGCGCTTGGCCTTGCCCGAGGCCTTCTGGTCCTTCTGGGCGACCGCCTGCGGCGCGCCGGCCGGCGCGGCGCCCTCCGGCGCCGCCGCCGGAGCGGCCGGCTGGGTCGAGACCGGCGGCTGCGGCGACGTCACCGGCGGCGGGGTGGAGGACTCGCCCTCCACGCGCACGCTGATGATCGGCAGCTTGATCCCCGGGATCGCGACCTGGTCCAGCGGCGTCCCGTCCGGGATGTCGAGCTGGACGCGGATCTCCTGGCCGCCCAGCAGCGTGATGACGACCGTCTTGGTCTCCGCCGAGGCGGGCAGCGCCGCCCCGCCGAGGCCGACCGTGACCGCGCCTGCCGCCAGCAGGCCCGCGGCCACCTTCCGGCGCGCCACTACGCCGACTCCGGCGCGTACAGCGCGTCGATCTCCGCGGCGTACTTCTCCGCGATCGGCTTGCGCTTGAGCTTCATCGTCGGCGTCAGCTCGTCGCCGCCCGGCAGCCACTCCTGGTCGAGCACCGTCCAGCGCTTGAGCTGCTCGACGCGCGCGAGCTGCTCGTTGGCGCGGCCCACGGCGGCGGCGACCTCGTCGCCCAGCGCCCCCTCGCCGCGCTGGGCGACGAAGGCCTGGCGCGCGTCGGGGTCGAGCACCAGCAGGCCGACGTTGAACGGCCGCGCGTCGCCCACGACGCAGACCTGGCCGATGAGCGGGCTCGCCGACTTGACCGTCGCCTCGATGTTCGCGGGCGACATGTTCTTGCCGGCCGCGTTGATGATGAGCTCCTTGATGCGGTCGACGATCTGCAGGTAGCCGTCCTCGTCGAAGCGCCCGACGTCGCCGGAGTGCAGCCACCCCTCGTCGTCGAACGGGGAGTCGAGGTTGCGGTAGCCGCGCATCACCACCGGGCCGCGCATGAGGACCTCGCCCTCGTCGGAGAGCTTGACCTCGCAGACGTCGAGGGCCGGGCCGACGGTGCCGATCTTCACCGCGCCGCGCGGCGCGACCGTCGCGACGCCGGTCGTCTCCGACATCCCGTACAGCTCCGAGAGCTCCAGGCCCAGCGCGTGGTGGAAGACGAGCGTCTCGGCGGCGCAGGGCGCCGCGCCGACGATCGCGACCTCGACCTGGTCGAGCCCGAGCTTCTGGCGGATGGCCTGCTGCACGGGCCCGTCCTGCGGGCCCTCGCCCGCGCGGACCTTCGCCATCGCGTCCTCGAGCACGCCGCGCACCTGGTCGTCGGCCTGGGCGAGGACGGCCGCGCGCAGCTTCTCCCACAGGCGCGGCGGCGAGAAGAAGAAGCCGGGGCGGACCTCGGCGAGGTACTGGGCGACCTCGGCGGGGTTCGGGCAGGTCGTGACCTCCCAGCCGCAGACCATCGGGAAGTAGTGGGTGCACATGCGCTCGGCGATGTGCGCCATCGGCAGGAACGAGACCGCGCGGGCCGACTCGGGGAACGCCAGGCGCTCCTGCAGCGCGTGGACCTGCGTGACGACGTTGCGGTGCGTGAGCTGCACGCCCTTCGGCGGGCCGGTCGTCCCCGACGTGTAGATCAGGGTGCAGAGGTCGTCGGGCTCGACGGCCTGCCACGCGCCGTCGAAGTCGAAGTCCGGCGAGCCGCCGGCCACGACCTCGTCCCAGCCCATCGCCTCGGGAGCGTCGCCCGAGACGCAGACGATCACGTCCAGCGCGGTCTGCCCGCGCTCGCGGACCGCCAGCGCGCGCTCGAAGAACGCCGGCTCGGTGACGAGGACCCGCGCGCCGGCGTCGCCGATGACGTGCTCGGCCTGCTCGACGGTGAAGGTGTTGTAGATCGAGAACGACGCGACGCCGAGGTGCGTCGCGGCCGTGTCGGCGATGTGGAACTCGGGGCAGTTGGTCAGCCAGCAGGCCATCGTGTCCCCGCGGCGCAGACCCAGTGCCGCGAGGCCGGCCGCGCCGTCGCGGACCTCCTGCGCGTACTGCGCCCACGTGCGCTGCCGTGCGCCACCGCGAGCCTGCAGCGCGACACCGTCCGCGTGCTTGGCCGCCGTGGCCTGGAAGCGCGCGCACGCCGTGGCGGTCTGCGTCTGGGCCTCCCCCAACGTCGCCATGGCGCGACGCTAAGGAGGCCGCTTGCAGCGGGACTTGGTGCGACCGCACAAACGGTGTCGAGTGCATGGGTCCACCGCGCCAAGACCCGCGCGCGAGGCGGTCCTACGGTCGCTTCGGCATGACGGGCACGTGCATCGTCAGCGAGATCCCGAGCTGACCAGCGCCACCGCGGCGGACCTCGCCGCGGACTTCCCGGACCTCGTGGTCCGACAGCGCTGGTGCGCCGCACCGGACGCCGCTCTCCGTCCGGTGCGACGGCGTGTGGCCGAGCGCCTGCGGGCGCTCGGCCTGCGCGTCGACGGCGCGCGGGCGGCCGCCGCACGGACGCAGGCGGTCGCCTCGGCCTACCGCGTCCTCGCCCGCCAGGTCGGCCTGGACCCCGAGGCCGACGGCCTGCCGCTCGAGCGCCTGCTGCGCGACCGGCTCCTGCGGGGCACCTTCCAGCCGCGCGGCCCTGTCGTCGACGCGTGCGCCGTCGCGGTGCTCGAGACCGGGGTGCCCGTGTGGGCGCTGGACGCCGGCGTCGTCGACGGTCCCCTACGCGTGCGCGTGGAGACGTCGGGCGCGCTCGTGGTGGCCGACGACCACCGCGCGCTGGCCCCGCTGCTCGGCGACCCGGCGGCCGAGCACGCGCCGGGCGACGGGAGCGTCGAGGTCGTCCTCTTCGCCGTCGACGTGCGCGGGGTCCCCGCCGGGACCGTCGACGAGGCGCTGTGGATCGCGGCCGCCACACTGACCGGCGACCGATGACCGCCGCCCTCTTCCTCGGCCTGGTCGTGGGCGGCGCCCTGCTCGTCGTGGTCGTCGCCGCCCTGTCGCGCACGGGACGGCGCCTCGACGTGCTGGACTGGGACCCCACCGCCCGGCAGTCGGCGCGCGAGGCCGCCGAGGACGAGGAGCTCGAGCTCGGGATGGCCGAGCACAACGCGCGCCGGGTGGCGCAAGGGCTGGCGCCCGAGGACGAGCTCGAGCTCCAGCGCCGGCTGGCGGCCGAGCGCCGCGGGCGCCGTCGGGAGTGAGGGGCGAAGTCCCGGGCGCGGGACGTTCGGGGCCATCCGTTGGCGGATCGACCGCCTGGAGAGCGGTGAATCCGCCAATCGATGCTCAAGCGGCCCGGGGCGACCGTGACCCTGCACGTCGGCGCGCCCGGTGATGCCGGACCGCAGGGTCACGACGCCCGGACCCGCAAGCCCGTCCACGGAGGGGCGGCCGCGGGCGGTGCCCCTGCCTCGCTGCCGACCAGCGCGCGCCGCATCCCCAGGGCCGCGCCCGGACGGAGGTCCGCGCCGGCCGCGGTGGTGGACGACGCCGCCGCTGATCGGCACCGAGGGAGAGGGACCGATCCACCCGCGCATGGGCGCGCGGGACGTTCGGGGCCATCCGTTGGCGGATCGACCGCCTGGAGAGCGGTGAATCCGCCAATCGATGCTCAGGCGGGTCCGGGACGGCGCCCGAACCCGCAAGCCCGTCCACGGAGGGGGCGGCCGCCGGTCGTTCCCCCTCCCTCACCGCCGACCAGCGACCGCCGCATCCCGAGACCGCGCCAGGACGGAGCTCCGCAACCCGGACCGCGCTCCCCGCAACGCGCCGTCGACCACGACGACGCGCCACCTTCCCCGCCGACCCTGACCCGGCGCCACAGCCCCGGCGGGACGCGACTGTGGCGCCGGACCAACCCGCGGGGGTGGCGGGACGCGCGAGCATGAGCCATGGCCCAGCGCAGCGACGTCAGCTTCCCGTCGGGCCAGGACCGATGCGCGGCCTGGCTCTGGCGCCCCGAGGGGGACGGCCCCCACCCGGTGGTGGTCATGGCCCACGGCTTCTCCGCCACCCGCGAGCTGCGCCTCGACGCCTACGCCGAGCGCTTCGCCGCCGCGGGGCTCGGCGTCCTGCTCTTCGACTACCGCCACTTCGGGGCCAGCGAGGGCGAGCCCCGCCAGCTGCTGGACATCGGTCGCCAGCACGCGGACTTCCGCGCGGCGATCCGCTACGCCCGCGGGCTGGACTGGGCCGACCCGTCGCGCATCGCGCTCTTCGGCTCGTCGTTCTCGGGCGGCCACGTCGTGGCCGTCGCCGCCAAGGACGAGCGCATCGCCGCCGTGGTGGCGCAGTGCCCGTTCCAGGACGGCCTCGCGACGCTGCCCAAGCTCGGCGTCAAGAACGTGGTCGGCCTGACCGTCGCCGGCCTGCGCGACCAGGTCGGCGCGCTGCTCGGGCGCCCGCCGCACACCGTCCCGGCCGTCGGGCCGCCCGGCTCGCTGGCCGTCATGGCGACACCCGACGCCGAGCCCGGGTTCCGCGCGCTCGTGCCGCCGGAGGGCACGCGCTGGGAGAACCGCGTGGCCGCGCGGATCGCCCTGCGCGTCGCGCTCTACCGGCCGGGCCGCGCCGCCCGGCGGCTGCGCTGCCCCGCGCTGTGGTGCGTGTGCGACCACGACAGCCTCGCCCCGGCGGGCGCCACGGTCCGCCATGCCCAGCGCGCCCCGCGCGGCGAGGTCCGTCGCTACCCGCTCGGCCACTTCGACGTCTACGTCGGCGACGCGTTCGAGCAGGTCGTCGCCGACCAGCTCGAGTTCCTCGTCCGCCACCTCCGTCCGACGGCGCAGGACGCGCGCTTCGCGCGCGCCGCTGACGCCGCGTCAACCCCCGCCCGTGGCGCCGTCTAACACCGTGTCAAGGGATTTGTGGGAGCGCCACAGTCGGCGCGGGCGCCATTGGCGCCACGAGCCGACAACCGGTGCGAGCCCCCGACGTACGGTCGTCCGCATGGGAGAGGCGCCGGCACGGGAGGGCCGTGGGCTCGATGCAGCCTGGGACGAGCTCGTCGAGGACCTGCGCGCAGCGACGCACGACACGCGCGCGGCCGAGCGTCTGCTCGGCGTGGGCCACGTCTGCACGCTGCACGTCCGCGGTCATGACCACCTCGAGGTCGCGCTGCGCTTCGACGCCAAGCCGCCCGAGGTCGAGGAGGGCGCGCGAGGCGTGGATGCGGACATCGACGTCGAGATCCCGCCGGACCTCGTCACGGCCTTCTGGGAGAAGAGCCTCGCGACGGAGATCCTCAAGGGCGAGGTCGCCTTCGACGGGCCGGTCCGCCGGCTCCTGCAGGTCTACCCCGTGCTGCGCGCGCAGGCGCTGGCCCGCCGCAGCGGCGAGGCCCAGGCCAACGGCCACCGCGGCACCTCCCCGTCCATCACGACCTCGACTGAGGTGGCATGAGCCTCTTCGACTCCGACACGGAGGTCTTCGAGGACGACGCGTCCTCGATCGACCCGCGCTCCGCCGAGCTCCTCGACCGGGCCTCGGACTACGAGTACCGGTTCCACCACGGCGCGCAGCAGTTCCGCGAGCCCAACCCGGGGGACTTCTGGTCGATCGAGTGCCGCAACGTCCACAAGACGTTCGCCGGCGGCAACACCGTCCTCAACGGCCTCGACGTCGGCATCCCCGAGGGGATGATCACGGTCGTCCTGGGCCCGTCGGGCACGGGCAAGTCCGTGCTCATCAAGCACCTCATCGGGCTGCTGTTCCCGGACGAGGGCGACATCATGGTCCACGGCGAGTCCGTCTCGCACATGACCCTGAGCCGCCTGCTCGAGGTGCGCCGCAAGTTCGGGATCCTCTTCCAGGACGGCGCGCTGTTCGGGTCGATGAACCTCTACGACAACGTCGCCTTCCCGCTGCGGCAGCACACCGACCTGTCGGAGTCGCAGATCCACGACATCGTCTTCGAGCGCCTCGCGGACGTCGGCCTCACCGGCGCCGACACGCGGATGCCGAGCGAGATCTCCGGCGGCATGCGCAAGCGCGCGGGCTTCGCGCGTGCGCTCGTCCTCGAGCCCGAGATCGTCATGTTCGACGAGCCCGACTCGGGCCTGGACCCGGTGCGCACGGCGCTGCTCTGCGGGCTCATCAAGGAGATGCACGCCCGCCACGGCGGCACGTACATCGTCATCACCCACGACATCGCCTCGGCCCGGCAGATCGGCGAGTACATCGCCGTCCTCTGGAAGGGACGCATCGTGGAGGCCGGCGTCGCGGCGGAGATGTTCGACTCCGAGAACCCGTTCGTCCGGCAGTTCCTCAACCGCGAGGCCGACGGCCCGCTCGGGATGGAGTAGCGGATGGCGACGACCGCCCAGGGCCAGCGCGTCCTCGCGCCCAAGGCGCCCGCGCGCAAGGGCCCCTCGCCCGCGCGCCGCGCCGCGGAGACGCCGCTGTCGATCCTCGAGACCGTCGGCGGCATGCTGCTGCTCTTCGGCAAGGCGACCGTCGCGTGCGTCACGCCGCCCTTCTCGTGGACCGACGAGTTCATCGAAGAGGCCTGGCTGATCGTCAAGCGCTGCTTCATCCCGGTCGTCATCTCCACGACGTTCTTCGGCCTCGGCGCGCCGGGCCTGCAGGGCGGCAACATCACGTACCTCTTCGGCACGATCGACCGCCTCGGCGCGTTCTTCGTCATGGCCTCCGTGCGCGAGTTCGCGCCATGGATCAACGGCATGGTGGTCGCCGGCGTGGGCGGCACGGCCATCGCGGCCGACCTCGGCGCACGCAAGGTGCGCGAGGAGCTCGACGCCCTCGCGACGCTCGGCCTCGACCCGGTGCGCGAGATCGTCGCGCCGCGCTTCCTGGCGCTCGGCATCACGACCGCGCTCATGAACCTCGTGGCGATCGTCTTCGGCATCCTCGGCGGCTACCTGGCGACCCTCGTCTTCCAGGACACGCTCGCCGGCTACCTGAGCACCTTCACCTCGAACTTCACGATGCCCGACCTGCTCGGCAGCGTGGTCAAGACCAGCCTCTTCGGCTTCATCATCGCCATCTGCGCGTGCTACATGGGGATGAACGTGAGAGGTGGTCCAGAGGGGGTGGGCCGCGCCGTGAACACGGCCGTCGTCATCGCCTTCGCCGGCATCTGGGTCTTCAACTTCGTCTTCACCACGACGATGCTGGCCGCCTTCCCCGAGACCGGGAACCTGCACTGATGGAAGCCGGAGCGGTCAGGGTCCCCCGCGGGTCCGCGGCCAAGGCGCCCTCGCCCGGCTCGCGCCTGGCCAAGGGCCTCTCGGAGCCGCTGCACAACTCCGTGGCCGAGGCGGGCAACATGGCCCGCTTCTTCGGCCGCGCGCTGGCCGAGGTGCCGGGGAGCTGGCGCTACGCGTCGGAGATCCTGCGCCAGGCCGGCATCCTGGTCGTCGGCTCCGCCGCGGTCATCTGGTTCATGGAGTTCGTCATGGGCGCCGAGTGCGCCACCGAGGCGAACTACGTGCTGCGCGGCTACGGCGCGACGATCTACTCCGGCGTCTTCACCTCGTGGTGTGCGAACCGCGAGATGGGCCCCTACATGTGGGGCTACATCGTCTCAGCGAAGATCGGCTGCGGCTTGGTCGCCGAGATCGGGTCGATGCGCATCAACGAGGAGCTCGACGCGATGGAGGCGCAGGGCCTGAACCCGATGCGCTACGTCGTCGCGACGCGCCTCGTCGCCGCCTGGCTGACGTTCCCGCTGATCTACCTCGTGGGCCTGACGCTCCACGAGCTCGCCAACTACATCATCATCGTCCACCAGATCGGTGAGGTGTCCCAGGGCGGGTGGGAGCTCATCCACTGGGCCTTCCAGGACCCGATGGACCTGCTCTACGGACAGGCGAAGATCATGGCCATGGGGACGGCGATCGTGCTCGTCGCCATGTACTACGGCTACCACGCACGCGGAGGACCAGTGGGCGTGGGGACGGCGACCGCGAGGTCGATGATCCTCAACCTCGTCCTCGTCCACATCATCGGCTCGCTGGGGACGATGATCTTCTGGGGCCTCAACCCACGCGGACCCATCGGCGGCTGACGGATGGCACGCATCGCGACGGATCGCGCAAGCACCTCACGGCCTCCTCGGAGGTCCGCGGGCGCGCGCGCCACAGGACTGGTGCTGGACCGCCCCTGGGTGGTCCTCAGCATCGCCGCCCTCGCCCTCTTCACGTGGTGGGCGATCGGCAGCCGCACCTCGGACCACAAGGTCCGGGCGGCGTTCAACTCGGCGGTCTCGATCTCCCCGGGCCTCGACGTCCAGGTGGACGGCGTGGACGTCGGGAAGATCGGCAAGGTCGAGTTCGAGGACGGCAAGGCCATGGTCGAGATCGGCGTCGACGACGACGCCTGGCCGCTGCACCGCGGCACGACCGCGACGCTGCGCTTCGGCACGACGCTGGGCAACGGCACGCGGCGCATCGACCTCGAGCCCGGGCCGAAGACCGCGCAGGAGATCCCCGACAACGGGATCATCTCCACGCGCGACACCGTCACCCCGGTCGAGTTCGACGAGGTCTTCAACACCTTCGACGACAAGACGCGCGCCGGCTTCCAGGGCACGTTCCGCAACGGCGCCCGCAACCTCGAGGGCCGCGACGGCGACCTGCGCGAGGGCATCCGCCGGCTGGCGCCCGCGGTCGAGACCAGCGGCTCGCTGTTCGAGGACGTCGCCTCCGACGAGGCGGCGCTCAACAAGCTCGTCGTCTCCGGCCACAAGGCCACGCGGACGCTGGCCGCCAAGCGCCCGGTCATCTCGGACCTCGTGTCCGTGATGAGCCAGACGTTCGACACCTTCGCCAGGAACACCGACGGCATCAGGCAGTCGCTGGACCAGTTCGCCCCGACGCTGCGCGACACGCGCACGACGCTGAAGCGCACCGACACCTCGGTGGACGTCCTCGACGGCCTCGTCGCCGACCTGCGCCCGGGCCTGGCGGCGTTCGAGCCGCTGCTCGAGACGGCCAAGCCGGCGTCCAAGAACCTCGACGAGCTCGTCCCGGCGACGACGGACACGGTCCGCCAGCTGCGCAAGAGCTCGCCGCCGGTCACGAGCTTCCTGGACCAGGGCGTGCCCTTCGCCGAGAAGGCCGACCCGGTGCTGAGCAAGCTCGCCGAGCAGCTCAAGTGCGTCCGGCCCTACGCGCCCGAGATCGCCGGCTTCTTCTCGAACTGGTCGAGCTGGGGGCAGGGCTACGACAACGACGCGCACTACGGCCGCATCAAGGTCGTCACCGGCGCGACGTTCGTCACGTCCTACCCGCAGATCAAGACCAACGACTTCCTCAAGACGGTCGGCACGGGCCTGAACTACGCGATGCCGCGCCCGCCCGGTCTGAACGCCGGCCAGCCCTGGTTCGTCCCGGAGTGCGGCGCAGGCCCCGAGGCCCTCGATCCCTCGAAGGACCCGGAGGACAAGTAGGTGTCGCCCCGATCGTTCGTCACCCCGCTGGTCGTCGTCGCCCTCACGGTCGGCGCGATCCTGCTCGGCAACCGGGTGCTGTTCCCGCCCGGCGGCGGCTACATCGTCAAGGCCGAGTTCCAGGACGCCGGTGGCCTCACGAAGAACTCCGACGTCAAGATCGGCGGCGTCGCCGGCGGCAAGGTCAAGGAGATCGAGCTGACCGACCGCGACACCGCGAAGGTCACGATGGAGCTCGACGAGGGCGCCTTCCCGATCGGCGCCGGCGCCTCCGCCGCGTCGCGCCCGGTGAACCTCCTCGGCGAGAAGTACGTCGACATGGACGCGGGCGACCTCAACCGCCCGGCGCCGTCCGGCAGCAGCATCCCGATGAGCAAGACGTCGCGCCCGACCGAGCTCGACGACGTGCTCAACATGCTCGAGCCCGACGTGCGCGCCCGCCTGCGCATCCTCATCAACGAGGCCGGCATCGGCATGAGCGGCCGGCGCGAGGACTTCAACAAGATCATCGAGCAGCTCCCGAGCGCGCTCGACGACACGGGCAAGCTCGTGGCCGAGTTCTCCGAGGACCAGGGCACGCTCTCCTCGCTGGTCGAGAAGAGCGACCGCGTGCTGGCGAGCATGGCCCGCGAGGACGACGACCTGGCCAAGCTCGTCGACGCCGCCAAGGGCACGTTCGACACCACGGTGACCAAGCGCCGTGAGCTGGCCGACACGGTGCGCTCCGCGCCGGGCGCGCTGCGTCAGCTGCGCACCACGCTCGGCGACCTCGGCTCGGCCGCCGACCAGCTCAAGCCCGCGTCGGTGCAGGTGCGCGCCGCCGCCCCGCAGCTGCGCTCGACGCTCCAGGAGCTGCCGTCCTTCGCCAAGGAGGCCGACCCGGCGCTCGACCAGGTGGTCGAGACCGCGCCCGACCTCGCCAAGCTCGGCCGCGACGGGCGCTCGACGATCGCGCGGCTGAAGCCGACGAGCGAGCAGCTCGAGAAGTTCGCCACGGAGCTCGGGCCGGTCTCGGAGGCCTTCGACGAGGGGACGATGCAGAAGATGCTCGGCCTCATGAACGGCTGGTCGCGCACGATCCGCCGCTCGGACGGCCTGGGCCACGTCTTCGGCCTGCGCATCCTGTTCAACCAGGACCTGCTGCGCCACCTCATCCAGCGCTACGCCGAGCCGGCCGCCGCCAAGAAGGAGCGCGGCGGGCGCGAGAAGCCCCAGCCCAAGGGCCCGATCCCGGCCCTGCAGCCGACCCCGACGAAGGTCCAGGACAAGGTCAAGGACACGGTCGGTGGCGTGAAGAAGGGCGTCGACGACCTCAAGAAGGGCCTCAAGGACACCACGGACAAGGTGCAGGAGACGGTGGGTGGCGTGCTCAAGGGCGTGCAGGACGTGACCAAGGACCTGACCGACCGGCTCACGCGGCCGAAGGGCAGCCCGCAGCCGACGCAGGCGCCGCGCTCGGACGTCGGCCGCCTCATCGACTACCTGGTGGGTGGCTGAGATGGCGCGCCTCAAGGTCCCCGCGCTGCGCGCCGGCGGCAACCGCCCGGCGTCCAAGAGCCGCGGCCGCGGCTTCCTCGTCGGCCTCGGCGCCATCGGCGTCGTCGCCGCCGTGACCCTGCTGACCGTCGGCTACAACTCGCCGAAGGGCATCCCGGGGCGGTCCTACTACAACCTCCAGGCCGCGTTCACCAACGCGGACAACCTCACCCAGAGCTACCAGGTGCGCATCGGCGGCCGCCTCGTCGGCCAGGTGCTCAACCCCCGCGTGGACAAGGGCGAGGGCGTCGTCGACCTGCAGCTCAACCCGGACGTCGAGCCGCTGCTGTCGGACACGACGCTCAAGGTCCGCCCGCGCTCGCCCGTCGGCGTGCGCTTCGTCGAGCTCGTGCCCGGCACCAAGGGCCGCCCGCTGGGCGAGGACGACCGCATCCCGTCGAGCCAGACCTCCGCCACCGTCCAGCTCGACCAGGCGCTCGACACGCTCGACGCCGATCGCCGGGCCAAGGCGCAGGTGCTGCTCAACGAGCTCGGCAAGGGCTTCCTGGGCCGCGGCGAGGACATCAACGAGGCGCAGTCCAACGCCCCGCGCTTCCTGGGCGACCTGCAGGACGTCGCCTCCGAGGTGACCGCGCAGCCCAACGTCCGGTCCTTCGTCGGCGGCGCCGAGTCCGCAGCCGCAGCGGCCGACCCCGTGCGCGAGGACATCGCCCGCGGCTTCGACCCCGAGGCCCGCGCGATGCGGCCGTTCGTGCAGGAGCGCGACGCGATCCGCTCGACGCTGACCACCGCGCCCGGCGACCTGCGCTCGGTCCAGAGCGGCCTGGCCCGCGTCTCGCCGATGCTCTCCCAGCTCGAGCGCTTCGGCCGCAGCGCCACGCCGGCGTTCCGCCAGGCGAGCACGACCCTGGCCGGGACGAGCAAGCTCTTCCGCGAGGCCGACCCCGGCCTGGAGGCCGCGCGCAAGACGCTGGGCCTGGCCAGCGAGGCCGTGCCGCCCACCCTGCAGCTGCTGCGCACGCTGCAGCCCGTGCTGCCGGACCTCGACGCGACGCTCGCGTCGGCCAACCCGGTGCTCACCGAGCTCTCGCCCCGCGAGTGCGACATGAACCGCTTCTTCGGCAACTGGAACGAGACGCTCGCCTACGGCGACGGCTTCTCCAACGTCCTGCGGTTCAACGTCATCGCCTCGCTGGAGTCCATCCAGGGCTACAACGGCAAGCCGCTCGGGCGGACCACCAAGCAATCGCCGTATCCCGCCCCGTGCGAGATCGACCGCCAGACCTTCGCGGGAGGCCGATGATGAGCCCGATCGGCGCCCTGAAGGCGCGCTTCGAGCAGGTCCCGGGCCAGCACCGGCCGCACCCGATCCGCAACGGCGCGATCTTCCTCGGGCTGCTCGCGCTGATCCTCTACTGCGGGTTCACCAAGTCGATCCCGCTCCTGCCCGACGGCGGGACCGAGCTCAAGGCCCACTTCGACAACGCCGTCAACGCGAACACCGGCAACCAGGTCCGCGTGCGCGGCGTGGAGGTCGGCTCGATCAAGAAGATCGAGCGCGACCCGTCCGGCGAGGGCGCGCTCATCACGATGCGCATCGACGAGGACGGCTTCAAGGTCAAGCAGGACGCCAAGGCCGCGATCTACTGGCGCACCCTGCTGGGCCGCAACATGTACGTCGAGCTGGACCCCGGGTCGCCCTCGGCCCCCGACCTCGACGGCGACACGATCCCGCTGAAGAACACCCAGACGCAGGTCGAGTTCGACCAGCTCCTCGACAGCTACGACGAGGACGGCCGGCGCGGCGTGCGGACGTTCTTCCAGCAGACCGACCAGGCCTTCGGCGGCGAGGACGCCGGCGCGGCGATCGGCGAGCTCGGCCCCGGCCTGACGCCGGTGCCCGCTGCGATGCGCGCCCTGCGCGGCACGAAGCCCGGGCAGGACCTCCCGACCCTCGTGCGCACCGGCGCCAAGGCGCTCGACGCCCTCGGCCGCCGCGAGGACCAGCTCGCCGGCCTGCTCGACGGCGCCTCGACGACCTTCGGCGTCCTGGCGGCCCGCAGCGCCGACCTCGACGCGATCCTCGACGAGTCGCCCGCGGCCATGCGCGACACCCAGCTGACGACCGCGCGCCTGAACCGGACGCTCGACGTGCTCGACCCGGTGGCCGAGCAGCTGCGGCCCGGCGTGCGCAAGCTCGACGACGCGTCGCCGCCGGCGCGTGCCGCGCTCGCCGAGGTCAACCGCCTGACGCCGACCGCGCTGCCGTCGCTGCGCGACCTGCGCCCGGCGCTGGCCGACCTCCAGGGCGCCGCGGAGCAGGGCACGCCGTTCCTGCGTGACCTGCAGCCGACGCTCGAGCGCCTGCGCGACCAGATCATCCCGTTCCTCGACAAGCGCGACAGCACCACGAACCTGCGCAACGTCGAGGCCATCGGGCCGTTCTTCAGCGTCCTCGCCGACTCCTCGAAGCAGTTCGACGGCTACGGCCACGTGCAGCGCTTCCAGGCCGGCCAGGGCGAGCGCTCGCTCGGGTTCCTGCCCTGCAACACGGGCCTCTTCGACCCGGAGAACCCGCAGCAGGCGATCTTCTGCAAGGAGGCCATCACCGCGGCGAACCGGCTGCTGCGTGGTGGCAAGACGAACGGCGGCGTGTCCGACGCCGCAGCCCGTCTGGCCAAGGGGGGCCGCTAGATGCCGCTGCTCAACGACCGCATCAAGCTGGAGCTGTCGCGTTCGCGGCGGCCGGCGATGCAGGTGCTGTTCCTGGTCGGCGTGGGCATCTTCTGCGCGACGATCCTGCTCAAGAACCAGTTCTACGACCGGTTCTGGCAGGAGAAGTTCGAGTTCAAGGCCTCCTTCGCCGACGTCAAGGGCGTCACGCCGGGCGTCCAGCGCGTGAAGATCGCGGGCGTCCAGGCCGGCGTGGTCTCGGACTCCGAGGTCGTCGACGGCCGCCCGGTCCTCACCATCAAGCTCGACAAGGACAAGGGCCCGGTCTACAAGGACGCCAAGCTGCGCCTGCGGCCGCTCACGCCGCTGCAGGACATGTACGTGACGATCGAGGACCGCGGCACGGCCAAGGCCGGCGAGCTGAGCAAGGACGACGTCCTGCCGGCCGCGCGGACCGAGTCGCCCGTCGACATCTCCCGCGTCCTCAACGAGTTCCCGGGGGCGACCCGCCAGCGCCTGCAGACGCTGCTCGACGAGTTCGGCAACGGCCTGGAGGACCGCGGCCAGGACCTGCGCGAGGCGTTCGCCGCCGCCGTGCCGTTCCTCAAGGCGGCCGACCGGACCGCGACCGTCGTCGCCGACCGCCGGTCCCAGATGGCCCGGCTCGTGACGAACCTCGGCGTCATCACGACGGCCCTGGGCAAGCGCGACCGCCAGCTCTCCTCGCTCGTGCAGAACGGCAACAGCACGCTCGCCGAGCTCAACAAGGCCGACGGCGAGCTGAGCGCGACGCTCAACGAGATCCCGCCGACCCTGACCACGCTGCGCTCAGCCTTCGCGAAGCTGCGCTCGGCCCAGGACGACCTCGACCCGGCGCTCGACGACCTGCGACCCGTCGCCGCTGAGCTCTCCGAGGGCCTCGACGCGCTCGAGAAGCTCGGCAAGGACGCCAAGCCGGCGCTCGAGGGCCTCAAGCCGGCCCTGGCCGACCTGCGGCCGTTCTCGCGCTCGCTGCGCCCGACGTCGGACGCGCTCGCCGCCGCGATGGCGAAGTTCCGCCCGCAGGGCCCGCAGTACGACCGGATCACGAGCCAGATCCCGCCGTGCTTCGACCAGGTCGGCAACTTCTTCAACGACACGCTCTCCGTCCTGAAGTTCTACGACGCCTACGGCGCGTTCCCGCGCGGTGACGACTCGGAGGACCTCGACACGGTCGGCGGCGTGGCCAAGCCCCTCGGGCACACCCGCTCCCCCACCTGCGCGAAGGGACCGACGAAGTGAGGATCGAGCATCGTGGCCTGAAGATCGCGGGCCTCCTGGGCTTCACCGCGATCTGCCTGGCGATCTTCGTCTACCTGTACCAGGCGGCCGGCGGCAAGCTGCGCCTGAGCGAGCCCTACAAGGCGACGGTCAACGTCCCGACGGCGTTCCAGCTCGTCGAGAACGGCGACGTGCGCCGCGCGGGCGTCAAGGTCGGCACGGTCACCGACATCACCAACGCGGGCGACACCGGCAAGGTCACCATCGAGCTCGAGGACGACCAGGCGCCGCTGTACAAGGACGCCTCGGTCGCCGTGCGCACGAAGACCCTCGTCGGCGAGAACTACCTGGACATCAACCCCGGCACGAAGCAGGCCGGGGAGCTGCCCGACGGCGGGACCCTGCCGCTCGAGCAGGCCAAGGAGGCCGTCCAGCTCGACCAGATCCTCAACACGCTGGACCCGAAGACCCGCGAGGAGGTCAAGCGCAACCTCGACACGCTGGGCCCGGGCGTCCGGGACCGTGGCGAGGCGATCAACCGCCTCTGGGCGGCGGCCAGGCCGACGTCGAAGGACGGCGGCACGGTCATGCGCGTCCTGGCCGGTCAGCGTCGCCAGGTCGCCGCGCTGGTCAACGACACCGGCGAGGCGCTGCAGGCCTTCGGTGACCGCACCGCGCAGGTGCGCACGCTGGCCAGGCAGGCCCGCACCACGGCGATCGCCGCCGCCGACCGCGACGACGCGTTCCGCGCCGCCTTCCGCGAGCTGACGCCGACGCTCGAGCAGGCGCAGTCCTCGGTGACGAAGCTCGCCGGGTTCTCCGGCCGTGCCACGCCGGTGGTCAGCCGCCTGGCCAACGTGTCCAGCGACCTCGAGCCGGTCATGCGCGACCTGCGCCCGGCCGTCGCCTCGGCACGCACGCTCTTCAAGGAGCTGCCCGGCGCGCTGAAGACCGCCGACCCGCTGCTGCAGGAGCTCAAGCCGTTCGCCGGCAAGCTGCAGCCCGCGGTCGGCTCGCTGGACACCTTCCTGCGTCAGGCGGGGCCGGCGGTGGACTACCTGTCGCCCTTCTCGAAGGAGATCGGCACCATGTTCGCCAACAACGGCGACGTCTTCTCCCGCAAGGACGCGCTGGGCCACTACGGTCGCGTGCACACGGTGTTCTCCTACAACTCGCTCACCGCCTTCTCGCCCGAGCTGCGCAAGGCGATGCAGATCCTCACCAACCTCGGCGCCAACGAGATCCTGAACGCGGAGCGCGACAACTCGTACCCGAAGCCGGGCGACCTCTCGAACCCGCGGGAGTTCTCGGGCTCGTACCCGCGCGTGCACCAGCGCTCGAAGTAGGGGATGGGTCGCCGCAGCGCCGGGCTCGCCGCACTCGTGGCGGTCGTCGCCGTGGCGGCGGCCGTCCTCGCGGCGGGGCTTCGCCCGAGCGCGTCCCCGTCGCTGCTGGCCGACCCGGACGCGCCGACCGTCCGCCAGACGCCGGCGCAGGAGAAGGCCTTCGGCGGCGAGCCCATCGTCGTCGTCGCCAAGGGCGACCTGGCGACGCGGACGCTCGCGCCCCAGCAGCTGCTCAAGCTCGTCGACCTCGAGGGCAAGATGGCCCGCGAGCAGGGCGTGCGCGCCGTCTACGGGCCGGCGACGTTCCTCAACTCGGCGCTCGTGCAGATGGAGCAGGTCATCGAGCGCGAGCTGGGGCCGGTGGCGAAGGTCGCCGACCGCCAGGCCCGCGCCGCGGTGGCCGAGGCGCGGCGCGACGGCGCCTCGACCGCGGAGGCCAACCGCCGCGGCGAGGAGGCGCGTGCACAGGCGCTGGGCCCGAAGCTGCGCCAGTACTCGGACATCCTCGTGCGCCTGGGCAGCGTCGGCATCCCGTCGCTGGCCAACCGCTCCTTCGTCCTGTCGGTCGTCTTCGGCGCGTCGCAGGAGCCCAAGCCCCGCTTTCGCTGGCTCTTCCCGGATCGCGAGCACGCGCTCGTGCTCGTGCGGCCCGACACCGACCTCAGCGACGAGCAGCTGCGCGCGCTGGGCGACCGGCTGGGCGACCTCGCCGCGAAGGCCGGCATGCAGGACGTCCAGCTGTCCGTCGCCGGCGTCCCGCTCACCGTGGCGGCCACGGCCGACTCGTTCACGCGCGACCTGCTGCGGCTCTCGCCGCTGGTGGTCCTCCTGCTCGCGGCCGCGCTCCTGCTCGGCCTGCGCCACGGCAAGCGCCGGCTGCGCCTCCTGGGCCTCGCGGGCGGGTCGGTCCTCGCCACCGCGGCCGCCTCGCGCCTGCTCGGCCTCGGCCTGACGCCGGCGACCGTCGCCGCGCTCCCCGTCGTCCTCGGCCTCGCCGTCGACTACGCGGTGCAGCTGCAGAGCCGCTACTGGCACGAGCGGCGCGCGGGCGCGGCGCCGGTCCCCGCCGCGGGCCGTGCGCGCGCGGCGCTGCTGCCGGTCCTGGGGCTGGCGGGCGCGGCGATGGCGTGCGGCTTCCTCGCGCTGTGCATCTCGCCCATCCCGCTCATCGACCGCCTCGGCATCACCCTCGCCGTCGGGACCGGGCTGGCGGTCGCGGTGGTCCTGGGCCTCGGGCCGTCGGTCATCGCCTGGCGCGACACGGGCGGCGCCGCGCCGCCCGAGCTGCCCTTCGGCCAAGGGGGCCGCAGCCTCGCCCGCCCGGCCGTCCTCGCGCCGCTGGCCGTCCTGGCGGTCGTCGGGCTCGCGGTCGCCCACGGCACGAAGGTCCAGAGCGACCTCACCGCCCTGGCCCCGGACGACCTGCCCGAGCTCGAGCGCCTGCAGGGCGTCGAGCGCGAGCTGGGCACGAGCGGCACCCTGCGCCTGGCGGTCACGGCCAAGGACGTCCTGGACCCGGACGTCATCACGTGGATGCGCGACGCCGGCGAACGGGTGCTCGCGGGCGAGCAGCGGCTGCGCCCCGGCCCGAACGTCGGCGAGCTGCTGGCGGGCTCGGGCCCGGCGCCGACCGCCGACGAGGCGGCGGGCCTGCTGCGCGTCGTGCCGCGCTACTTCCTCGACGCGGTGGTCACGCGCGACCGCACGCGGGCCGAGCTGCAGTTCGGCGTCCCGGTGGTGCCGGTGCCCGAGCAGGGCGAGATCCTCCAGCACGCCCTCGACGACCTCAAGCCGCTGCCGCCGGGGGTCGAGGTCGCGCCGGCCGGCCTCGTCGCCCGCGCCGTGCAGAGCGTCGACGACCTCGAGGCCGCGCGGCCCACGCTCCTGCTCATCGCGCTGCTGGCCGTGGCGGCCCTGCTGCTGGCGGTGCGCCGCAGCCTGCGCCGCGCGCTCGTGCCGCTCGTGCCGACCGTCCTGGCCGCGGGCGTCAGCGCGCTGGTCCTGCGCGTGTCGGGCATCGAGCTGTCCCCGCTGGGCGCGGCCCTGGAACCGCTCGTGCTCGCCGTGGGGGTGGAGTTCGGCGTCCTGCTCGAGGCGCGCTACCAGGAGGCCCGCACGGCCGGCTTCTCGACGGGCCGCGCCCGCGAGATCGCGGTCGAGCGCGTCGGCGCGGCCGTCTGGGTCTCGGCGATCGCCGCGGCCGCGGGCTTCGGCGTCCTGCTCGCCAGCGACCTCGGGCTGCTGCGCCAGTTCGGCGTGCTCGTCGCGATCGAGGTCCTGCTCTGCGCCGCGCTGGCCGTGCGGCTGGTGCCCGACCTCGCCGCGGCGCTGGACGAACGCGCCATGCGCCGGGCCCGCGCCCACCGGCCCACGTCGGCCCCTCGACGTGAGAGGGTCACCGCGGAGATGGCCGGATGACCGCCGACGTCGGAGCCGAGCGACGCCCCAACCGCATCGCCGGGATCGCCGCGCTCGTCGCGGTCATCGCCTCGTTCGCCGGGCTGCTCGTGGTGCTGAGCACCACGACGGGCACGGGCACCGACGACGCGGCGCGGCGCTCGCTGCTCGAGGCCGACGAGTCGGGCGGCGCGCTCTGGGGCGCGACGGCACTGCGCGTGGTCTCGCTCCTGCTCCTCGTCGTCGCCGCCTGGCAGCTGGTGCGGCTCGTGGCGGCACGGGTCGCCGTGCAGCCGGCGCTGCGCTGGCTGTGCGTCGTGGTGCCGCTCCTCATGGCCGTGGGTGCCGTCCTCAGCCAGCTCTCGCTGCTCGATGCCGCGGACACGTTCGTCTCGGGCGGGCCGCGGACCGACGCGCGCGCCGACGACCTGCTCAACGAGGGCGGTCTGCAGCGCCTGAGCGCGGTCGCGGGCATCATCTTCGCCGTGGCGTTCGCCGGCTGGCTGGCGTGGCTCTCGCTCGCGGCCACCAGCGCGGGCCTGCTGACGCAGACGCTGGGCTACTGGGGCGTCGGCGCCGGCGTGGCGATGCTGCTCGTGCCGATCGCGGGCCAGGGGCTGTTCCTCGGCTGGCTGGGCTCGGTGGCGCTGCTCCTGCTGGGCTGGTGGCCCGGTGGCATCGGGCCGGCGTGGACGTCGGGCACCGCGGAGCCGTGGCAGCCCGGCCTGAGCGGCCGCCGCCCGCGCGAGGGCGCGACATGACGACGGTCCCGCCCACCCACGCGCCGCCGCCCCCGGCGCCGCCCGCCGAGCCGCCGTCCTTCGACGTCGACCAGGGGCCGATGCGCTCCGAGCTCCTGCGCCAGATCGCCCAGCTCGAGGCCGACCACGCCGTCCTGCTCGCCCGCCGGCGCGACTGGTCGATGCGCCGCGTGACGGCGCGCCGCGGCCCGGCGCTGCTGGACACCGCCGCGCTCGAGCAGGTCCGCGACGAGCTGCTGACCGCCATCCACGACCTGCACCATGGGCAAGCGCGCCCGTAGGCAGCGCGACCCCGAGGAGCTGCGGGCCGCCCGCGCCGCGCGGGTCGCGGCGCAGCCCGCGGGCCCGGCACGCACCTCGCGGTTGGACAACACGCGCCTGGGCCAGCGCGCGGCCGGCCGCCCGAAGGCGCCCTGGCACCCGATCCCGGTCTCCGAGATCGCCATCGCCGGCGGCCTGCTGCTGTTCATCCTCGGCTTCGCCCAGGGCGGCACCGACCAGGGCGGGACCTGGTTGGGCGCCGGCACCCTGCTGGCCACCGCCGGCGTCATCGAGCTGTGCGCCCGCGAGCACTTCACGGGCTACCGGTCGCACGTCCTGCTCCTGGCGTTCCTGCCGGTCGTCGCGATGCACACGACGATCGCGCTGTGGATCGACGACGACTTCCGCGGCCCGCAGTCGGTGCTGGTGGACGCCGCCGTCTTCGGCGTGCTCGCGCTGCTCCTGCTCGACCGCTACCGCAAGGCGGCCAAGCGCCGGCAGGGCACGACGTCGTGAGCGGCCCGCTGCTGCCGTTCTGCGAGCTCGAGCTGACCCACGCCATCGGCGTGGGCGAGGGCCGCTACCTGCTCGGCGCGGAGGAGGACGGCCCGGCCGACGTCCTGCAGCTGCGCGTCGTCGGCGCCCCCGCGCCGCGGGAGGGCCGCGTGCTGCGCCGCAACCGGCCCGTCGAGGACGGCGACGGTCCCCGCGAGCTGCCGGTCCTGCGGATCATGTGGATCGGCGCGAGCCAGCCCATGGCCAGCAAGCGCGACGCCGAGGACCGCCTCGAGCGCCTGCGTCGCGAGGAGGACGAGCGCGAGGAGCTCGTCGCCGCCGTCCTCGAGGTCGTCAACCTCGCCGTGCGCGCCCACCGGGCCGCCGCCCGCGACCCGTACACCGCCGAGCTCACCCGGGAGGACCCGCGCGAGCTGCGCCTGGGCTACGGCAGCGCGTCGGAGCTCGCCAACGGCCGCTGGAGCGCCGCCTTCCGCCCGCCGCCGCCGCGCTCGCCGCGCGTCTCGCGCGCGGAGCGCCTTGGCCCGACCGACGTCGTCGTCGCCGCGCTGCGCGGTCGCCTCGGGCTGCTCGAGGCCGAGGAGCTCGCCCTGCGCGCGCTGGCCGACGTCGAGCAGGACCGGCCGCGCGCCGCGGCGCTCGAGCTGCGCTCCTGCGTCGAGCTGCTCGCCGCGGAGCTGCGCGAGGCCGCCGGCGCGCGCGAGGAGGTGGCCGGCTGGGCGGAGACGGTCGCCGGGCTCGTGCCCCGTGCCCAGGTCCTCGCGACGCGCGCGCTCGAGGGCCGGCCCGCGGCGGACGCGGCCGACGAGGTGCTCGCGATCCTCGACAGCGTCGAGCACGTGCTGGGCGCCTGGCGCGCTCCCGCTGCCCAGAGCGCCGCTGCCGTCGCACCGACGGCGCCTCCTGGGTAACGTCCTCCACGAGGAGAGGAGGACTGACCCGTGACCACGGGGCTTGCATCGACGTCGCCGGACACCCGCATGCGCCGGGCGATCCAGGGCGTCGCAGAGGACCTGATGCCGTCGCTGGACGAGGCGGCGGTCGCGATGGCCGTCGCCATCCACGACGGCATCGACGAGCTCGGCGGGGAGCTGCACGCCGAGACCGTGCACAGCTGCCGCGCCAACATCGGCCTGGTCTGCATGCTCATGCTCGAGGGTGCCGACCCGCGCGGGGCGACGCCCCCGCACGAGGCGATCCACTACGCGCGCGAGTTCGTGCGTCGCGGGCTGCCGATCGAGGCGCTCATGCGCGCCTACCGCATCGGCCACCAGGTCTTCTGGCAGCGCTTCCTCGACGCGCTCGGCACGCGCTTCGCCTCGCACGACGAGCTCGCCGAGGCCGTCGCCTTCTGCTCGGACTGGACCTTCGCCTACGTCGACACGGTCTCGGCGGTCATCAGCGCCGCCTACGTCGAGGAGCGCGAGCGCTGGGCACGCTCGGCCGCGGCGATGCGCGCCGACGAGGTGCGCGCGGTGCTCGACGGCCGCCAGAATGACGAGGCGGAGGCCTCGCGCCGGCTGCGCTACGAGCTGGGCCGACGCCACGTCGGGCTCGTCGTCTGGGGCGAGGCGCCCGACGACCCCGACGCGACGATGGTGGTCTTCGAGCGCGTGGCCCAGGAGGTCGCGCGCGTCGCCGGCGGGACGGACACGCTGTTCGTCCCGCTGGGCTCCAACGTCCTGGGCGCGTGGATCGGCCTGCGGGAGGACCCCGACCTGACGGCGGTCGCGCAGCTGCGCCCGGTCGCCGCGGGCGGCGCCAAGGTCCGCGTGGCGGTGGGCGAGCCGTCGGCGGGCCTCGAGGGCTTCCGGCGCACGCACCAGGAGGCCCAGCGGGCGCGCGACGTCGCGACGCTCCTGCGCCGCCAGCCCGGCGGGTGCGTGCGCTTCTCGGACGTCGCGCTCAACGCGCTGCTCAGCGCCGACCTCGACGAGGCGCGGCGCTTCGTGGCGCGCGAGCTCGGCGACCTGGCGGCGGAGACCGACGCGAGTCGCCGCCTGGCCGCGACGCTCAAGGTCTTCCTGGAGGAGGGCGCGAGCTTCGTGCGCGCGGCGCGCCGGCTCGGCGTCCACGAGAACACGATCGCCTACCGCGTCAAGCGAGCGGGCGAGCTCCTCGGCCACGGGCTGGAGGAGCGCCAGCTGGAGGTCCGGGTGGCCCTCCAGCTGGCGGACGTCCTGCGCCGCGCGGGCGACGAGTCCTAGAGCAGCGAGGCGGTCAGGCCGCCGTCGAGCACGAAGGCGCTGCCGGTGCAGAACGCCGAGCGGTCCGACGCGAGGAAGACCGCCAGTGCGGCGACCTCCTCGGGCGTGCCGTAGCGGCCCTGCTTCTGCTCGATGACCGCGTCGAAGTCGTCGAGCTCGAGGCCCTCCTCGAACTGGGACTTGCGGTCCTTGACCAGGTCCGTGTCGATGAAGCCCGGGCAGATCGCGTTGGCGCGGACGCCGAGGTCGCGCAGCTCGACCGCGGTCGTCTTGGTCAGGTTGATCGCGCCCGCCTTGGCAGCCGCGTAGCTCGAGATGAGCGGCGAGCCGGCGAAGCCGGTGACGCTGGCGATCGTCACGAGCGAGCCGCCGCCGTTGCCGGCCATCTGCAGGCCCGCGTGGCGCAGCGTCGAGAAGACGCCGTCGAGGTTGACGGACGTCACCGCACGCCAGTCCTCGTAGGAGCTCTCGACGACCGGCTTGACGATGCCGACGCCGGCGTTGGCGACGGCGACGTCGAGCTTGCCGTGCTGCTCGACGGCGGTCTTGACGAGGGCGGCGACCTGCGCGTCCTCGCGGACGTCGCAGGCGACGGCGGTGCCGCCGACGTCGGAGGCGACGCGCTGGGCGCTGGCCTCGTCGAGGTCGGAGACGACGACCGTCGCGCCCTCCTTGGCGAAGCGCCGCGCGATGGCCTCGCCGATGCCCTTGCCGGCGCCGGTGATGACCGCGACGCGCCCGTCCAGCCGGCCGCTCACAGGAGGCTCCCGGTCAGGCCGCCGTCCAGGACGTAGTGGGCCCCGGTCGTCCAGGCCGCCTCGTCGGAGGCGAGGAACGCCACGACCTCGGCGACCTCCTCGACGGTCCCCATGCGGCCCTGCTTGATCTTCGCCACGTCGGCGAAGTCCAGCCCGGTGACCGCCGCGACCTTCGGGGCGAGGCGCTCGACCATGACCGTGTCGACGAAGGCGGGGCAGACCGCGTTGACGCGGACGCCGTGGGCCTTGAGCTCGGTGGCGTAGGTCTCGGTCATCCGCAGCACCGCGGCCTTCGTGCCGCAGTAGGCACCCAGCAGCGGCGCGCCGCCGAGGCCGGCGACGGAGGACATGTTCACGATGTTGCCCTTCGAGGCCAGCAGCGCCGGGAGCGCGGCCTGCGTGCAGCGCTGCACGCCGACGACGTTGATGTCGAAGATCAGCGTGAACTGCTCCTCGCTGGTCTCGTGCAGCGGCGCGCCGATCTCGATGCCGGCGTTGTTGACGAGGATGTCGAGCTGCCCGAAGGCCTCGGTGGTCGCGTTCATCGCGGCCTGCACCTCGCTCATCGAGCGCACGTCGCACCCGAGGCCGAGGTGCTGGTCGCCCAGCTCGGCCGCGGCCGCCTTGGCGCCCTCCTCGTTGACGTCCGACAGCGCGACGCGCGCGCCTGAGGCGGCCAACCGCTTGGCGACCGCCAGTCCGATGCCTCTCGCGGCACCGGTCACGTGGGCACAGCGGCCCGTCAGGTCCTCGTCCATGCCTGCGACGCTAGGCGCGGCGCTGCGCGCGACGCTTGGGGGGCGGCCACGACGCGCCGTGGCCGGTCTGTCGGCTCCTGCCAAGCCGCCCAGCCCACCTGGCGCGGGCCCGTGGATAGGGTCGCCAGCCATGTCCCTGGGTCTCCCGCCCGCCCTCGTCCGCGAGCAGATGCGCCTCGCCGCGAAGTGGATGTTCTCGCCTACCGCGACGTGGCAGCAGTCGCGCAAGCGCCTGGACCTCCTGACGCGCTTCCCGCCCCCGCCGCCGGGCACCGACGTCGCGCCGTCGACCGTCGGCGGCGTGCCGGTCGAGTGGGTGACGCCCAAGGGCGGTGGCGGCGCGCGGCGCGTGCTCCTGTACCTCCACGGCGGCGGCTACGCCGTCGGGAGCGCGAGGTCGATGCGCCGTCCCGTCGCGCTGACCGCCGGCGCGATGGGCGCGCGGGCCTGCGTCGTCGACTACCGCCTCGCGCCCGAGCACCCGCACCCGGCCGCGCTCGAGGACGCGCGCGCCGTGTGGGACGCGCTGCTGGCCGACGGCGCCGACCCCAAGGCGATCGCGGTCGCCGGCGACTCCGCGGGCGCGAACCTCTCGCTCGTCCTCGCCCTGTCGCTGCGCGAGGCCGGCCAGCCGCTGCCCGGCGCCCTCGGCCTCATCTGCCCGTGGCTCGACCTCACGCAGGAGTGGGTCGCGACGCGCTCGGACGCCCCGCGCGAGCCGATCCTGACCCCGGACCTCATCCGCCGCTTCACCGAGGCGACGTGCGCCGGCGGCGCCGACCCGGCCGACCCTCTCGTCTCCCCGCTGCGCGCCGACCTCGCCGGCCTCCCGCCGATGGTCGTCCACTCCGGCGCCGACGACCTCCTGGTCAACGACGCCGCCGAGCTCGAGCGCCGCGCCCGCACCGCCGGGGTGCACGTCGAGCACCGCCGCTACGACGGCCTCTGGCACGACTTCCAGCTCTCCTCCGCGTTCCTCTCGGGCGCTGGGCGTGACGCGTCGGCGGCGATGGGGCGGATGCTGGCGCGGCACCTGGCCTAGGGGGGCGCGCTCCCGGCTGGAGCTCCGCCCCGGGCGGTCGCTGGGCGCGGACGCCCTCGCGTCTCGCGGCGGGGAGGAGTCGGGCGGGCCACGCACGAGGGAGTGGAAGGGCGGGCCGGCGCCGGCCCCGCAGGACGTTCGGGGCCATCCGTTGGCGGATTCTCCGTCTCGGGAGCGGAGAATCCGCCACTCGATGCCGGGAGGGCGCTGGAGGACCGTGACCCTGGAGTTGACCGCGTATGAGGCGGTCAACTCCAGGGTCACGGTCGAGTGCCCCGGAAGGCCAGGGTCAGCGCCGGCGGCTCCGGACCTTCCACTCCTCGGTGCCGGACGGCGACCGCCGCGTCCCCCTCACACGATGGGACCTCCCGGTCGCCTGGAGTGCCGCTCGAGGCGGACGCTGGGTCCTGGCGGTGGTCGTCTCGCACCGAGGGAGAGGAAGGGCGGCCGGCGCCGGGCCCGCAGGACGCTCGGGCCATCCGTTGGCGGATTCTCCGTCTCGGAAGCGGAGAATCCGCCACTCGATGCCGGGAGGGCGCTGGAGGACCGTGACCCTGTCGAGCGGATCTCACCCACCCCCCAACAACCGGCCACACGCCGTTCACAGAACGGCTACGTTCCTGCACGCATGTCCAGGGTCTCCGCCGCCGTCCTGGGGGCGATCGCGTCGCTGTGCGCGCTCGCCGTCCCGGCCACCGCCTCCGCCGCCGACGGGCGCTACGACGTCACCGTCGCGCGCTCGCAGTACGGCATCCCGCACATCAAGGCCAAGGACCTGGCCAGCGGCGCGTACGGCTACGCGAGGGCGATCGCGCAGGACAACGTCTGCACGCTCGCCGAGGTCTACGTCACGGTCAACGCGCAGCGCTCGCGGTGGTTCGGCCCGAACGGCAGCTACGAGATCCGCGGCAACGGCTCGCGCGCGAACAACCTCAACTCGGACTTCTTCTACCAGCGCATCAACGACGAGCGGCGCATCGAGCGCCTGCTCGACGTGGCGCCGCCGGTCGGCCCGCGCGCGGAGCTCAAGCAGGGCGTGAAGGGCTTCGTCGCGGGCTGGAACGACTGGCTGGAGGAGGTCGGCGGGCGCGACGGCATCCCGGACCCGACGTGCCGCGGTGAGGCCTGGGTGCGGCCCATCACCGAGATGGACGTCTGGCGGCGCTTCTACCAGCTGTCGCTGCTGGCCTCGTCGGGCGTCGCCATCGACGGCATCGCCGGCGCCAGGCCACTGGTCGGCGGCACGGAGGCCGACGCCCTGAAGGCGGCCCGCGCGCTCAAGCCGGGCGAGCTCGACGAGCGCCTCGGCGGCCTGGGCTCCAACGCCTACGGCCTGGGCAAGGACGCGACGGCCAGCGGCCACGGCATCGTCTACGGCAACCCCCACTTCCCGTGGCAGGGCCCCGAGCGCTTCTACCAGGCGCACCTCACGATCCCCGGCAAGATGGACGTGATGGGCGGCTCGCTGCTGGGCGTCCCGCTCATCAACATCGGCTTCACCCACGGCGTCGCCTGGAGCCACACCGTGTCGACCGCGCGGCGCTTCATCCCCTACGAGCTGCGCCTCGTCCCGGGCAGTGCGACGTCCTACGTCGTCGACGGCCAGGTCAAGCGGATGAAGGCCCGCCGCGTGACCGTCGAGGCCAAGCGCGGCGGCACCGTCCAGAAGGTCTCGCGCACCCTGTACAGCGACGCGGAGGGCCGCCCGGTCCTGACGTCGATCCTCGGCCTGCCGGTGTTCCCGTGGACGCCCGAGCGGGCGTACGTCCTCGAGGACGCCAACGACGACAACTTCGGGCGCCTGCTCAACCACTTCTACGAGATCAACCAGGCCCAGTCGGTCGACGACGTCGAGGCGGTGCTCGAGAAGTACCAGGGCATCCCGTGGGTCAACACGATCGCCGCCGACACCGCTGGCAACGCCTACTACGCGGACATCGGCTCGATCCCCAACATCCCCGAGAGCAAGCGCCAGGCGTGCCAGACCGTCCTCGGCGTCGTGACCCAGGTGCTCCAGCGCCTCATCGTCCTCGACGGCTCGCGCTCGTCGTGCCTGCCGGGCACCGACAGCGACGCGATCGTCCCGGGCATCCTCGGCCGGTCGAAGATGCCGTCGCTGCGCCGCAGCGACCACGTGTCGAACATGAACGACTCGTACTGGCTGACCAACCCCGATCAGCCGCTCGAGGGCTTCCCGCTGGTCATCGGCGACGAGCGCACCGCGCGCAGCCTGCGCACCCGGGTGGGCATCCGCCAGATCCAGGACCGGCTCGCCGGCCGCGACGGCCTGCCCGGCAACCGCTTCGACGTGGACGACGTCCGCGCCATCGGCATGGGCAACCGCGTCTTCGGCGGCGAGGTGTGGCGCGACGACCTCGTCCGGCTCTGCCGCACGCTGCCGCTGGCCGTGTCCCTCGCCGGCCCGGTCGACGTCTCCAAGGCCTGCGACGTCCTGGCCAGGTGGGACCTCCAGGAGGACCTCGACTCCCGCGGCGCGCTGCTGTTCCGGCGCTTCGTCACGCGCCTCACCGGCCTGCTGCCGATCCCGCTCCCCTACCCGGCCGGCCCGTTCGCCGAGCCGTTCGACGCGCAGGACCCCGTCGGGACGCCCAAGGGCCTGAGCACGCTCAACCCGCTGACGATGGACGCCCTGGGCCAGGCCGTGAAGGACCTCCAGGGGGCGGGTCTCGCGCTCGACGCGCCGCTGCGCGACGGCGCCGCCGTCACCCGGCGCGGCGAGCGCATCCCCATCCCGGGCGGACCCGGCGGCGGCGGCCAGTTCAACGTCATCACGCCCCGCTGGAACGCCAAGCGCGGCTACGTCGACGTCGACCACGGCTCGAGCTACGTCCAGGCCGTCGAGCTGACGCCCGGCTGCCCGAAGGCCCACACGATCCTCACCTACGGCGAGTCGACCAACCCCGCCTCGGAGCACTCGAGCGACCAGACCAAGCTCTTCTCCGAGGGCAAGTGGGTCACGCCGCCCTTCTGCGCGAAGGACCTCAAGGCCGACCGGTCGCTGGTGACGACGCACGTCGTGCGTCGGGCGGCCGGCGACCCGCTCGGGACCGTCGCCTTCACCGAAGCGCGCGGCAACGCCCGCCCGCGGCTGGTGCTCCAGCTCAAGCGCGCCGCCCGCGTCGTCGTGTCCGTCAAGCAGGGCACGAAGGTCGTCCGGCGCATCGTGCGCACGAAGCTCCCCGCCGGCGAGCGCGTGCTCAAGCCCCGTCTGCGCACCGGGGCGCAGACGGTGACGATCACGACGAAGGCGGGCCGCCGGTCGGCGCAGGTGCGCCTGAGGGTGCAGCAGCCGCGGTGACCGTGACGGCGTGCGGGATCTCGATCCCCGCGCCGTCGAAGGCCAGCTTGACCTGCTCGCGCAGGATCCGGCTGATGCGGTACTGCTCGGACGGCGTCGTCTTGACCACCATGCGCAGGACGACGCCGCTCGGGGAGAAGCGCTCGACGCCCCACACCTCGGGCTCCTCGAGCACGGCGTGGTCCTCCGCGGCGACGGCGTGGGCGACGTCCTTGAGGACCCGCTGCGCCTCGGCCAGGTCGGTGCCGTAGGCGACCTCGACGTCGAGCAGCGCCCGCGACCAGTGCTGGCTCTTGTTGCCCACGCGGCGGATCTCGCCGTTGGGCACGTGCCAGACCGTCCCGTCGACGGACCGCAGCCGCGTCGTGCGCAGGCTGACGGCCTCGACGGTGCCCGAGGTCTCGCCGTCGAGGTCGACGATGTCGCCGACGCCGAACTGGTCCTCGATGAGGATGAAGATCCCCGAGAGGAAGTCCTTGACCAGCGACTGCGAGCCGAAGCCCAGCGCCACGCCGAGGATCCCGGCGCCGGCGATGAGCGGCCCGAGCTCGATGCCGATCTCGCCCAGCGCCATGAACGCCGCCACGGCGAAGATCACGAAGGTGATGAGCGAGCGCAGGACGCTGGCCAGCGCCTCGATGCGCTGCTCGGCGCGCAGGCTGTGCTCCGTCGTCTCGAGCAGCGCGTCGGGCGTCGCCCGGCGCACGGCGCCCAGCCGCTCCTGGACCGTGCCCGACTGCAGCGTCCGCAGCGCCCGCTTGACCCCGCGCCGCGCCAGCCGGTTCACGACGACCGCGATGACGAGGACGAGGAGGATCGACAGCGGCTTGCCGATGAGGAAGTCGGCCGCCTCCGCCCACGTGCGATCGCCCGTCCAGTCGAGGACCTGGCGGCAGAACCACCCGGGGTCCTCGCCGCAGACGGAGCGCGCGCGTGCGTCGGAGACCGCGGCGATGACCAGTCCCGCGTCCATCGCCCGACCGTAGCGAGCGCGCCGTCAGGAGGTCGTCCAGCCCTCGTCGAAGGCCTCGAGGACCAGCGCCAGCCAGTCCTCGGTCGCCTCGAGGCGGGCCAGCAGCGCGACGGCCTGGGCGAAGGCACGGCCCGCCCACAGGTCCGCGGGGTCCGGGCGGGCGACCTGGGCGAGCGCGAACAGGTCGCCGACCCGCCGCAGCGCGGCCTCCGACACGCGTCGCACGGCAGCGGCGTCGAGCGTCGCCGGGCCCTCGAGGAGGTCGCCCGCGACGTCGCGCAGCAGTGCGTGGGCGCGCTCGGCGTCCTCCGCGTCCAGGACCCCGGTGCGGGCGACCGCGGCGCCGAACGCCGCGGCGTCGTCGGCGCGCAGGGCGGCGACGGCGTCCCGGCAGGCGTCCAGGCGCTGGGCGTCGACCTCGCGAGCCGCGCCGACGCGGCGGACGACCACCTCGTCGCCGTCGACCACGACCTCGTCGGCGCGCAGGTCGGCGAGGACGACCCCGAGCTCGCGGGGCGCGCCGGCGGCGAGGCGGACGATCGCGCGGGCGACCGCGCCCGGGTCCTCGGGGGCGGCGTCGAGCAGCGTCGGGCCGTCGATGCGCTCCGCGACGGCGACGTCGTGGGCGCAGAGGTCGGTGACGGGTGGCGCGACGCGGATCCCGAGGCCGGCGCGGCGCAGCGCGCGGGCGGCACGGCGCTGGGCGCCCGCCTCGTGCTCGAGGTCGAGCTCGTCGAGCGCGCGCTCGCGGACCTCCCGCAGCACGGCGCCGGCGTCCAGCCGCGGCAGGACCGCGCCGAGTGGGCCCGCGATCAGGTCCAGCAGCGCGAGGTCGCTGCGCACGAGCTGCGCGAGGCCCGGACGCAGGACGGTGATCGCCACCTGGGTGCCGTCGTGCTCGCCGTGGTGGACCTGGCCGTGGGGCAGCACCTGGGCGGGCGCCTCGTCGAAGGCGTCGAGCACCTTGCCCGGCCGGTCGCCCCACGCCTTCTTCAGCGCGCTGTCCACGTCGCGCTCGGCGATGGGCTGGGCGCTGCGGCGGTGCGCGGCCTCGAGCTCTGCGGCCACGCCGGCCTGCACCTCGGACGGCAGCGCCGCCGGGTCGACCACACCGTGCAGGCGGCCGAGCGCGACCTGCGCGGCGGACGAGCGCCGGGCCAGCGCGGTGCCGGCCTCGAGCAGCCGTTGGAGGGCGGGCGGGACGTCGGGACGCGCCATGTGGCGCTGCAGGCTACGACCGGCGGTCGAGCCGGGTCCCGACGGCCGGTACATGGTGAGCCGACGTCCGAGTGCCGATCCTGCTGGACATGGACGACGTGCGACTGGTGGACGGCGACGAGCGCGCGCTCGACGCCCGCGTGGCGAAGGTCGTCGCGGCACTCGGCGCGGGCTGCGCGGTCTCGCGCTTCACGTACTGGTACACCGGCCGCCCGCCGGTGCACGAGGCGGTCGTGCAGCTGCCGCGGACGCCGTAGCCCGACGGCTCACGAGCGCAGCGCCTCCGTCGGGCTCATCCGGGCGGCGCGCAGCGCCGGCAGCAGCCCGGCGACGCCGCCCGCGGCGAGTGCGGCGCCGACGCCGCCCGCCAGGGCCATGGGCGGGACGACGACCTCCCACGCCTGGGACAGCGCCCAGCCCGTGGTCACCGCGGCGCCGAGCGCCGCGCCCGCCAGTCCGCCGAGGCCGGCGAGCAGCAGGGCCTCGCAGAGGAACTGCGCGCCCACGTCGCGCCGCCGTGCGCCGAGCGCCCGGCGCAGGCCGATCTCCGAGCGGCGCTCGAGCACGGCGATCACCATGACGTTGGCGATGCCGACGCCGCCGACGAGCAGGGCGATCGCGCCGAGGCCGAGGAAGAGCGAGGTGAACGCCCCCTCGGCCGCGACCTTGGCCTCCAGCGCGTCGGACGGGCGGCTCACGTCGACCTCCTCCGGAGCCTGCGGCGACGCGGTCGCCGCGAGCAGCTCGCGCGCGTCGCCGACCTGCTCCTCCCGGGCGCGGACGTAGAGCTTGGACGCGCTGCGTCCCGTCCCGAACGCCGCCGCGGCGGCCGCATGGTCAAGGAGCGCTGAACGGTCGACCTCCGGCGCGAGCGGCAGCGGCTCGAGGATCCCGGCGACGGCCATGGACCGGCCGCCGACGTCGACCAGGACGCTGCCGTCGGCCTTCGTGACGCCCAGGCGACGGGCGGCGACGGCGCCGAGGACCACGACGGGCCGGCCGGCGAGGCCACCCCCGACGAAGCGGCCCGCGGCCAGCCCGCCGTCGAGCACCTCGAGCAGCTGGGGGTCCGCGGCGCGGACGCCGATGCCGCCGGTCTCCTCGGGCGGGATGCGGCGCGAGCGGCGCACCGTCACGCCGATGTCGGTCGTCGAGGCGGCGGAGGCGACCGACGGCATGCCGCGCACCGCGGCGACCGCCGTGTCCGGCAGCGACGCGTCCTCGCCGAAGAAGTCCTGCCCCGGCGCCGCGGTGAGCAGCTCGGTGCCCAGGCGGTCGAGCTGGGCGACGAGGTCGGCCCGGCTCGAGTCCGAGATCCCGAGGACGGCGACCATCGACGCGATGCCGATGGCGATGCCCAGCGCGCTGAGCACGGCGCGCAGGCGGCGGGTGCGCAGCCCGGTGGCGCCGACGCGCAGGAGGTCGCGCGCGCTCATCCCACCAGCCGCCCGTCGCGCAGCGTCACGCGGCGGCCGAGCGCGCCGGCGACCTCGTGGTCGTGGGTGATCACCGCGATGGTCGTGCCCTGCTCGTGCAGGGCCCGCAGGAGCGCGACGACCTCGGCGCTGCGGGCGCTGTCGAGGTTGCCGGTCGGCTCGTCGGCGAGCACGATCGCCGGCTGGCCGACCAGCGCGCGGGCGATCGCCACGCGCTGGCGCTCGCCCCCGCTGAGCTGCGCCGGCGCGTGGTCCAGGCGGTGGGCGAGGCCGACGCGCTCGAGCGCCGCCCGCGCCCGTGCCCGCCGCTCGGCCGCGGGCACGCCGGCGTAGAGCAGCCCCTCGGCGACGTTGTCCACCGCGCTCATCCCCTCCAGCAGGAAGAACTGCTGGAAGACGAAGCCGATCCGCCGGGCGCGCAGCGCCGCGAGCTGCGCGTCGTCCAGCGCCGAGGCGTCCTGGCCGGCGACGAGGACCGTGCCCGACGTCGGCCGGTCGAGGGTCCCCATCACGTGCAGGAGCGTCGACTTGCCCGACCCCGATGGCCCGACCACCGCGAGCAGCTCGCCCGGCTCGACGACGAGCGACACGCCCGCCAGCGCCGTGACGCCGCCCGGGTAGCGCTTGGCGACGTCGCGCAGCTCGAGGACCGGCGGCGCACCGCTCACGCCTCGGGCACCTGGACGCGGTCGCCCTCGCGCAGGGCGCCCTGCACCTCGACGAGCCCGTCGGCGGTCAGACCGGGCTCGACGCGCACGACGCTCGTCGCGCCCGAGGCCCCGATCCGCTGGACGCCGAAGCCGCCGCCGCGCAGCGCGGTGAGCGCGGTGACCGGCACGGCGAGGACGTCGGTCCGGCGCTCGCGCGCGAGCTCGACGGACACCGGCGCCTGGTCCAGGCGGCCCCCGCGGTCCTTGCCGGTGAGGCGGATGGTGACCTCGACGGTCGGGCCGCTGTCGTCGGTGGGGTCCTCGCCGCCGCCGGACGTCGCGACCGTGCCCACGCGGGCGACGCGCCCCGGGGCGAGCGTGCCGTCGGGCAGCTCGACGTCGGCCCGTGCACCCTCGCGGGCGACGGCCTGGTCGGCCGCGTCGAGGTCGATGGTGACCACCCGGTGCAGCGTCGTGGTCGTGAGGGCCGGGCCGCCGCCCAGGGGCGCGCCGAGCTGCGCCTTGCGCTCGCTGACCCTCCGGGCGCCCGGCAGGAAGACGATCCGGCCGAGCTCCACCCGGCCCGTGTCGTCCAGGCCGCGGTCGCGCTGCCAGGCACGGACGGCGGCGGCGGTCGCCGAGGTGAACTCGTCGTCGACCGTGCCCGGGTCGTGGCCGAGCGCGCGCAGGCCGCGCTCGAGCTGGTGCACGTCCTCGCCCTCGTCGCCCGACGCCAGGGCGCGCCAGGCGGGCACCGCGCCGTCGAAGAGCACCACCGGCGCGTCGTCGACCTCGAGCAGCCGCTGGCCGGGGCGGACCGTGGCGCCCTCGGCGGGCAGCCAGGTCACGGTGCCCTGCACCCGCGCGATGACCGGGCGCTCGTCGCTGAAGCCGAGCGTCCCGTCGGCCGTCAGGCGCTCGGTGAGCGTCGTGCGCTGCACCCGCGCCGTGGCCGCGGTGCCGCCGCCGTCCTGGGCCAGGGCGCTCGACCCGCCGCCGCCGCTCGTGACGAGGACGGCGGCCACGGACGTGGCCGCGAGCACGCCGAGCCCGGCCCCCACCACCCGCCGGCTCACCGGCCCTCCTCCCGCGCGCCGGGCGGGCGGGGCATGAGGTCCTCGCAGGCCTCCTGGGCGCGCTGGAAGGCCGGGCTGTCGAGACTCGGCAGCCGGCCCCGGCCCTCGCGGCGGCGGATGAGCACGCCGCCCTCGCCGGCCACCTGCGGGTCGGGCACGTCCACCCCGTGCTGGCGCATGCAGCGGGCGAACGCGAGCGCCTGGTCCTGGAACTCCTCGCGCTGCTCGGGCGTCAGCTCGGGCGGGCCGCCGCCGGTCTTCTCGCGGCACGTCGTCATCGCCCGGTCGAGGCTGCGCGGCGTCTGGCCGCCCTTGCCGGCACGCATGCGGATGCGCGTCGGGCCGCCGCCGCTGCTCGACGGGTCGCGCACGTCGATCCCGTGCTCGCGCAGGCAGCGCGTGAAGGCCAGTTGGCGGTCCTCGGCGGACGTCGTGGTCGTCGCGGCCGATCCGCCGTCGGCGTCGTCGCCACAGCCGGCGGCGCCGACCGCGCCCAGCGCGCCGGCGAGGAGGACCAGGGAGAGGGCTCGTGATGCCATGGCGCCATCTCCTCGCGCCAGCCTGAGAGCCGGCTGAACGCCGGCTAGGAGGCGGGGAGGAGCGGCGCGACCGCGGTGGGGGCGAGGTCGAGCTCGAGCTGGGCGCCGCCGCCGTCCGCGGCGACGGCGCGCGCCCGGCCCCCATGGGCCTCGGCGACCTGCCGGACGATCGCCAGGCCGAGGCCGGAGCCGGGGAGCCCGCGAGCGCCGGGGGCACGGTGGAAGCGGTCGAAGACGCGGGGCAGCTCGTCGGGCGGGATGCCGGGACCGTGGTCGCGCACGACGACCCGCGGGCCGTCGACGGCGACCTCCACCGGCCCGCCGGCGCCGCCGTGGCGCACGGCGTTGTCCAGGAGGTTCGAGACCGCGCGGTGCAGCTGGGCGCGGGCGCCGCGCACGACGACCTCGTCGGGCGCGTCGAGCACGAAGCGACAGCCCGGGGCGTGCAGCCGCGCGCGCTCGACGGCCTCCGCGACGAGGAGGTCGAGCCGCACCTCCTCGGCGGCCTCGGGTGCCGGGGCGCCCTCGTCCCGGGCGAGGTCCACGAGGTCGCCGACGAGCACGGTGAGCTCCTCGAGCTGCGCACGCGCCGCCGCGACGACCTGCTCGCGCTCGGCCGCCGGCAGGTCGGGCGCGCGGGCGAGGACCTCGACGTTCGCGCGGATGCTCGTGAGCGGCGTGCGCAGCTCGTGCGAGGCGTCGGCCACGAGCTGGCGCTGCGCGTCGCGCGAGCGCTGCAGGGCGCCCAGCAGCCCGTTGAACGCCCCCCCGAGGCGCGCGACCTCGTCGACGCCGCCGTCGGGCAGGCGCCGGCGCAGGTCCTCGGTCTGCGCGACCTCCTCGGCCGCGTCGGTCAGCGCCGTCACGGGCGCGAGCGCGGCGCGCGACACCGCGCGGCCCAGCGCGACCGCGAGGCCGACGCCGCCGGCGACGACGCCGAGCAGGATCCACCGCAGCCGCGCGAGCGACTCGTCGACCTCGGTCAGCGGGCGCAGCACCTGCAGCGCGCCGCCCGCGGGCCCCATCGTGGTGAGGACGCGCACCCGCGTGCCGTCGACGGTGCGGTCCGAGAAGTACGGCTCGCGCTCGCCGCGCGCGACCTCGAGCGCGCGCTCGTCCGGCGCGAGCACGGCGCCCGCCTCGCCCGCCACGACGTCGCCCGAGGGCCGCAGCGCCTGGACCACGCCGGTCGGCCCGCCCAGCGGGTCGGCGGGCACCGCGAGCCCCCGCATCGTCTGCAGCCGCAGCAGCCGCCGGCGCACCGCGGTCGGGGGCGGCGGGGCGCCGTCGAGCGGGCGCACCTGCGGCACGAGCGCGCGCAGCGCGTCGTCGACCTGGCCGCGCAGCTCGGCGCGGGTCGTGACGTAGACGACGGCGGCCGCGACGACCACGGCGAGCGCGACGGCCCCCGTCGCCGCGAGCACGAGGCGCTGGCGCAGGGTCATGTCGCCGCCTTGAGCACGTAGCCGACGCCCCGGACCGTGTGGATCAGCCGCGGCTCGCCGGCCGCCTCCGTCTTGCGCCGCAGGTAGCCCACGTAGACCTCGAGCGAGTTCGACGTCGGCCCGAAGTCGTAGCCCCACACGCGCTCGAAGATCTGGTCGCGGGTGAGCACCTGGCGTGGGTGGCGCAGCAGCAGCTCGAGCAGGAGGAACTCCGTCCGCGTGAGCTCGACGAAGCGCTCGCCGCGGCGGCACTCGTGCGCGAGCGGGTCGAGCTCGAGGTCGGCGAAGCGCAGCACCTCGCGCCCCGCGTCCCACGACGAGCGGCGCACGAGCGCGCGCAGCCGCGCCAGCAGCTCCTCCAGCGCGAAGGGCTTGGGCAGGTAGTCGTCGGCGCCGGCGTCCAGGCCGGCGACGCGATCGCCGAGGCCGTCGCGCGCGGTGAGCATGAGCACCGGGGTGTGGTCGCCGACGTCGCGCATGCGCCGGCACACCTCGAGGCCGTCGATGCCGGGCATGAGGACGTCGAGCAGGACCGCGTCGGGCCGGACCACCGGCAGGCGCCGGATCGCCTCGCGGCCGTCGCCGGCCAGCGCCACCTCGAAGCCCTCGAGGCGCAGCACCCGCTCCACCGCCTCGCGCACCGCCGGCTCGTCGTCGACCACGAGGACCTTCATGTGCGGGCGATCCTCCCTGGCGAACATGAGAGTCCGATGAAGTGCGTCCAGCGGGAGCTTGGCGCGTCGGCGCGCCGGGCAGCCGTGGGCGCATGATCGGAGCCATCATCCTCGGCATCGTCGCTGGGTTCATCGCTCGGGCACTGATGCCCGGCCGGGACCCCATGGGCTTCGTTGCCACCATCGCGCTCGGCCTGGCCGGCAGCCTCGTCGGGTACTTCATCTTCCGCGCCATCGGCATCGGGGACGACGACAAGTTCGACCTCGGCGGCCTGATCGGGGCGATCATCGGCGCGATGATCATCCTCGGCGTCTGGCGCAAGGTGAGCGGCGGCCCCGGCGCCCACCGCGGCGCGGGCCGGGCCGGCATGGCGCACTAGCGGCGCCCACGACTCGACGGGCGGGGCGCGTCGCGGGGATGATCCCGGCGATGCGCCCCCTCCCGCACCTCGACGGCGTCGAGCACCGGCACGTCGACGCCCCCGGCTTCGCCATGCACGTGGCCCTCGCGGGCCCCGAGGACGGCGACGTCGTCGTGCTCCTCCACGGCTGGCCCCAGAGCTGGTGGATCTGGCGCCATGCGATCCCGCGGCTCGCCGCCGCCGGCCACCGCGTCGTCGCGCCCGACCTGCGCGGGCACGGCTGGTCCGAGGCGCCGAGGCACGGCTACGACAAGGAGCAGCTCGCCACCGACGTCCTGGCGACGCTGGACGCGCTCGGCGTCGAGCGCTTCGCCGTCGCCGGCCACGACTGGGGCGGCTTCGTCGCCCAGCTCCTGGGCCTGCGCGTGCCCGAGCGCGTGACGCGGATCGCGACGGTCAACATCGTCCCGGTGTGGCGCGACCAGCCGCTGTCCATCACCCAGGCCTGGCGCTACCTCTACATCCCGCTCAACGCGTCGCCCGTGCTGGGCGGCCTCATCCCGCGCACGCCGCTCTTCGAGCGCTTCCAGCTGCGCGTGGCGTCCGACGACGCGGCGATCAACGCGGCCGGCCTCAAGGCCCACCCGCACGTCACCCAGCAGGTCTACCGGTCGGCGATCCTGCGCGACCTGCGCGCGATGGGCGCCCGCCGCGACCAGCGGCTGCGCGCGCCGCTGCTCGTCCTGCACGGGGACCGCGACCCGGTCATCACGCCCGCCGACGTCGAGCGCTTCCGCGCGCACGCCGACGACGTCGAGGTGCGCTTCCTGCGCGGCGCCGGGCACTTCGTCGTCGACGAGCGCCCCGACGAGGTCGCCGAGGCGCTCGTGTCCCACTTCGCCGCCTAGGCGGGGACCGGCCCCGCCTCGGCGCGGGCGGCGCCGGCGTCCATCTCCTGCTGGAGCTCGCGCATGTAGTCCTCGAAGTCCACCTGGATCGTGTGGCGCTTCGACGCGACGTAGCGCTTGCGCATCGCCTCCTGCTTGGCGTCGATGGAGCGCTCGACCTCCGCCCGCGAGGGCAGCGCGTAGACGCCGGTGAGGTGGTTGGCGACGAGCTGGGACTGGCGTTCGGCGATCGGCATGATCGCCCCCAGGGGCTGCACCAGGCCGATGAAGTACAGGCGGTCGATGCCCGGGTGGACCACGTGCTCGAAGAGCCGCAGCCGGTTGTCGTGGGCGGCGACGACGTCCTCGTCGAAGAACGGGAACGTGATCTTGTAGCCCGTGCAGTAGACGACGAGGTCGGCGTGCACGCGCGAGCCGTCCTCGAAGACCACCTCGTCGTCCTCGAGGCGCGCGATGTTCGGCTTGGGCGTGATGGCCCCGTGCGCGAGCCGGTCGAGGATGCGGCCGGACACGGTTGGGTGCGCCTGGCCGAACTTGTGGTCGGGCTGCTGGAGCCCGTACTGCGTGAGGTCGCCGTTGACCAGGCGCAGCATCGTGCGGATGACGGGCCAGCGGATGGCGCCCGGCAGCGCCTGGCCGCCGAGCTGGTCGACCGGCTTGCCGAAGACGTACTTCGGGACGATGTGCGCGCCGCGGCGGTGCGCGAGGTACACCGAGCGGGCGTGGTAGGAGGCGTCGACCGCGATGTCCATGGCGGAGTTGCCCATCCCGAGGACGACGACGTCCTTGCCCGCCAGCTGCTCCTCCTCGGTGTAGCTGTGGCTGTGGAGCTGCTCGATCGACGACTCGGCCGCGCCCGGGAACGCCGGCTCGGGCCAGCGCGGGTCCCAGTGGTGGCCGTTGCAGACCACGACGGCGTCGTAGCGCTCGGTCGCGCCCGTGCCGAGGCGGACGTCGAAGCCGCCGCCCGCCAGCGGCGTGACGTGCTCGACCGCGGTCCGGAAGCGGATCCGGTCACGGAAGCCGAAGTGGTCGACGTAGTCGTCGAAGTACGCCGCGATGTGGTCGTGGCGCGGGAAGTCGGGCAGCCGCTTGGGCATCGGGAAGTCCGAGAACTCCATGCGCTCGCGCGAGGTGTTGATGTGCAGCGAGCGGTAGGAGGCCGAGATCCCGTTGGCGTTGCCGAAGACCCAGTTGCCGCCGACGCGGTCGCTCAGCTCGTAGCAGTCGAACGGCACGCCGCGCTCGTGCAGGACCTTGGCCGCGGCGATGCCGCTGGAGCCCGCGCCGATGACGCAGGTGCGAGGGGACAGGACCATGACGGCTGACCGTACCGGCCGCCTGGCACGATCGGGGGCGGTGGCGGTCGAGGACCACATCCGGCGCATCGCGCAGCGGCTGCTCGACGACCTCGACGCGGTGGCGCGCGACGTCGACGGCGTCGTCTTCGCGGGGGCGCCGCAGCTCGCCGCCGACGCCACGGTGCTGGCCGAGACCTCGGCGTCCAACCGGGCGGTGCTCGAGCGCTGGCTGCGGGCGATGGTCGCCCGGCCGGGCGTCGAGGTCTCGCCCGAGCCGCCGCCCGAGGCCCTCGACGTGGCGCGCAGCCTCGTGCGCCGCGGCATCGAGCTCGAGTCGCTCATGACCGCCTACCGGACCGGCCAGAACCTCGCCTGGCGGCGGTGGATGGACCTCGCCGCCGAGGAGGTGCCCGACCGCACGGAGCTGCTCGCGGTGCTCGACCGCGCCTCGGCGCTGATGTTCGGCTACGTCGACCGCGTGCTCGGCGGCGTCATGGCGCTCGTGCAGCGTGAGCGCGAGGCGCTGCTGGGCGGCGCGCTGGCCCGGCGCACGGAGACCGTGCGGCTGCTGCTCGACGGCGCGCCGCTGGACCCCGAGGGGGCGAGCGCGCGCCTGGGCTACGAGCTGCGGCGCCGCCACACCGCCGTCGTGCTGTGGGCGGACCCGCCCGGGGCGGTCCAGGGCGCGCTCGAGCGCGCGGCCAGCACGCTGGCACGGGCGGCCGGGGCCGGGCGACCGCTCGTCCTGCCGGCCGGGACGTCGACGCTGTGGGCCTGGCTGGGCACCGACCGCGACCCTCCGCCCGAGGCGCTGCGCCGTGCCATGGAGGCGGTCGACCCCCACGTGCACGCCGCGGTCGGCCCGACGCGCGAGGGCATGACGGGGTTCCGGCGCACGCACGTGAGCGCGCTGGCCGCCCACCGGCTCGTCGCCGCGGCGGCGGGCCGCGCCGAGCGGGAGCGGCTGACGACGTGGTCGGAGGTCGAGGTCGTCGCCCTCGCGGCGCAGGACCGCGAGCAGGCCGCGGAGTTCTGCGCCTCCGTGCTCGGCGCGCTCGGGGCGCCCGACGCGGCGACGGGCCGGCTGCGCGAGACGGTCCGCGTCTTCCTCGAGGAGGGTGGCAACGGCCCGCGCACCGCCCAGCGGCTGCACCTGCACCGCAACACGGTGCTGTCGCGCATCGCGAAGGCCGAGGAGCTCCTCGGCCACCCGCTCAGCGAGCGACGGCTGGCGCTCGCCCTGGCGCTCGAGCTGGTCCGGCGCCTCGGACCGACCGCCGGATAGGGTCCCCGCCCATGGCCCGCGTCCACATCGAGCACGAGTTCTCCAAGCCGGTCGACCGCGTCTTCGCGTTCCTCAGCGAGCACGAGAACCTCGAGACGATCCTGCCCGCGAAGATCAAGCGCCTCAAGGACGGCGACGACGGCACCCGCAACGGGGTGGGCTCGGCGCGCCAGCTGCGGATCGCGGTCCTGCCGCCGTTCGAGGAGACGACCACCGAGGTCGTCCCCAACGAGAAGATCGCCTACAAGATCACGAAGGGCAGCCCGCTGCGCGGCCACCGCGGGGTCATGACGTTCTCGTCGACGCCGTCGGGCGGCAGCAGGCTGGACTACATGATCGAGTTCGGCGCCGTGGTGCCCGGTCTGGACAAGGTCGTCGCCAAGCAGCTGGACAAGTCGATCCGCGCCGGGCTGCCCGAGGTCGACCAGCGGGCGTAGGTGCGCACCCGCCCGTCGAAGGGCGGTTGACGACCTACCCCTTCGGGGCCATCCTCGGCCCCATGCTGTCCCGCCTGGCCGCGCGCGTCGCGGCGTCCCTCGTCGTGCTGCTCGCGGTGGTGGTCGCGCCGCAGGAGGCCGCGGCCAAGCCGTCCAAAGCGCGGCTCGCCGCGTTCTCGGGCTGCGACGCCCTGCTGGGCTGGGCGCGCGCGCAGGCCGTCCGTCACCCGGGCGCGGTGCCGGTCTACCAGGCCGTGAACCGCGCGGCCGGCACGCCCGTGCCCACCGCGGCGCCGTCGGCGGGCGGGCAGGTCCTCGGCGCGTCGGGCAGCGCGGAGGGCGACGTCGCGACCTCCGAGACCAACGTCCAGGAGGCCGGGGTCGACGAGCCCGACACGGTCAAGGCGCGGCGCGGCATCGTGTTCACCCTCGCCGGCGGGCGGATCCACGCGCTCGACGCGCGCGACGGGTCCCCGGCCCTGCTGAGCTCGGTCGACGTGCCCCAGGGGCTCTACGGCGGCGAGCTGCTGCTGCACGGCGACCGCCTCCTGCTGCTCGCGAGCGCGGGCTACGGCCGCTCCGCCCTGGTCGACGTCGCGGTGGGCGACGCGCGAGCGCTGCGCGTCGATCGCATCCTCGAGGTCGACGGTGCGCTGGTCAGCGCCCGCCGCCAGGGCGACGTCGCGCGCGTCGTGCTCACGTCGGTGCCCGAGCCGATCGTCCTGCCCGCGCCGGCCGACGGCGAGCAGCCGCTGCCGGCCGAGGAGGTCCGCCGGCGCGGCGTCGAGGCGCTGGCGCAGGCCGGGGCGGCGACCTTCCTGCCCGAGCTGCGGGTCCGCGCCGCCGACGGCACCACGTCGGGCGAGCGGCTGGTCGGCGGCTGCCAGCGCGTTCGCCGGCCGAGCGCCTACTCCGGCCTCGACGTCCTCAGCGTGCTGACGCTCGACCTCGACCGCGGGATCGACCCGGTCGACGTGGACGCCGTCATGGCCTCGGGCGACGACGTCTACGCGTCGGCTGACTCGCTCTACGTCGCCCAGACCACGTGGGTCCCGCCGACCGGCGACGGTCCCGACGACGTCGTCACGCACGTCCACCGCTTCGCGACGGGGCCCGAGCCCAGGACGACGTACCGCGCGACGGGCTCGGTGCCCGGGTGGGTGCTCAACCAGTTCGCGTTCAGCGAGCACCGCGGCGTGCTGCGGGTCGCGACGACCGAGCGGGCGCCGTGGATGCTCTCCTCCGCCGAGGAGAGCGAGAGCTTCGTGACGGTGCTCGACGAGCGCGACGGGACGCTGCAGCGCATCGGTCGCGTCGGCGGGCTCGGTCGCGGCGAGACGATCCGCGCGGTGCGCTTCCTCGGCGACCTCGGCTACGTCGTCACCTTCCGCCAGACCGACCCGCTGTACACCGTCGACCTGTCCGACCCGCGGGCGCCGCGGGTGCGCGGCGAGCTGAAGGTCCTCGGCTACAGCGGCTACCTGCACCCGATCGGAGAGGACCTCCTGCTCGGCGTCGGCCAGGACGCCACGCCCGAGGGGCGGCGCCTGGGGGCGCAGGTGTCGCTGTTCGACGTGGCCGATCCGGCGGCGCCGCGGCGGCTGGACCGCTGGGACGTGCCCGGCGGGTGGGCGTCGCAGGTCGAGTGGGACCACCACGCGTTCCTGTGGTGGCCGGCGACGAAGCTGGCGGTCCTGCCCGTCAGCGACCCGGCGCGCGGCGGGTTCGTCGGCGCGGTCGGGCTGCGGGCCGGGCGCGACGGCCTGCGCGAGGTCGGGCGGGTGGCGCAGCGCGGCGCCGGCGGGTGGTTCGGGGCGGTGGACCGGGCGGTCGTCGTGGGCGAGCGGCTGCTCACGTTCTCCGACCGCGAGGTCGTCACGAGCCGGCTCGCCGACCTCGGTCGCGTGAGCGCGCTCGAGCTCCCCGCGGCGCCCGGCAGCGGCGGCGGCGGGCCGTACCCGGTGCCGATGCCGGTCATGGCCGCCGCGGGCAGCGCGGCGAGCGCCACGGCCGGTCCCCGGGCGCGCGCGTCGATCACCCCGGTGACCCCGACGATCCTGCCGGGCCGCTCGATCGCGGGGATCGCGATGGGCATGGACGAGGAGCAGGTCCGCCAGCACCGCTCGGACGCGCCGCGCTCGGCGAGGACGATCCCGGACGAGATCCGCGGGTCGGTGCGCGAGCTGCGCTGGGCGGGCCTGCGGGTCGTCCTCGGCGAGGGCAGCGGCGTGACGCTCGTCACCACCACGAGCCGCCTCGACCGCACGTCCGGCGACGTGGGGGTCGGGTCGACCGAGCGGGCGGTGCGCCGGACGCTGCGGGTGCGCTGCGCGACGGAGTTCGGGCGGCGCTCGTGCATCCGCGGCCGGCTCGAGGCCGGCAAGGTCATCACGGAGTTCCGCATCGGCCGCAAGAGCGGCCGGGTGCAGTCGGTGACCGTCGCCCGCGTCATCGACTGAGCCTCGGCGGGTAGAGGGCGCTCGTGCGACGGTGGCTGAGCGTCCTGGTGGTCGGCCTGTCCTGCGTGGGCATCGCGGGCTGCGGCTCGGACGCGGTCGATGACGTGCGCCAGGACGTCCGCGAGCAGGCGGAGGCGCTGCGCGACCGCGTCGACCGCGAGATCGGCGACCGCGCCGAGCGCGTGCGCACGCGCCTGCGCGAGGTCCGGTCCGAGGCGCGGCGCGTGGGCCGCGACCTCGAGCGCCGGGTGCGCCAGGCCCTCGAGGACCTCGAGCGCACGGTCCCGCGCGCGGGCCCCGCCACGCGGCCTCCGTCGACCGAGGGGCGCGAGGAGGAGGGCACGATCGGCGCGTTCCTCACCGACACGCTGCGCTCGGTCGACCGCTACTGGACCCGGACCTTCGAGGCCAACGGCCAGCGCGAGCCGCGCGTCTCCTACGTCTGGGTGCCGCAGGGCCGCGTGACGCGCAGCGGGTGCGGGAGCCCCGCCGACGACACCGCCGCGTTCTACTGCCCGGCCGACGACACGATCTACGTCGGGGAGGTCCTCGCCGCGGGCGTCTTCGAGGGCGTGGCCGACGGCTTCCCCGGCCAGCAGGCGGGCTACGGCCGCGCCGTGGGCGACTTCGGGACGGCCTACCTCGTGGCCCACGAGTACGCCCACAACCTCCAGGAGGAGCTCGGCTTCTTCTCGGCCCAGCGCCGCGGCGCCTCGGCCCGGCCGTTCGAGCTGCAGGCCGACTGCCTGGCGGGCGTCTGGGGCGCCTCGGTCTACCGCGAGGGCCGCCTCAAGCCCGGCGACGTCGAGGAGGCGCTCAACACCGCGCTGGCCGTCGGCGACTTCGAGGTCGGCTCCGAGCAGCACCACGGCACGCCCGAGGAGCGCCGCGACGCCTGGCAGCTCGGCTTCGACTCCGGCGAGCCCTCCACCTGCACGGCCTTCGTGCGCGCGTGAAAGGTACCTGGCACCTTTCATCCGATGCGCTTCGTGACCGCCGTCCTGCTCGTCCTCGTCGTGCCGGCCTCCGCGGCGGCCCAGCAGCCCGGTGTGGACGTGGCGCTGGAGCCGCACACGCCGGCCAGCGCGACGACGGTGAGCGTGGCGGTCGACGGGGCGAAGCTCGACCAGTCGCGCCTGCCCAAGGGCTTCACGCTCACCGTGCAGCGGGGCTTCGCGTTCGACGCGCGGGCGGTGGCGCAGCGCTGCAGCGCCGCCCAGGCCGACGCGCACCAGTGCCCGGCGGCCTCGCAGGTCGGGACGGGCCGGGCGACCGCCGCGGTGCAGACGCTGCTGGGCACCAGCGACGTCCAGGCCGAGCTGGCGGCCTACCTCACCGATCCCGTGCGCAGCGGGGACCTCGCCGGCGTCGCCCTGACGATCCGCGTGCCGAGCTTCGGCGTCACCGTCGGCGCCACGGCGCGGATCCTGCGCACGGCCGACGGCGGGCTGGAGCTGCGCGCCGACGACGTCGCGCCCGCGGGCTCGGAGCTGCCGCCCGGGGTCACGTTCCGGCTGCGCTCGGTCGGCCTGCGCATCGGCGCCTCGCGCACCGAGACGGTGCGGACGACGAAGCGCAAGCGCCTGCCGCGCAAGCGCGGGCAGAGCAGGCCCCGCTTCAGGCGCGTCACGACGACCAAGCGGGTGCGCCGCGCGCTGCTCACCACGCCGCGCACCTGCTCGGGGACGTGGACCGGCCGCGCCGTCGTCGCGTTCGCCGACGGCGGGCCGGGGCAGACCCTCGCGGTCGCGCTGCCCTGCCGGCGCTCGCGCGGCTAGCCGACGTGCTCCTGGAGCCACAGCTCCAGGAGCGCCATCTGCCAGACCGCCGACGAGCCGATGTTCGTCGTGTGCGCGTTGGGGTCCCGGAGCATCGCGTCGACGCGCTCGGGCACGTACAGCGCGCGCTCGCGGGCCGACGGCGCGTGCAGCGCCTCGCGCACGAACGTCAGCACCGGCTCCTCGAGGTGCGACAGCGCCGGCACGGGGAAGTAGCCCTTCTCGCGGTCGATCACCGCGTCGGGCACCACGCCGCGGGACGCGTCCTTGAGCACGCCCTTGCCGTCCTGGGCGAGCTTGAGCTCCGGCGGGCAGCGCGCCGCCAGCTCCACGAGGTCGTGGTCCAGGAACGGCGTGCGGGCCTCGAGCCCGTGCGCCATGGTCATGTTGTCCACGCGCTTGACGGGGTCGTCGACGAGCATCACCTCGGTGTCCACGCGCAGCGCCCGGTCGACGGGAGTGTCGGCGCCGGGCCGGCCGAAGTGCGCGCGCAGGAACGCGCCGCTCGGGTCGTCGGTCACGCGGTGGTCGGGGCCGACGACCGACTGGATCTCCGCGTCGGTGCGGTCGAAGAACGCGGCGCGGTAGTCGCTGGCGCCGTGGCCCTCGGTGTCGGCCAGCTCCTGGTACCAGAAGTAGCCGCCCAGGACCTCGTCCGCGCCCTGGCCGGACTGCACGACCTTGCGGCTCTTGGCGACCTCGCGGGAGAGCAGCCAGAAGGCGACGCAGTCGTGGGAGGTCATCGGCTCGCTCATCGACCGGATCGCATGGGGCAGGGCCTCGACGAGGTCGCCGACCGGGATGTGGATCTTGTGGTGGTCGGTCTCGAACTCGCGCGCGACGAGGTCGGAGTAGAAGAACTCGTCGCCCTCCTGCTCGCCGACCGCGTCGAAGCCGATCGAGAACGTCGCGAGGCCCTTCTGGCCCTCCTGCGCGAGGAGCGCGACGATGAGGCTCGAGTCCAGCCCGCCGCTCAGCAGGATGCCGACGGGGACGTCGGAGACCATCCGCCGCCGCACCGCCACCCGCAGCGCCTCGCGCACCGCGTCGGCCCAGTCGGCGGCGTCCATGGCGGCCTCGCCGGGGTCGCGCGCGAACGGCGGGTCCCAGTACAGGCGGTCCTTCGACGTGCCGTCGCGCTCGATGATGCGCACCGTGGCCGGCGGGAGCTTGCGCACGCCCTGGAGGATCGTCCGCGGCGCCGGGACGATGGAGTGCCACGAGAGGAAGTGGTGCAGCGCCACGGGATCGATCGAGGTGTCCACGTCGCCCGCCGCCAGCAGCGCCGGCAGCGTCGAGGCGAAGCGCAGGACGCCGCCACGGCCCTCGGCCACGTACAGGGGCTTCTTGCCCAGCCGGTCGCGCGCGAGGACGACACGGCCGCTGTCGCGCTCGACCAGCGCGAAGGCGAACATCCCCTTGAGCTTCTCGAGGACGCCCTCGCCCCAGGCCGCCCAGCCGCGCAGCAGCACCTCGGTGTCGGAGTGCGAGCGGAAGGTGTGGCCCTCGCGCTCGAGCTCGGCCCGCAGCTCGCGGTGGTTGTAGATGATGCCGTTGAAGGTGATCGTCAGCCCGAGCTCGTCGTCGCCCATGGGCTGGGCGCCGAGGTCGGACAGGTCGATGATCGCCAGCCGCCGGTGCACGAGGCCCACGCGCCCGTTGCGCCACAGCCCGTGCCCGTCGGGGCCGCGCGGGGCGAGCACCTCGCCCATGCGCTCCAGCACCGCGGTGTCCGGCGCGCCGTCGCGCCGGACCTCCCCAGCGAACCCGCACACGGCTAGGCCTCTCCGGGGGCGGCCTGGGGCTCGCGGAAGTCGTCGGTCAAGGTGCTCACCAGCGCCCGCAGGTCGCCGGGCTCGCCCGCGCCGGCGCGCTCGCGCTGGCGGGCGGCACCGGGGTCCTGGGCCAGCGCCGGGACGAGGCCGAGCTCGTCGGCGCAGCCCAGGTCGTCGGCGTGGACGACGACGCGGTCCAGCAGCTCGAACAGCCAGTCGCGCACCGGGCGCCGGCGGCCGGCCACGGGGTCGATGAGGCACGCGTCCATGCCGTCGCGGGCGGCGAGGAAGCGGTTCTCCTCGAGGACCTCCGGCGGCGCGGCGACCCGCTCCGGCGCCTCGCCGGCGGTCGCGGCCTCCATGACCGCGCACTGCACGAGCGCCACGAGCGCGGCGACGTCGTCGATCCCGATCTGGGCGTCCATCACGCGGACCTCGAGCGTGCCCAGGCGTGGCTGCAGCCGGGCGTCCCACCACAGGAAGGTCGGCTCGGGGATCGCGCCGGCCTGGACGAGCAGGTCGACGGCGCCGACGTAGCCGTCCCAGTCGCCGAACGACCGCGGGATGCCCGTGCGCGGGAAGGTGCTGAAGATCGGCGTCCGCGCCGAGGCCAGGCCCGAGTCGCGTCGGCGCCAGAACGGCGAGTTGGCCGACAGCGCGAGGAAGATGGGCAGCGTCGTGCGCAGCCCGTCGAGCGCGCGGACGGCCATGTCGGGGTCGGGCACCGCGACGTGCACGTGCAGCGCGAAGGTCGGCTCGCGGCGGGCGAGCTCGCGCATCGACTCGAGCACGGACTGCGAGCGCGCGTGGGGCGAGACCGCGCCGATGCCCTCCGCCAGCGGGTGGGTGCCCGAGGCGGCGGCGGTCGCGCCGTGCTTGGCGAGCTCGGCCGCGAGCGCGGCGCGCAGGGCGCTCAGCTCGTCGACGGCGCCGGCCACGGTCTCGTGCGGGCCGGTCGCGATCTCGACGGCTGAGGCGTGCGTCTCGGCCGACACGTGGCCGACCAGCGCCTGCGACAGCCCGGCGAGCACGTCGTCGATCTTCGGCGTGAGCTCGTGCGTCTGCGCGTCGAGGAGCATGACCTCCTCCTCGACCCCGATGGTCCAGGGGCGCTCCGCGGCGCCGGGCGCCCACGACGCCCATGCTGGGTGCTTCACGCCGCCTGCCTCGGCGCCACGTCTGCGTCCTGCATCACCAAGGGCATGCCCAGTGACGGCCGGTTCTGATCAGCGACGTGCCGCACGGGTGGCTCCGATCGTGCCCGGTGACCGGCCGTCACGGGCTGTCCACGGGGCCGAAGTCCGTGCGCCGCCGTTCGCCGGTCGGTCCTAGTCCGCCCCGTCCTGGCGCTCCCGCGCGCCCGCTCGCTCAAGGTCCGGCTCGCCGCGCCGACCGCCCAGAGGACCATGGCCAGCCACGTCAGCCTCCCCGCGGTCGCGTCGCCGTTCGACCTCGTCGCGGACGCGCCCGACCTGCGCGTCGCCGCCAAGGGCACCCTGCTGCGCCTCAGCCGTGAGCTCGAGGACCGCGCCCACGCCCTGGGCGCGGCGGGCATGCTGCTGGCGAGCTTCGAGCACGTGCGCCACTTCACGCCGGCGACCCGCCGGCGCTACAGCGAGCTCGCCGCGCAGGGCGGCCACGTCGGGGCGTTCGGCGAGGGCTTCGGGCCTGACCCGGCTCCCGGGGTCCACGGCGCGGCGCTGCGCGAGGACGACCCGCTCGCCCGCCAGTGGGACGTCGTCCTGCTCGGTCCGGACGTCGCCGGGGCCCTGCTCGCCTACGACCTGGGCGACACCGGCGCGGACATGGAGCGCCGCTTCCGCTACGCGGTGACGTGGGACCGCGAGCTCGTGCGCTCTGCCGTGCGCTCGCTGCTGGACCGCCGCGCCTAGGGGCCCGCGTGCGAAGCAGGGGACTGTCCCCTTCTTCGCACGGAGCGGCCGGCGAACCACGCCTCCCACGCCGCCTGCTCGCGCGCCGCGACCGCGTCGGTGCCGTCCCCGAAGAGCTGCGCGCGCACGAAGGTGAACACGTCCTCGCCGGGTCCCCCGGCGCCCAGGAAGCCCAGGCCCCCGGCCGGCGTGTCGAGGACGAGCGTGACCATCCGCCCGCCCGCCTCGACGACGGTGCCCCCGAAGGCCGGGACGCCGTTGCCCGCGGTCTCGAGGCGCTGACCGGCCCGCGGCTCGGGCGGCACGCCGAGGTCGCTGCACATCGCCGTCCAGACCGCGTCGGCGTCGCCGCGCTGGGGCGGCCCGCCGGCGGTGATCGACGCGGCGCGCTCGCCAGGGAAGTGCGTCAGGTACAGGCGCAGGGACAGCAGCGCCTGGCGCCAACCCGCGGCGTAGGACTCCATCGCCTTGTCCCAGGCGTCCTCGTCGCCGAAGCCGCTCATCACCACGCGCACGACGCAGGTCCCGCCGCTGCGCGCCTCGACGAACCACTCGGTGGCGGTGACGTGCTCGCGGTGCTCGGCGTCGGGCAGCCAGCTGGACTCCTCGTAGGCGAAGCGGTGCGGGGCCTCGTAGGCCGTGACGGTGCCGGGCGTCTCGAGCTCGGACTCGTGGCGGTGGACGACCGCGCCACCGACGCGGCCCTCGACCTCCGCGGGCATGAACCAGGCGGTGATCCCGGGTCCCGTCGCGATCGCCTCCCAGGCCTGCTCGGGCGTGGCGGGGACCTCGACCTCGACCTCGACGCGACGGTCGGTGCTCATGCGGCGTCCTCCTGCGGGGTGGGGTGGGCGGCGACGACGAGCCGGAAGGGCCGGCCGCCGTCGGTGTGGTGCCGGGCGACCAGCTCGGTGATCGCCTGGGTGAGCTCGTGGGCGAAGGCGGCCTGCGCCTCGGCGCTGGCGAAGGCGATCTCCGTGTCGAGCGCGAGGGTCGCGAGCCGGCGCTCCTGGGCCTGGGCACCGCGCGCGAGGCTGCCGACCTCGCGGATCAGCCGCGCCCCGAGCGCCACCAGGTAGCGGGCCGACAGTCGGTCGCCGACGCTCGCGGGGGCGGGCGCGCTGGGACCGAGGGCGGCGGGCGAGACGACGTAGGAGGCCGCGGTGGCGACGAGCAGCCGCTCGGTCAGCCCGCCGTGGAGGCGCTCCTCGGCCACCTCGAGCAGGCCGTGGGCCTCGAGCGCGCGCAGGTGGTAGTTGACCTTCTGGCGCGGGAGCCCCAGGCGCTGGGCCAGCGCCGCCGCCGACGCGGGCTCGCGCAGCTCGGCCAGCACCCGTGCCCGCAGCGGGTCGAGCGCCACGACCGCCGCCGCGGGGTCCTCGATGACGTCCACGGAGAGCATCGGCGATGCCCACCGTGCCATTGACAAACTATGTTGTCAAGCACGGCGTGCGAACGAGGGGACTGTCCCCTTCTTCGCACGCGAGCCGCTAGCCCGCGACGACGCGGGGCCGCGGAAGCGCGCGCGGGCGGTCGCGCAGGAGGGCGCGCCAGGCGTCCTCGTCGAGCTGCGCCGGCTGGGTCGTCGCGAGGAACTCGCGCAGGGCGTCGGCCAGCCCCTCGGGGTCCTCGAGGTGGGGGAAGTGCGCCGACCGCGGAAGCCGGACGAAGCGGCTGTGCGGGATCGCGCGGTGGGCCGCCTCGCCGTGCTCGATCGGGATCGTGCGGTCGCGCTCGCCCCAGACGACGAGCGTCGGCACGGCCTCGAGGAGGTAGAGGCGGTCGTTGGCGTTGACCCGCTGGCCCTGGCGGTCGATCACGGCGCGCAGGGTCTGCAGGAACGCCTCGCGGGCGCCGGGCGTCTCGAGCGGGCGCAGCGCGCGGGCCACGGCCTGCAGCTGGACGCCGAGGCCCGAGCCGCGGCGCTGCAGCAGCCGGCCGGTCGCGCCCAGGCCGCCCGTCACGTGACGGTGGGCGGCGAGGGAGATCAGCGCCTTGACCCCGGGCAGGGCCGCGGAGCGCAGCATCGGGCTGACCTCCTCGCCCAGGCCGCCGCTGGAGACGAGCGCGAGGCGCTCGACGCGCTCGGGGAACTGCCAGAAGAACACCATCGCGATCCCGCCGCCGAGGGAGTGGCCGACGATCGACGCGCGCTCGATGCCCAGCGCCGAGAGCAGGTCGCGGATGACCGCGGCGTGAGCCCCGAGCGAGTAGTCGCCGCGCGGCGTCGCGCTGTCCCCGTGGCCCACGAGGTCGGGCGCGATGACCGTGTGGTGCTCGGCCAGCCGCTGGGCCACCGCCTGCCAGTGGCGTGACGAGTTGACCATGCCGTGGACGAGCACGACGGGCGGGCCGCTGCCCGCCGTGCGGTACACGACCCGGTGGCCGTGGAGGTCGACCTCCCACGCGTCGAACGGCGGAGGCGACGTGACCGCGCGGAGGCTCGACATGGGCCGACACTACCGCCGGTCCCGGGCGCCGTCGCGGGGGGCACCTCCCCCTGGGAGGTCCCCCGATCCGGCCTAGGGACGCCTACTCGGCGTCGCGGCCGCGAGGCGCGACGGCCTCCGGCGGCAGCTCGTCGTCGGAGAGGCGCAGCTCGGTGACGACCTCGACGCCCTCCAGGGGGTCGACCGGGCCCTCGAGCTTGCGCGCGGCCTTGCGCGCCTCCTTCTCGCGACGCTTCTCCTGCATCCGCGTCTCGCGGTTGAGCTTGGCGAAGGTCGTGCGCTGCTTGCTGCGTCCAGCCATGGTCGGTCCTCTCTGGGTCGTGTGCTTCGAGCAGAACGCGGAGGGCGCTGCGAGGGGCAGCGAACGGCGAACGCGAGGCACTGCTGGCGCCCGGGGAAGCCACGGGCCGGACGACCCAGTCTAGTGCCCTTCGCCGCGAGACCACCCCGTCAGCACCGCGGGACGGCGCGTTCGAGCACCAGCCGCCGCGGTCCGCCCTGCTCCAGCGCGACCACGGCGCGGACCTTCCGGGCCCTGCCGCGGCGCACCACACGCGCCCCAGCACCCCCGCGCAGGGTGGCCCGGCGACCGCCGAGGGTGACCCGCGCCGAGCCGGCGAACGCCGCGTCCCGGCCGCCCAGGCCGACCCGCAGCCGCCCACCGCGCAGGCAGCGGCGTGTCAGCGTCAGCTGCGGGCGCACGTAGCGGTCGGCCTGCTGGCCGACGAGCGAGACGAGCTCCTCCAGGCCGAGGTTCATGTCGAGCAGGTGGGTGCCCCACGACGGCTCGGGGAAGACGTTGGGCCGCCGCGACCCCGGACCGACGGGGTCCAGGCGCAGGACGTGCGCGCCGTTGACGTACCGGCAGCCGCCCTGTGCGCGGTCGGGCGGGCTGACCCACGTCGTCGACGCGCTCGGCGGCGCGCCCGACGAGGTGAGGATCGTCCCGAGCCCGATGAACCCGGGCGCGTAGGGCTTGGAGGGCAGCAGGAGGCGCAGCGGTCCGTCGGCGCCCGCCAGCGGCCGCGGGTCGGTGCAGGCGACCTCGAAGCCCTTGCCGCCGGGCAGGGCCAGCGGGTTGCCCGCCGCGGGCGCCGGCGTCCTGCCGAAGCGCGCGCCGTCGGGCGGGTCGGTGAAGAACGTCGAGTAGGCGACGACGCAGCCGATCTGCGCGCGCTCGGTGCACAGCGGCACGTGCGCGAAGTCGCCGCCCACGACCTTGCCCTCGGCCACCGTCACGTTGCCGCCGAGCAGGACCGCGCCGACGAGGCGGCGGCGCAGCTCCGGGTCCGGGTCGACGACCCGCCGCAGGAGGTTGCGCAGCACGCTCGTGCCCTGCGAGTGGCCGAGCAGGACGAAGCCCCGGCCGTCGCTGTCGCGCTCGAGGTAGGCCTTGAACGCCTCGACGACGTCGTCGTAGGCGAGCTTGCGGTCCGGCGGCAGCGCCGTCGACGCGATGATCGAGCCGATCGTGGCCTGGCGGTAGATCGGCGCGAAGACGCGGCAGTGGCGGGTGAAGCGGGCCGCCTGGTACTGCGCGATCGAGTCGAGCTCCGGGTCGCGCGCCTTGGTCGCGTTGGGCGACAGCTGGTTGGAGACCGTCGGGTAGACGTAGAAGCAGTCCACCTCACGGGCGCCGGGCGTGGGGCGCTGCACGACGTCGGGCCCCGTCGCCTCCTGCACGGTCGTGTCCAGGGGGATGTCGCACGGGCTGTCGGCCATGTCCGGGCGGCAGAGCCACTGCACGTCGGCGGAGGCCGGTGCCGTCGCGGCGGCACCGAGGACGCCGGCCGCGAGGACCGCCGGGAGGAGAGCGCGGAGGGGACGACGCATGTGTACGCGACCGTACCGTGGAGCGCGCGCCGGCGCGGCGGGGCGGCGGGGTGTGGCTCGCTCCCGCGCACGGTGCGGGTGGCACGACCTCCGGCCGCGCGCGTCGCGGGTTGACTGCCGGTGGTGGTCGACGGCAGGCGAGAGGGGGTCGCCGAGCGGCGCATCGCCGAGCGCGCGGCGGTGCAGCTGGCCGGGCTGCTGCCCCAACCCGGGTTGAGCGAGGCGTGGAGCTGGTCGCACCGGCTGCCCGCGCTGGACGACCGGGTCATCGGGCGCTTCGAGCCCTCCGACCGCCCGGCGCTCGAGGGCGTCGACGGCGACGTCCCGGCCGAGGTCCTCGCCGGCTACGCACGGCGCTCGCCGCACGCCGTCCACGTCCTGCGCGACGTCGACGGGACCGTCCTGGCCTTCGGCGTCGTCCTGGCCGCCGACGACGACGACGCGATCGACGACGAGGACGAGCTGCTGGCCGGGTGGACGCGCGACGCCCGGGGCCTCGGCGCCGCGGACCGCTCGCTGCTGTGGCGCGGCAGCTGGACCTCGGCCGCCGTCGCGCCGGAGGACCGCGCCCAGGTCTCGGCGACCGTGCGCTTCGCGGCGACGATCCGCGCCGGCGGCCTCGTGCGCAACCGGATCTACGTGCCCGTCCACCACGACGAGCCGGGCCTCGAGCACCTCGTGCGCCGGTCGGGCGCCGAGCGCCGCGAGGGCCTCGACGCCCAGGGCGAGGGCGTCATGACGTGGATCCTCGACTTCGGTGACGAGGGGCTGCTGGGCCGGCTCGTCGTCCTCGGCACGGCCCGCGAGCCCGACCCACGCCGCGCTCCCGAGCCCGGCGAGGTCCGCGAGGCGCTGCGCGCGTTCCACGACCCGGTGGCGCTGGCCGCCAGCCCGTTCGCCACGGGGACGACCGTCGCCGCGCGCGCCGAGGCCGCCCGCTCCGAGCTCCTGCGCCTCATCGAGGAGGCGTTCGGCGACTCCGCCGACGAGCGCTTCCAGCGCGACCTCCTGCACCGCGCCTACGTCGAGCGCGGCGTCGCCCTCGAGCACCTCGCGCGCGAGTTCCACGTGAGCCGCCGCACGTTCTTCCGCCGGCTGCGCGCGGCCACCGACCGCGTCGTCGAGGCCGCCCGCGCCGCCGCGGAAGACCCTGCAGGTTGAGGGGTGATCTGCGGCGCTTGTCGCCGTAGGGTCGGGCCGTGGCGACGTGGGAGGACGTGAGCCGCATCGCGCTCGCGCTGCCGGACACGAGCATGCGCAGCACGTACGGCCAGATGCCGGCCTGGCGGGTGCACGACCGCGTCTTCCTGTGGTCGCGGCCGATGCGCGAGACCGACCTCGAGGAGCTCGGGGCGGCGGCGCCCGACGGCCCCGCGCTCGGCGCGCGCGTCGAGAGCCTGCACGCCAAGGAGGCGCTGCTCGCCGCCCAGCCGGACGTCTTCTTCACCACGAGCCACTTCGACGGCCACCCCACCGTCCTCGCCCGGGTCGAGCGCCTGGACGTCGACGACCTCGAGGAGCTCGCCGTCGAGGCCTGGCTGGCGCGCGCGCCCAAGCGCCTGGCCAGCGCGTGGCTCGCCACGGCGGGCCGCGCCGCGCGCTAGCGGTAGCCCGTGGGGTCCGGCGGCAGCCCGGCGTCCTGCACCTCGACCATGTAGCGCCAGCAGTCGGGCTGCGAGCCGTCGAGGTCCGTGAACCCGTACTCGCGTGCGAGCTCGCCGGAGGAGAAGGAGCCCTGGTTGCGGCGGTGCACGTGGGGGTCGGCGGCGAGCGCGGCGACCGCCCGGCCGACGAAGCGCGGGCTCTCGGAGATCGCGCCGAAGTGCGGGTTGCGCCCCTCCCGCCAGGTCTCCTCCGTCACGCCCATCGCCTGGAGCATGAGCTCGGAGCGCAGCCACCCCGGCGTCAGCGCGACGGCGGTCGCGCCGTGCGACGCCAGCTCGTGGCCCTGGGAGAAGGCGAGGCGCAGCGCCGCCGCCTTCGCGAGGTCGTAGAAGACGTTGACGCGGCGGTGGGCGTCGTTGTAGGTGCGCGTGCCGTCGGTCACCTCGACGAGCAGCCCGCCCGGGCGCCGGATGAGCAGTGGCAGGAGGTGGTGGCTCGTGACGAGGTGCGTCTCGACCGCCGTGCGGAGCATCCGCAGCCCGACGTCGAGGTCGTGCTCCCACAGCGGCACGTCGAACTCGACGAGCAGCTCGCCGCCCCAGATGTCGTTGACCAGGACGTCGAGCCCGCCGTGCGCGTCGTCGAGGCGTCGTGCCAGGGACCGGACCTGGTCGTGGTCGAGGTGGTCGGCGACGACCGGGACCCCCACGCCGCCCGCCGCGTCCACGAGCTCGGCGGTCTCCTCGATCGTCTCGGGCAGCCCGTCGGGCCCGGCCTGCGCCCGCGAGCTGCGGCCCGTGCACCAGACCGTCGCCCCGGCCTCGCCGAGCGCGACGGCGATCCCCCGCCCGGCGCCGCGCGTGGCGCCGGCGACGAGCGCGACCTTGCCGGCCAGCGGCGTGTCCGTGGTCTGCATGGCGCGGATCGTGCGCCACGGGCCCGGGAGCGACGACCAGCAGGTCGAACGCGATCAAGGAGCGCCGCCCCCGGGCGTGCGCGAGGACTACTTCAGCGAGGAGGCGCCGACGGCGACGGCGCCGGCGGCGATCACGCCGAGCGCGACGGCGGGCGCCTTGGGCAGCGAGCCCTCGCGCTTGCCGACGACCGCGGCGCCGACGTCGAGCGCGTCGCACAGGACGCCGAGGCGCACGATCTGCTTCTGCGTCTCGCCGGTCGTGGTGAGGGTGCCGACGCCGAGGGCGAGGTCGCGCGCGCCGAACAGGCGGGAGGGCATGTGCGACTCCGTCGGGCCGCCGATGCCGAACACCTTGGCGACGAAGGACGGGGCGACCCAGGAGAGGACGCCGATGAGGATCCGGCCGAAGGCCAGCTGCTGGAGAGGCTGCATGCCCGCCATCCTCCTACATCTGCGACGCCCGTTGACAGGCTGTCAGGCGATGGCCCCCGCGATCCGGCGCAGGCGCGTCGCGGCGAGCACCGCGAGCAGGACGCCGAGCGCCGCCACCGCGACCATCGCGCCGTCGAGCCCGACGCCGCCCGCCCACGCGCCGACGTAGACCGGGCCGGCGAGGAAGCCGAGGTAGGCGACGGTCGTGACGGTCGACGTCGCGCTGCCTCGCACCTCGTCGGCGACGCGCCCGGTGAGGACGACGACGAGCGTCGGGAACAGCACGGCGGTGCCGGCGGCGGCCAGGCCGAGGCCGAGGAGCGCGGGCGCCAACGCCGTCGCGCCGGCCAGCAGGCCCGTGCCCGCCGCCGCGACCAGCGCGCCGGCGACGACCGCCGTGCGCGGGTGCCGGCCGCCGGCGGCGCCCCCCGCGATGCGCGTCACGGCGACGACGGCGGCGAAGACGGCAGGGCCGGCCGCCGCCGTCGCCTCGCCCGCACCGACGACGTCGTGCAGGTAGATCGCGCTCCAGCTCTGGTGGGCGTTCTCCACCGCGAACGCCAGGGCGCCGAGCGCACCCAGCGCGACGAGCGGCCCGCGCCGCAGCCGATGCGACGGGGTCTGACCCCGAGCATGCGACGGGGTCTGACCCCGAGCGCGTGGCATGGCGGCGCCGTCGGCCCGCAGCAGGGCCAGTGCGACGGCCGCCGCCGCCACCGCCACGACCGCGAAGGGCGCGACGAGCGGCGCGTCCGCGGCGAGCAGCGCACCCGTGCCGAGGCTCGCCACGACGACCATCGCCGAGAACGCGGCGTGCGAGCGGGTGACGACGGGGCCGCCGTGCGCGCGCTCGGCCGCACCGGCGGCGGTGTTGATCGCCACGTCGGCGGCGCCGGACGCCGCGCCGAGCGCGAGCAGCAGGACCGCGAGGGCGACGAGGTCGTGGGCGGCCGCGACCGCGACGACCCCGACGACGCCCAGGGCGACGAGCAGCGCGGCGGTCGCCCCCGCCCGGGCCCGGTCGACCGCGCGGCCGGCCAGGAGCATCGCCGGCAGGGCGCCCGCGCCGATGCACAGCAGCGCCCCGCCGAGCTGGCCCTCGGTCACGCCCGCCTGGTCGCGCAGCGCCGGCAGGGCGGCGCCCCACGCGCCCCAGAACGCGCCGAACACGGCGAACCCGGCGTATGCGGCCCAGCGGGGCACCCCCATCGGCTACCCACGGCGGCCGGACCGACGATGCTCTGCGTTCGCATGCCCGTCCGCCGCGCCGTCGCCCTCCCCCTCTGCGCCCTCGCCCTCGGCGCGCCCGCCGCCCAGGCCGACGTCCAGGGCCCGGCCAAGGGCCGGGAGGTCGTCCTCGTCGCCAACGCCGAGGGCGGCACTGTCTCGATCCTCGACGCCCACACCGCGAAGGTGCTGCGCAGCGTCGACGTCCTCCCCGACGGCGCGCGGCCCTCGGTCGACCAGGGCGACCCGCCGTTCGCGCTGGTCAACCAGCAGCTCATCACCGGCGTCGGCGGCGTCAACGTCGCCCAGGACCAGGACCTCTCGCCCGACGGCACGACGCTCTACGTCTCGCGCGGGCACCGCGGCGACGTCGCCGCCTTCGACCTGCGCACCGGCGACCTGCGCTGGAAGGTCCCGATCCCCGGCCTGCGCGCCGACCACATGACCCTCAGCGCCGACGGGCGGCGGCTCTACGTCTCGGCGCTCACCGCCAACGAGGTCGTGGTGGTCGACACCGGCCGGCGGCGGATCGTCGGCGCCGTCCCGACCGGGCAGTGGCCGCACGACAACCACCTCAGCGAGGACGGCTCGCGTCTCTACAACTCGAGCATCGGGACGATCGTCCTGCCCGAGCCCGCGCGCGCGGCGCTGACCCCGCCGCCCTACCAGCTGACCGTCGTCGACACGGCCTCCCTGCGCGTGGTCCAGCGCTTCACGTTCGACCGCGGCATCCGGCCGACGGCCTACACCAAGGACGGCGCCACGCTCTTCGCCCAGCGCTCCCTCGAGAGCTCCATCATGCGCGTGCGCCTCGCCGACGGCCGGGTCGAGCGGGTCGCCCAGCTGCCCGTCAAGGACGGCACCACCGAGGCGGACTTCGACTTCGAGGCGCCCCACCACGGCCTGGCGCTGTCATCCGACGAGCGGACGCTGTGCGTCGCCGGCCGCGTGTCGGACTACGTGGCGCTCGTCGCGACGGACACGCTCCAGCCCCGGCGCATCATCCCGGTGGGCGACGCGCCCGGCTGGGCCGTCACGAGCCCGGACGGCCGCCGCTGCTTCGTCACGAACACCCGCGACGACACGGTCTCCGTCATCGGCCTGCGCGAGGAGCGCGAGCTGGCGCGCGTGCGGGTGGGCGACGGTCCGAAGCACGCGGAGGCGGCGCGCATCCCCGAGGCCGTCCTGTGCACCAGCCAGCGCATCGCGGGCTGCGCGGGCGACCTGCGCTTCGCGCGACGCTGCGTGCGCGGCGGGCGCCTGCGGCTCACCGTCGGCGGGGACGTCGACGCCGTGCAGCGCGTGCGCTTCCGCCTGGGCGGCAACGTGCTGGCGACGGACTCGGCGCCGCCGTTCGAGCGCACGGTCCGCGCGCCGCGCCGCCATCCCGGTGAGGCGCCCCTGGTCGCCGCGATCACGACGTCCGAGGGCGTCGTGCGCCGCGAGCGCTCCGCGCCCGTCTGTCGCTGACGCGGCTCAGCGAGCCGCGTCGCGGTGGCGGGCGACCAGCGTCGCCGCCAGGGGCGCGCCGTCCAGCGCGCCCGCCCGCACGCGGCCAGCGAGCGTCCGGGCCACGATGCGGTCGGCCAGCCGCGGCAGGTGGCGCGCGAGCGCCAGCTCGAGCCCGCCGCGACGGGTCGTCGGGACGTCGCGCAGCACGCGCTGGCTGAGCGCCGCGCGCAGGACCGCATCGACCACGCCCTCGAGCGGCTCGAGCTTGCTCATGCCCTCGAGCGAGAGGCCCGCGGCGGCGGTCGAGTCGTGGATCGGGCTGCGGACCGCCGAGGGGTAGACGCAGCTCACGCCCACGTGGGTGCCGAGCTCGTGGCGCAGCGCGTCGGCGTAGGCGACCATGGCGCGCTTCGAGGCGCCGTACGCGGCGGCCAGGGGCAGCTGCAGGACAGCCATGCGCGAGGCCACCATGACGACGCGCCCGCGGGAGGCGACGAGCGGGTCGACGGCGGCGGCGGTCACGCGCCACGTCCCGAGGAGGTTGACGTCGAGCTGGCGTCGCGCCTCCTCACCGGGCGCCAGCGCCGCCGGCGCCGGACCGCCGATGCCGGCGTTGTTGACGAGCACGTCGAGGCGGCCGCCCAGGGCCGCGACCGCCGCGGCGACCGCGCCCGGCACCGCGTCGTCGTCGGTGAGGTCGCAGCGCAGGACCGCGAACGGGTCGTCGTCGCGCGGTGCGGCGTCGAGGCCGGCGACGCGCGCGCCGCGGGCGACCAGCGCCTCGCCGACGGCACGGCCGAACGTGCCCGACGCCCCGGTGACCAGGACCCGCATGCCCGTCGCGTCGCGCAGCCGCGTCATGCCGCCACCTTCGCGCGCCGGCGTCCGCGGCTGCCGCCCCGCAGCTCGCGGCCCAGCTCGGCGACGTAGGCGTCGAAGTCGATGCGCATCGCGGGCCGGCGATCGCCCCACCGGCGCGTGGCGGCGGCCAGCGCGCGCTCGGCGTCGCGCCGCTGCGCCGCGGCGGGCGGGAGCGGGTAGCGGGCGGTGAACCCGGCGGCCGCGAGCTTGGCCTGCGCCTCGACGACCGGCAGCGCGGCACCGGTCGACTGCATGAGCCCGACGAAGGCGAGCGTCGGGTCGTCCAGGTGGAAGACGCGCTTGAACAGCAGCAGCCGCTCCGGGTCGCCGCCCGTCCAGCGCTGCGCCAGGAAGGGGATCGTCACCTGGTAGCCCGTCGCCCACACCACGACGTCGGCGGGGTCGGTGCGCCCGTCGGTGAAGTGCACGCGGTCGCCCTCGAAGCGCGCGATGCCGGGCCGCGCCTCGACCTCGCCGTGCGTCAGGCGGTGCAGGATCGTGTCGCTGATCGTCGGGTGGTTCTGGAAGAGGCCGCTGGCGGGCGCGGGCAGCCCGTAGCGCTGCGGCGGGCCGACCGCGATGCGCAGCAGCGTCTCGGCGACGACCTGGCGCACGCGCCAGGGCAGGACGGTCATCGCCGCGCCCGTGGCGTCCGCGGGCCGGCCGAGCAGCGTCTTGGGGACGATGTGGACCCCGCGCCGGGCCGAGAGCAGGACCGGGCCCGCGGACACGTAGGAGGCGTCCACGGCGATGTCCATCGCCGAGTTGCCCATGCCGACCACGACGACGCGGCGGTCGCGGAAGACCTCGGGGTCCTCGTAGTCGTGGGCGTGCAGCTGGGTACCGTCGAAGGGGCCGGGCGGTGCCGGCTCGGGCCAGCGCGGGTCCCAGTTGTGGCCGTTGGCGACGACGACCGCGTCGAAGCGCTCCGCCGCGCCGTCGTCGGTGGTGAGCAGCCAGTCGCGCGTGGCGTCGTCGCGGTCCAGGGCCGTGACGGTGCTGCCCAGCCGCAGGCTCTCGTGCAGGCCGAAGCGCTCCGCGTAGTCGGCGAGGTAGCCGGCGACCGCCTCGGCCGACGGGAAGTGCGGCCAGTCGGCCGGCATCGGGAAGTCGGCGAACTCCGTGCGGCCGCGGCTGGTGTTGAGGTGCAGCGACCGGTAGGCGGACGTCGTGCGCGTCGCGTCGCGCGCCCACAGCCCGCCGGGGCGGTCGGCGCGTTCGTGGCAGACGACCTCGAGGCCGGCGTCGCGCAGGGCCTTGGTCGCCGCCAGGCCGGCGGCACCGGCGCCGACCACGGCGACGCGGGAGATGGCGGAGACGTGGGTCATGTGCTCGCGTCCAACGCTAGGCCGGTGAGCGCGGCGGATCCAGGGTGCGCGCCACCGTCTTGCGGCGCGGGGGTGTGGCGCACCACAATCGGTGACGTGGACGAGTGGGTCGAGGTCGTCGAGCTGGTCGAGCGCGTCGTGGCCGACGAGGAGCTGCTGCCGACGGTCGTCGCCGGCGTGCAGCGCGCGGTCGCGGAGGTCGCCGTCCTGCCGCCGTCCGACATGGCGGGCCACACGCGCGCGCTGCTCACGGCGGCGGTCCGCGCCGTGGGTGACCGGCGCCTGCCCACCGAGGCGGAGCTGTCGTTCGTCGCCGGGCTGGGGACGACGCGGGCCCGGCAGGGCATCCCGATCGAGGCGGTGCTCGCCGCGATCCACGTCGCCGAGCGGGCGATCTGGACGCGGGCGCGCGAGCTCGCCCCGCGGGCCGGCGTCTCACCCGAGCGGCTGCTCGACGCGCGCGAGCTCTACGACGACTGGTCCGACGCGGTGCGCACCCGGCTCATCCGGGCCCACCGCGAGGCGCGCAGCGCCCAGCGCGCACCCGCCGAGGACCGCCGCGCGGCGCTGCTGCGCCGGCTCCTCGAGGGCGGGACGGCGGCGGCGCTCGCCGCCGCGGAGGCGGGGCTGCCGCTCGACGGCGGGCTGTGGGTGCTCGTCGCGCGCACGGGCGACGCGGCGTCGTCGCGGGCGCTGCGGGCGGCGGTGCGCCACCACCCGACGGCGGTGGCCGCCGAGGTCGGGGAGGTCGAGGTCGCGGTGACGGCGCGGCAGCCGGCCGAGGGCGGTGCGGGCGTCGTCGGCCTGGCCGGGCCGGTCGCCGCCGAGGACCTCGCCGCCGCGCACCGCCTCGCGGTCGCGGCCGTGCCCGCAGCGGAGGCCTCGGGGCGGGCGGGCCTCGTCCACGTGGGGCGGGTCGCCACCGTGGCGGCCGTCCTGGCGCGGGCCGACCTCGCCGCGACGCTGGCCGACCGCCACGGGCCGGCGGTGGCCGCGCTCGGCGACGAGGTGGCCCGGACGGTGCGCGTCTGGCTCGAGCGCCGCCGGGAGACCGCGGCCGCCGCGCGCGAGCTCGCGGTCCATCCGAACACCGTGCGCAACCGGGTCCTGCGCTTCGCCGAGGTCACGGGCCTGGAGCTCGCGGACCCCTTCGACGCCCTCGACGCGTGGTGGCTGTGCCGCTACCAGGAACCGGGCGAGATCAGGTGAACGTTCCTGTACGGTTGTCCCAGTCCTCGCCGTGCGGGCGGGGCGGAGGGAGAGGGCATGAGGATCCGGGTGACCACGGTCGCCGCGGTCATGGCGCTGGCAGCGCCGGCCGCGGCGCACGCCGCTGACGACGACGCGCGCTATGCGCTGGTGCACGGCTGCTACGCGCTGCAGTCCCAGGCGAGCGGGAAGTTCATCGCCCAGACCGCCACGGGGTACCGCGCGACCGCGAGTGGCGCCGGCGAGGCCGAGCCGTTCCGGATGCAGGCCACGCAGCTGGGCCAGTACCTGCTCTACGGCAAGGACCGCGACTTCCTGGCGGGCGACGGCACGGCGGTCGAGCCGGCGGCGCAGCCGTCCCCGGCGGCCGACTGGCGCGTCGACGCCGACGGCGAGCGCTACACGCTGACCCTGCCGGCGACGGGGCGCCGGCTGCGCGCGACCGCTGACGGTGCCGTCTCGCTCGCGGGCGGCGGGGTGGACGACGCGGCGCGCTTCTCCTTCGTCGAGGCCGACGGCTGCCCGGAGTACCCGGAGATTGACGCGGGCATCGAGGGGGTCCCGCCGAAGGGCCGCACGCCCTACGACCGCGTCGTCGGGACCTTCGACGGCCACCTGCACATGATGGCCTACGAGTTCCTCGGCGGCCGGGTGCACTGCGGCGCGCCGTGGCACCGCTACGGGGCGCCGTACGCGCTGCCCGACTGCATGGGCGGCGACCCGGTGAACGGCGCGGTCAGCCAGGGCGTGGACGCCGTCTACACCGGCGAGGTGGGGACCGTGCAGGAGGGCTGGCCGACGTTCGAGGGCTGGCCCAACTACCACTCGGTCACCTACGAGCAGACCTACTGGAAGTGGATGGAGCGCGCCTGGAAGGGCGGCCTGCGCCTCGTCGTGAACCTCTTCGTCGACAACGAGGTCCTCTGCAACGTCTATCCGCTCAAGAAGAACCCCTGCAACGACATGCACAGCGTGCGCCTGCAGCACCAGCGCATCACCCAGCTGCAGGACTACGTCGACGCGCAGTACGGCGGTCCGGGCAAGGGCTTCTTCCGCATCGTGACCTCGCCGTCCGAGGCGCGGCGGGTCATCAACGACGGCAAGCTCGCGGTCGTGCTGGGCATCGAGGTCTCGCGCCTGTTCGAGTGCGGCGTGCAGCTCGACAAGCCGCAGTGCACCAAGGAGCAGGTCGACCGGCGCCTCGACGAGGTCCACCGCCTCGGCGTGCGCGGCATGGAGGTCGTCAACAAGTTCGACAACGCCTTCTCGGGCGTCGCGGGCGACCGCGGCACGACGGGCGTCATCGTCAACGCCGGCAACTTCCTGCAGACGGGCGCCTTCTGGAAGATGCAGACCTGCCCGGGCGACGGCCACGACCACGACCGCGAGCAGACGACCCTCGCGGGCACGGACCGCGACTCGATCTTCAACGGCCTGGCGGCGTTCCTGCCGCTCAGCGTCCCGCCCCTCTATCCGGCCGGGCCCCACTGCAACGCGCGGGGGCTCACGCCCCTGGGCGAGCACCTCGTCCGCAAGATGGTCGAGAAGGGGATGATGGTCGACCCCGACCACATGAGCGTGGTCGCGCGGGCCAAGCTCCTCGACATCCTCGAGCAGGAGCGCTACGCCGGGACGATCTCGAGCCACAGCTGGGCCGACGACTCCTCCATCAAGCGCATCCTCGCCCTCGGCGGCGTGGTCAGCCCGATGGGCAACTCGTCCTCGAACTTCCTGCCGCAGTGGCGCCAGACCCGCCAGTCGGCCTCGGGCAAGTTCCCGTTCGGCATCGGCTTCGGGGCGGACATGAACGGCTTCGCCTCCCAGGGCGCCCCGCGCGCCAGCGCCAAGGAGAAGCCGCTCCAGTACCCGTTCAAGACCGTCGACGGCCTGACCGCCCACCGGCAGCGCTCGGGCACCCGGACGTTCGACTTCAACGAGGACGGCGTCGCGCACTACGGCCTGTGGGCCGACTGGATCGAGGACCTGCGCGTGCTCGAGGGCGACGCGGTCGTCCGCGACCTGAAGAACGGCGCCGAGGCCTACCTGTCGACGTGGGAGCGCGCCGAGGGGATCAAGGGCCCCGAGTGCCTCGCGGGCAGCGGTCGCTTCGGCCGGACGGGCTTGGGCAGCGTGCGGCTCGACCTCGAGCCGGACATGCTCCTGCGCGCCGCCGGGCAGCCGGGCGCCCGCGACGGCCAGGCCTGGCGCTGGTGCACCACCGGCGGCAAGGGCCGCGTGTCCGCGGTCTTCACGAACGCCGCGCGCGTCGGCCTCGTCCTCTCCACCGCCCGCGGCCACGCGGTCGGCGGCGTGCGGGTCGGCTCGCGCGCCTCGCGCCTGCCGCGGGCGGCCAAGCGCGTCGGCTCGGCGTTCCGCGTGCGCGCCGTTCGCGGGACGCGGTACGTCTACGGCGTCAAGGCCGGCCGCGTGCGCTTCGTGGCGGTCGCCCGCCCGTCGGTGGCCGGCAAGGCCCGCGCGCTGCGGCGGGCGGTGCGGCTGGCGGGGCTGCGCTAGCGGCTCGCGGAACCGGCCGAGGACGAAGCTCCTGGCAGCATGTAGGGATGCTGGGGAGCGGAGCGCGATGAGAGGGACGATGGTCGCGCGGAGGTGCTGCTGCGCGACATGCAGGAGCACTTCACGCGCGTGGCGCACACCCATTCGATCGGGCACGTCCCGGCTCCGGCGTCCGGGAGCCCCGATCTGCTGGTGGTTCCTCCGACCGCCTCACAGCCTTGGCGCACGTTCGTGACCGTCGGTCCGGCGCTCCGGGCGATCTTCGCCAGGGGGCTCGGGAAGGCATTGCGAGACATCGCGGAGCAGCTCAGGAAGGGCACCTTCCCGGGGTGACAGCAGATCTTCCGCCGCAGCCGCCGGTGCCGTGGTCTGTGCTGCAGGAGGCCCATGCACAGGCTCGAGCGCAGGTCGAGGAGTGGGCCACCGCGTGGAAGTGGGGGCCGGTCGACTCCACGTGGGAGATGGTCGAGCCGTTCATGGACGAACGGTGGGGCCGGCGTGCGCGACGGCGCCGCCCCCGGGGAAGCGTGCCGGATCCCACCGCGGCGGTGCTGTACGCGTTCGACGCGGAGGACCGTGTGATCGCCTCCCGGCAGTTCCGGCGCCCCGGGAGCGTCGAAGCCGACCGCGAGACCTTGCGGTGGATCGATCGGGCGCACCGCGAGTTCCGCCTGACCTACTCGCGCGAGCCGCCCCGCGACGACGGAGGGCCACGCCTCGACGTCGCCCGACTGGTCACCCGCGAAGACGACCTCCCCGTCGAGCTCGTCGTATGGTCCCAGGCCCCCGACGAGCGCCTCCCCGCGGTGACGCGCGAGCGGTACCACCGCGAGGCCCGGGTGTTGCGCAGGATCGAGATCGACCGCGTTGACGCCGTTCGTGAAGGTGATGAGCCCGACGGACCGATCGGAGTAGAACGCAGCGCGCTGGTGCCGACCTACGACGCCGGAGGCACGCTCGTCCGGCTCGTCCTCGAGCGACCTGATGAGCCGCCCGACGTCCTCTACACACCGCCCGGTCCGGGCGGCAAGCGCCTGCGTCACCAGGTGGTCGAACGCCTCGCGGCCGGCGCGCGGGAGTTCGTCAGTGACGCCATGAAGCCGGTCCCTGCGGCGTTGATCCTCGCCTACGACGCCGAGAGCGCTTCGCCGCTGCCACCGTCGCTTGGCGTTGCGCACGGCGAGGCGGCCAACGACGTCAGCGCGCTGCCGCTTCCGGCCGACCTCCCCGTCTTCGATCCCGACCCCGCGGTCTTCGCTCAGGACGAGGCGCTCCTCGGCAAGCTCCGGACGCTGCAGGGCCAGGCGACCGACGAAGCTCAGGAAGCTCGTCGCTTGCTCACGCTGTGCGCCGAGGCGCTGCGTGCCGGACCGCCTCTCCAAGACGTAGTGGCGGTCGTCGTGTGCGACCTCGAGCTCGATGATGTCGTCGTTCTCCCCCTCGGGTGAGAGGCACGCGGCGTTGCGTCAGGCGAGGCTGTCCAGCGAGCCCCAGTCGTCGATGGCGGCGGTGATCCGCCGCAGGCAGCGCAGCATGTAGTCCTTGGGCTGCATGTCGGGCTGCAGGCGCCCGGCGCCGATGGTGAACAGGGCGAAGATGAGGACGTGGAAGGGCTGCTGGCGCACACGCAGCCACGCCTCGTCGAACGTCGGCGGGGCGCTCACGCCTTCGTCGCCCAGGCGCTGGAGGTAGCGCTCGAGCAGCTCGCGCTCCCACGCCCGGCGGTCGTCGACGGGGAGGTTCACGCAGAGCGCGTAGGCGACGTCGAGCGCCCACTCGCCCCGGGCGGTCGCCTGCCAGTCGTAGAGGCCCATCCGGCCGCCGGGGTCGCGCAGCCAGTTGCCCTGGTGGACGTCCTGGTGCAGGACCGTCGGCGTCCCCGTGCCGTTGAGCGCCAGCGCGCGCATCGTCGTGGGCAGCAGCTGCGCCTTGCGCGCGTACACGGCGGGAGGCATCACCTCGCGGCTGCGCTCGATGCCGATCTCGGCCCGGCGGTACATGCCCAGCGCGTTGAGGCGCTCCTGCATCTCGAGCGTCGTCGCGAGCCCGGTCGGCGGCCGGCCCCAGAACGTCGCGTGGTAGTAGGCCATCTCGTCGACCATGTCCTCGGCGTCGCGGCGCGAGACCGTGTCCGCCATCGGGTCGGGGAACGACCAGCCGCCCGCGGCGAGGTCCTCGAGCACGACGATCGACCGGCCCGTGCGCTCGTCGCTGGCCGCATGGAAGGCGCGCGGGCTGCGCAGCCGGGGCAGCTGCGGGCGCAGGTCGCGGTAGAAGGTCGTCTCGCCCTGGGTCACGCCGCTGAGGACGAGCAGCAGCCGGGACTGCAGCGTCGCCGCGCTCTTGGTGAACAGCGCGGTGGGGAGCCCGGCCTCTTGGCCGGCGGCGTCGTAGCGCACGCGCAGCGCGCGGCGCGAGCTCGTGCCGTCCGACCCGCCGACGAGCTCGTGGCCGACGACGTGGGCGCCGGGGACCTCGCGGCACAGGGCGGCGGTCAACCACGTGTCGGTGAGGGCGTCGGCCGACGGCGGCACCTCGTCGAGCGTCGTCGGGCGCACCTTCGTGAGCCGCTCCCGCGCGACCTGCGCCGCCATCCGCCCAGCCACCAGCGGCAGCCGCGCCCTCCCTCCCGTTCCGCGCACGGCAACATCTTGACAGCACTGTCAACAAGTGGGGGCGAGACGCGCGTGCAGCCGCTCGCGCCACGCACGGAGCTCGTCGGCGAGCGGGTAGTCCGCCTCGAGCAGCCAGCGGAAGACCATCCCGATGGACGCGGTCGCGAGCTCCTCGACCGCCGCCGCGCGGTCGGCGTCCGCGCGGACGCTGCCGTCGCGCACGCCCGCGGCGAGCGCCACCGTCGTCGCCTCCCGCAACCGCGTGAGCCAGCCGACGACGTGCGGGCGCAGCGCCGGCGCCGGCCCGATCGCCTCGAACATGACCGTCAGCAGGGCCCGCAGCAGCTGCTCGTCCTCGTCGAGCAGCGCGACCACCCGGTCGATCGGCAGCAGCGCGCGACCGAGGCCGTCGGCACCCTCGGCGGCGGGGGCGACGAGCCGGTCCTCGAGCTCGCGCTGCAGCAACGCCTCCAGCAGCGCCTCCTTGGAGCCGTAGCGCGCGTTGACCAGCGTCCGGCTGTAGCCGGCCCGCTGCGCGATCGCCCCCATGGACGTCGCGTCGTAGCCGCGCTCGGCGAACAGCTCGACCGCGGCCTGCGCGAGCCGGCGCGCCGAGGCGGTGCGCCGCTCCTCCTGCGTGCGGCGACCCGGCGGGGCTGGGCTCGGGCTCATCGCGAGGATCTTCCCAAGCGGCGGGGCGGGGCCGCATGCCACCCAACGCGCGACGACGCGCAACGCTGAGGCGCATGAGCGACTCGATCACCCACGCTCCCATCGGCGTCGGCATCGTCGGTCTGAGCGCGACCGACGGGTGGGCGGCGAGGGCGCACGTCCCCGCCCTCGCGGCAGTCGACGGCCTCGAGCTGCGCGGCCTGGTCGCGAGCTCGGCGGCGACGGGACGCGCCGCGAGCGCGACGCATCGTGTTCCGGCCCATGCATCGGCCCGGGCGCTTGCGGCCGAGGACGGCATCGACCTCGTCGTGGTGGCGGTGAAGGTGCCGGAGCATCGCGCGCTGGTCCTGCCGGCGCTCGAGGCCGGGGCGGCGGTGCTCTGCGAATGGCCCTTGGCGGTCGACCTCCGCGAGGCAGAGGACCTCGAGCGCGCGGGGTCCCGGACGCGGACGTTCGTCGGCCTGCAAGGACGCACGACGCCCACCTTCCGCTGGCTTGCCGACCTCGTGCGCGAGGGGTTCGTCGGTGAGGTGCTGTCGGCCACCGTGGTGGCGGCGTCGGTCGGATGGGGCGACCCGACCTCGGAACGTGCGCGGTACACGCTCGACCGTGGCAACGGCGCGACGCTGCTGACCATCGCCTTCGGCCACATGGTCGATGCCGTCGCGCTGGTCGTCGGCGAGCCCGAGACGCTCGTCGCCACGACGGCGACGCGACGGCCCCTGATCCCCCACCGCGAGACGGGCGAGCTCGTCACGATGACCGCGGAGGACCAGATCGCGGTCTCCGGCACGCTGGCCGGCGGCGCGGTCTTCTCCGCCCACCACCGCGGCGGGGCGGTCTCGCCGAGCTTCTCGCTGCTCGTCGACGGCACCGAGGGGCGGCTCGAGGTCACCGCTCCCGGCCATCCGCACCTCGCGCCCGTCACGGTCCGGGGGGCGCGCGGCGAGGCCCACCTGGCGCAGCTGGTGGTCCCTGAGCGCCTCGACCCCTTCCACCGCTGGCGCGGGACGGCTGCGCATCCGCTCGTGCATGCGTACGCCGCCATCCGCGACGACCTGCTCGAAGGCACCGGCGTGGCACCGGACTTCACGCATGCCGCGCGGCGCCACCGGCTCCTCGATGCGATCCAGCGCTCGGCGGCCACCGGGCGACGCGTCTCCCTGGCGTGATGACCCTGACCTCCTGCGGGGCCGTCCTGGACCGCACGGGCCGGGACCGAGACGACCGACCGCGGGACGCGCTGAGGGTCGCCGGGCCGGCGTCCTGCTCGCCGGGCCGGGCGATGGGGACGTTGGGAGGGTTGCCGCAAAGCCGCTTGCCGACTGGCGTTCGTCCTTCCGCCCGGACGAGTCAGTTCACTTGCTCAGCGGTTGAGCGATGGTTCCGCGGCCGGTTGCCAGCCCCGACGGCGACGAGGCCGGCGAGCACCACGGCGACGCCGGGTGCGAGCAGGACGTCGGTGATGCTGTCGGACTCGCACTTGGTCGGGCTGCCCGGCTGGGGAGGGTCGGAGACGCCTGCGGCGGTGCAGGTCGCGACGCCGTCGAGTGCGTCTGCGAGTCCGAGCGCGACGAGGGCCAGGCCCGCGCCGATGATCGCGCCGGCTTGTCCGGGGACAGAACGGGAGGACAGCAGCGCGACCGTGATGCCCGCCAGGGGCAGGATGAACACGCCGATCGAGGCGATCCCGAGGATGGCGAGGCACAGGAGCGCGCCGGGGACGGACCAGAGCGCGGGACCGATCAGGCGGCGTCGGTTCACGCGTCGAAGGTAGCTCTCGCGGCGACCGTGCGCCAGCGCTGCCACCGCGGTTCTGTGTCGGGCGTTCGCTCGGGTGCGTCGGTCACCCCAGCTCGACGGGGCTGGGGACGCCGGGCCCGAGGGTGAAGGAGTCCGCGCCGCCGCAGGCGCCGCCGAGGTGCAGCATGCGGGCGGTGAAGGTGATGGTCCGCAGCGCGTCGACCGGCGGGCCGAACGGGTCGGCGGGGAGCAGCTGCTCGACGCTTCGTCCGTGCGAGTGGAGCCGTCCCTTGCTGTCGAACGAGTTGGCGATGCGCCAGGCGCGGCGCGGCGGGCCCTGGGTCTCGACGGGCTCGCCCACGCGGACGCCGCGCTCGGTCCCTTCGGTCCCGGCGTCTGGGACGGCCTGGCGGACCACGGTCAGCGGGTCGGCCCTGCCGGGACGGATCGACAGGCGGTAGGTGACGGTCGCGCACGGCTTGGCCTTGACGGTCACGCGCCGGCCCTTCCGTGTGACGCGCTCGGACTTGGGAAACCCGAGCGTGATCGAGGATCGCGAGGTCCGACGGATGAGCTGGAAGTCGTCGGTGCGCAGCGGCAGGCGCAGCGATGTGCCGAACGAGCCGCCCGAGTCGGTCTTGGCTCCCGCGACCAAGGCCGGGAAGTACTTGGCGGCGTGCGCCGGCGGGGGCATCAGCGCGGCGCCCGTCAGCAGTGCGGCGGCGATGGTGTGAGGGGTCTTCACGGGAGCGCCAGTCACTCGGGCCGGATGACGCCGGAGAGGCGGACGGTGTTGCGGACGCCCGACCCGTTGACGAGGTGCAGGGTGAGGCGGACCCGGAGGCTTCCGTGGCGACGCACGAGCCTTCGCCCGTACTCGTTGATCGGGAGCGCGACCAAGCCCGCCTCGGGCCGCGAGCAGGTGTAGCCGCCCTCGCTGGTGCCGCCGACCCGCCGCCCGCCGGCCTGGGTGATCGCGACCGTGACAGCGGCGGTCTGGTTGCCGATCAGTCGCATGCGGGCGCGTCCGGTGTACCGCAGGGTGAGCGTCTTGGAGGCCAGCGACGCTGTCGGCCGGGTGTCGCTCTGGGTCGGTCCTGCGTCGCCGCAGCCCGAGTGAACCGGCGGCAGCGAGCCTGCCGCTGCCGGTGCGGCGAGCGCGCCCGCGGCGCCGAGTGTGAACAACAGTCCCAGTCGATGCCCCATGGCTGTGCAACATGCCACACGGTCTGAGGTTGCGCACACTCAGCAAGTTGGCCACCGTCACGGAGCTCTGCGGCTCTCGGCGGCGGTGCCGGGGTCGCCGTCTCCCGTTCTCACCCTCTGTTCTGCGCGATCTGCTGCTCGGCTTTGGTGCGCATGGCGGTGAAGCCGCCGAAGTCGGCCAGGCGTGATGGCGGCGGGCCGTTGACGTCCCGGTAGGCCTGCAGGTAGGCCTTCTGGGTGCGCTTTGCGCCAGCCGGGAGGGATCGCAGCCAGCGGGCGAGCGCGTCGATCGCTGCGGCTTCGTCCCATGTCCGCAGCGCGGGCGGGTTGGTCAGGGCGCCGGGGGCCGGCAGCACGTAGGTGGCCTTGTTGCCGCGGCCGGGGCGGGCGCGGCGCTCGGGGACGGGCAGCCCCTGCCGGCGCAGGGTCTCGCTGGCGGCGTGGACGTGCTCGGCCCACTGGCGGCCCCCGCGGTCGGTCATGCGCACCCGGGCGTCGGTGGCGTAGCGGCGCAGGATGCGGTGCGAGGGGATGTAGTCGTTGTCGGTCATGAACGCGACGAGCACGTCGACGACCGGCAGGCCGGGCGCCTGCGGCCGCCCGGGCCCGGGTCGGCTGGGCGGACGGGCGGCGAGACCGGCGTCGGCGAGCGCGGCATCCCACGTGCCGTGGACGGCGGTGATCTGGTTGGCGGTGGGCAGCAGCGTGGCGTGCAGCTGGGCGCCCTGGCCGCGGCGGGCGATCAGCTTGGCGCGCTGGGCGTCGTAGGCCGACGGTGACGGCGATGCGCCGTCGACTCGCGCGGCGACGACGCGCAGCGCGTACCGGGTGTCGCGCGCGTCGTAGTCCAGGCGGCGGGCGCGCAGCAGCGCCTCGGAGCGCCTGCCGCGGTCGCCCTCGTCGACGGCCAGCCGCAGCACCCGCCGCCAGCCCATCCCCGCGTCGCGGCCCGCGGTCGCCAGCCGCGCGACGACCTGGCGGGCCGACGGAGCCGAGGGGTGCCCCGCGCCCGGGCGGGCGGCGTCCCACGCGGACTGGGTGACCAGCCACGGCGCGGTGCCGGCTGCCCGGGCGGCGTGTTCGGCGACGTCGGCGACAAGGTCGAGCAGCCGGTCGTCTGCGTAGTCGGAGTTGAAGCGCCCGGCGGTCCGTTCGGCCACGTCGCACGGACCGTAGACGCCGGGCGCCGCGGCCGTCGCGGCTGGCATGCGGGCGGCTGTCACCCTGCCACTGGACACGAACACATGTTCGATGCACTGTGCTGTTCGTGCAACCCCGAACCGTGGACTGCGACCTGCCAGCCGGGCACGGCGGCTGGCGGGTGCGGTGCGGGCGCCGGCGTGTCCTACAGGTCCCGCCGTGAGCAGCCAGCCCGAGACCGACCGCCGCCCCGGGGGCGGCCCGCGGCGCCCGGCCGGTCACCCGGTCGAGGTGCTCGACGGGGCCTGCCGGTTCTCCGACGACCCGCAGCTGACCGACCCGATCTGGGTGATCCGCGAGCTGCGCCGCCACCGGGCGTTCAGCCAGCCGCTGATCGACGCCACGACCGTCAGCGTGTGGGGCAAGCAGCAGCGGGCCGCCGGGTCGTGGGCGCTGCTGTACCTCGGCTACGTGCTGTCGGGGCAGACGTCGATGCGCCGCTTCCACGACCTGCACGCCAGCTCGCCGCTGTGGCGCGAGTGCGGCTTCGACGAGGCGCCGTCGTACTGGACGATGCGCAACCGCTTCGAGGAGCTGGAGGCCGACGGCATGGTCGAAGCGTTCGAGGACTGCGCCGGCGCGCTGATCCGCCACGCCAAGACCCGCGAGCCCGGCGTCGGCCGCTACGTCGACGTCGACGGCACCGCCTTCCAGGTCAACAGCCAGCTCGTGCACGCCTGCCCCGACCGCCGCGCCTGCCTGGCCCGGTCGCGCGCGGCGAAGTTCCTGCGCGGCGGCGGCGGCGACGAGGTCAACGCCCACCGCCACGCGCTGCAAGCAAAGCCCGCCGACGAGATGTCCGACGGCGACCGGCTCCCCGCCGACGTCGTCGGCCGGCTCGACGGCCAGCAGGTCGCCGACCTGGGGCTCGACGACCGCTACGCCTGGTTCCGCCTGGGCGACCACCTCTACCGAAGCCGCGACACGAGCGCCGGGTGCCGCATGCTCGGCGGCGGCACGCGCCGCCGCAAGCGCTTCTGGCACGGCGGCACCGCCCTGGCGGCCACCGACCGCCTCACCGGCGGGCGCCTCGCCCACCAGATCATCGCCGCCGACGTCAACGAGCACGCCGCCTACCCCGAGCTCATCGAGGGCGTGCAGCGCGCCACCGGCCACTGGCCCGCCGCCGTCGGCGGCGACCGCGCCCTGTCCCTGGACCCGGTCTACCTGTGGAACACGCAGCAGGCGATCGGGTCGGCATTCCCGTTCCGCAAGCGCTCCGCGGGAGACAAGCGCGAGGACCACGACGGCGAGATCACCGACCGCCACGGCGTCCCGCGCTGCAAGCACTGCGGCGGCCCCGGCGACGTCGCCTCCCCGGGGCTGGGCTTCTACCGCGACGGGCGCGGCGTGCCGCGCGTGCGCTTCCGCTGCATGCTCGTCCACGTCGACCGCTGCCGCGCGGTGCAGTCGCGCAAGTGCTCCGACGCGCCCCGCGACCTGCAGCCGCTGCCGCGCCTGACCGACACCTACATGGCGCTGCGCGAGGGCGGACTGGCCGCCGAGCGCACCCACCACCACGCCCGCGACCGCTACGCGCTGGCCGGCAACGACCCCCACTTCCGCCCCCGGCGCACCGGCCTGCCCGCCGTGCGCCTGCGCGCCGCCGCCAGCCTCGTGCTGGAGTGGCTGCGCATCTGCCTGCGCCAGGGCTGGCTGACCAGCACCGCCCGGCGCAACACCAACAGCAAGCGCCGCGTCTCCGGCGCCCACCGGCTCGCACGCGTCCTCGACGCCCGCATCCGCCACCGCGTCGACCGCCCCTACGGCCCCGCCGCCGTCCGCCTCGGCCTGGTCGACGACGACCCGCCGCCCGACGCCCCGCCCGACGGCGACGAGATCCCCTTCTAGCGGGACCGGCCGACCACAGACCCCCAGCAGACGCAGCACCAGCCCCGGCGCCAGCCGGGGCTGTCCGCGTTGCGCGCCCGACCGCCACCAGCACGCCGCGGCCAACCCGGGCGGGCCTCAGACACGCAACCCCCGACGCCCTCGCAGCAGCGCGGCGGGCTGCCGGGAAGCCTCCCGGCGCTTCGCGGCAGCAACCCTCCCAACAACCTTCCCAACGTCCGCGATGGCGAGACCCGGACTCGAACCGGGGACACCACGATTTTCAGTCGTGTGCTCTACCAACTGAGCTATCTCGCCGCGGCGGGGAAGGGTAGCGCGACGGGGCGCTTCGCGAGTCCGCGAGAATGGCGGCTGATGGCGGGGCGGACGAGCAGGGCGCTGCGGCGCACGGGATGCGCGGTGGGGGTCGGGGTGGTCGCCCTCGGGACCGCCGGGCCCGTGCAGGCGGCGTCGCCGGTCAAGCCCAGGAGCAAGCCGGGGGTGCTGCGCGCCGGGGCGGGGCAGGCGGACATCACGCCGCCGAAGCTCGGCTACTTCCTCGGCGGCTGGACGCGCGCCGACCGGCTGGCCAAGGGGCAGTCGACGCGCCTGTACGCGAACACGCTGGTGCTCCAGCGCGGCACGCAGAAGGTCGCGCTGGTCGCCGCGGAGCTCTTCGCGATCCCGGCGGGGCTGCAGGCCGATGTCGCCAAGGAGGTCGCCGACCTCGGGTACACGCGCGCGTCGGTGGTCATGGCCGCGTCGCACACGCACTCCGCGCCCGGGGGCTTCGCGAACAACCCGACGTACAACACCGCGGCGCCGAGCCTCCAGACCATCACCGAGCCCTCGTCGTTCGTCGAGCTCCTCGACCCGGCGCCGGCCGACCGCCAGCTCTACACGTTCCTGGTCCGGCAGATCGCCGCCTCGATCCGGCGCGCGGACGCCGACCGGACGCAGGCCGCGGCGGCGTGGGGCCAGGCGAAGCTCAGCGGGCTGACGATGAACCGCTCGATCGAGGCGCACCTGCGCGACCACGGCATCACCGTGGCGCAGGGTGCGGGCAGCGCGGCGCAGGACCCCGGCGGCTACGAGCACACGATCGACCCGCAGGTCGACCTCCTGCGCGTCGACAAGGTCGTCCGCCATGGCCGCAGGACCCGCCGGGTGCCGATCGGCGCCTGGTCGTCGTTCGCCAACCACGGCACCGTTGTGAAGTCCGAGACCGAGGCCTACAGCGGCGACCACCACGCCGCGGCGTGGCGCGTCTTCGCCGACCGGGTGCGCAAGGAGGCCAAGGTCCCCAAGCGCCAGACGGTCGTCAACGTATACCCCAACGGCGCGGAGGGCGACCAGACCGCGGGTCTCACCTACACCGGGCCGGCGGGTGCGGCGGAGGTCGGCGGCCGGGAGGCCGACGCGATGCTCGCCGCGTGGCGCGACGCGGGCAAGCGCCTGGACCGCGAGCCGGCGCTCGGGCTGCGGTGGACGAACGCCTGCTTCTGCGGCGCGGACACCGCCACGGGCCCCGTCGACGCGACCGGCAAGCAGGGCCTCGGCTTCCTGACCGGGTCCGAGGAGGGCCGCGGGCCGCTCTTCGAGCTGACGCGGATCCCGTTCGAGGGCGTCACGAGCCCGATCGACGACCCCGTCCAGGGCCCGAAGGTCGTCGTGCCCGTCGGCTCGCCGCCGAAGGCCGTGCCGGTCACCGTCCTGCGCATCGGCGACGTCGCCATCGCGACGATCCCGGGCGAGCCGACGAAGGAGGTGGGCGTGCGCGTGCGCGCGGCGGTCCTCGACCGGCTGCGCGGCGCCAGCGTCTCGCGCGTGGCGATCGCCGGCCTCGCGGGCGACTTCATCCAGTACGTCGTCACGCCCGAGGAGTACGGCGCGCAGAGCTACGAGGGGGCGTCGACGCTCTTCGGCCGCAACCAGGCGACGTTCCTCCAGGAGCGCCTCGCGGACCTGGCGGGCGCCCTGGCGGCCGGCGCTCCCGCGCCGGAGCCGTTCGCGGAGGACCCGTCGTACGGCGTCAAGCCCGACGGCCCCGGGTTCTCCGAGGGCGCCGCCAGCGGGCGCATCGTCGGCCAGCCGGCGGGCCGCGTCGAGCGCCTCGGGCAGGTCCGGCTCAGCTGGACGGGCGGCGGCGACGGCGTCGACCGGCCCGTCGACCGCGCCTTCGTGCGCGCGCAGCGGCTGGTCGGCAAGCGCTGGCGGACGGTCGACACCGACCTCGGCCTGCACATGCTCTGGCGGGCGACGAGGGCGGGGCGCTACACGCTCGAGTGGGAGGTCCCGGCCGACGCGCCCGCGGGGCGCTACCGCCTGCAGGTCACCGCGTCGCGCTACGAGCTGACGTCCGACGAGTTCGACGTCGCCGTCTCGCGCGCGCTGCGCGTCGAGGCGGCCCGTGCGGTCCCCGGCGGGTGGCGCGTGCGCCTGGCCTTCCCGCCCGCGCGCGCGGGCGTCGACCTGAGCGCGCGGCCGGAGCCGGTCGTCGTGCAGGTCCCGGACGGCGCGCTGCGGCGCGCGGGGGCCACCGTCCTGCTGCCGGCGGGCGCGGCGCGCGACGGCGCGGGGAACACGACCGGCGTGACCGTCGCCCTCGGGCGCTGAGGTGGCGCGCCGGCGGGCGCTCGGCTGGGCCGCCGCGGCGGTCGTCGGGGTCCTCGGGCTCGGCGTCGGCATCGGCCTGCTCACGGCCGAGGAGGACGACGGCCCGCGCGTGGCCGACCCCGTCGGCGCCGTGCTGCGGCGCATGCCGGCGGACGCGGCGCTCGTCGCGCTGGTGAACACCGACCCGCAGGGCGGCCAGGAGCGGCGCGTCGGCGCGCTGCTCGAGCGGATCCCCGGGTCGACGATCGCGCTGGGCGAGCTCGGCGGGCTGCTGCGCCTCGGCGACGCCGGGGTGGGCGGCGGGCTGCCTCGGGCGCTGGCGGGCGACCCGGCCGCGGTGGCGGTGACGGGCGACCTGCGCGAGCGCGTCGCGGCGTGGGTCGTTCGTGATCCGGGCCGGCTCGGCGAGGCGCTGGACGACGCGGTGGGCGACGGGCGGCTGCGCGACGCCGGCCGTGCTGGCGACGCGCGGGTCCTCGCGCTGCGCCGGCCGCTGCCGGCGCCGCTGCGGATCGCCGCGCTTGCGCACGCCGGGCCGGTGCTCGTGGCGGCGACCACGGTCGAGCTGGCGCGCAGGACCGCGGCCCGGCGGGCCGGCCCCGGCGCGGGCGTCGTGCGCCGCCTGCGCGCGCTGCGCGCCGCGGCGCTCGTGCGCTTCGCGGGGGACGGCCGGCGCCTCGCGCGGCTGCCTGCGGCGGCGGCGCTGCGCGACGTCGTCCCGGAGGTCGTCCGCGGCGTGCGGGAGGTCGACGGCACGCTGGAGGCGGCGGGCGGCGCGTTCACGGGGCGGGCCGCGGTGCGCCTGGCGCCCGGCAGCGGCGTGCCGCTCGCGCTCGGCGGCGCGCCCGCGCGGGCCGCGGCGTTCGCCACGCCGCTCGTCGTCGGCGTGCGCGACCCGCGGCCGGCGTTCGACGCGCTGCTGCGCTGGCTGGGCGCCCAGCGGACCTACGACCGCGCGAGCGACGTCCTGCGCCTCCTGCGCCGCGACGACCTCGACGCCGTCCTGCGCGACCAGCTCACCGGGACGGCGACCGCGGCGGTGACGCCGAGCGGTCGCCTCGCCCCGACCGACACGACGGACGCGCGCGTGGCCGTCCAGGCGCCGCTGCGCGACGGCGGCGACCTCGCCGACCTCCTCGAGGACGTCGCCCGCGTGCCCGACCTCCTCCTGGGCCGTGCGGACGTCGACGTCGACCGCGACGGGGACGTCTACACCGTCCGGCTCGGCGAGACCGAGGTCCGCGTTGCCGTCGTCGGCGACCGCCTCGGCGTCGTCCGAGGGCCGGGTGACCCGGTCGCCGTCGCGACGCGCGGACCCGTCCGGTCCACGCCGCCCGGGGCCGGCGCGCTGGCCGCCCGCCTCGACGCCGACGCCGTCCGCGAGTGGCTCGTCGCCCGCCTCGGCCTGCCGCGCCTGGCCGCCCTCGCCCTCGGCCCGATCGGCGACCCGACCCTCGCCCTGCGCGCCGAGCCCGGCCGCCTCGACCTGGAGCTCACCGTCCCGATCACCGACTGAAAGGTGCCAGGCACCCTTCACCGGGTTCAATGACTGCGCATGGAGTGAAAAGTGCCTGGCACCTTTCACTCCCAGGCGCGCAGGAGCGGCAGCGGGTCGGCCGGCTTGCCCTGCTTCCAGCCGAGCGGCCAGACCTCGAAGTGCAGGTGCGGGCCGGTCGAGCGGCCGGTCGAGCCGACCTGGCAGAGCGGCGTGCCCGCGGCGACGACCGCGCCACGCCGGACCGCGACGGAGCCCGACTTGCAGTGGGCGAAGAAGAACGCGCGGCCCGTCGCCTGCGTGACGACGACGTAGTGGCCCGCGCCGCCCGCCTGGTAGTCGACCGTGGTGACGGTCGCCGGCAGGGGCGACACGACCGGCGTGCCCTCGGCGGCCGCGAGGTCCTGGCCCTCGTGGCGGTGGTCGCCGCGATCGACGCCCAGGCCCTCGCCGTAGGTGAACGGGCCCTGCACCGGGAAGACGCCGCCGTCGGCCGCGCCCGGCGAGGGCGGGGCGGCGGGCGTCGCCGGCGCGGGCGGCTGCACGGCGGCCCGCGGCGGCGCGACGACGGTCAGCGCCGCGCGGCCCGAGGCGCGGGTGGTGCGCTGGAGCGTCTGGCCGCCCTCGCCCTTGACGTGCAGCCGCACGGTGTAGGTGCCGATCGCGAGCATCGTCCCTCGCGGCCAGCGCAGCGTGACGGCGCGGCCCACGCGCACGCGACCGGCGTCGACGCGCAGGACCTTCCCGCCGTGCGTCGGCCACAGCACGATCCGGGCGCGCACGGTCCTGGCCCCGGTCTGCTCCACGCGCAGGCGGACCGTCGGGAGCGCCTTGCCGCTCACGACCCGTCGCGGCGCGACGGAGAACGCGCGCGCCACGGGCCGCTTGGCCAGCAGGGCGCCGAACTCCGCGCCGCCCGAGCCCGACGGCGCCGCCGCCCCGCCCGCGTAGGCGAGCGATGCAGCGGGACCGCCCAGCAGCACCGCGACCGCCACGAGGCCTCCTCCCAGAAGGCGCTGTGTGGCGGACGACGGCATGCCCGCACCATCGGGCGCCGGGCGCCGCGCGCACACCCGCGCGCGTGATGACGTGCAGGTTCCGCGCGGCGAACCTGCAGCGAACCCGCACCGGCTAGCCGGCGGCCGCGACGAGCGCCAGCTGCTGGAGCATCGACCGCTCGGGCCGTGCGTCGCCCCAGAACTCCCGTTGCGCCCGCGCGCCCGCCAGCTCGTAGCCGACCCGCGCACCGACGCCCAGCGGGTCCCAGGACCCGACGTCCCGGATCCACCCCTCGCCGACGACGAGCCGGGAGACCGCGCGTCCCAGGAAGTGGCCCTCGTGCGTGACGAGCTCGACCGCGGCCCGCACCGGCCCGACCTCGTCCTCCACCACGCGCGCGCCGGCGACGCGCTCGAGCCCGCGGGCGTAGGACGCCGCCGCCGCGCCGGTCAGCACCCGCACCGCCGTGACGTAGCCGCGCGTCCAGGCCGGCGCCCGCGGCACCGCCCGCACGGCGACCTCGATCTCGAAGGTCTGGCCCTGGAGCCCGCCCGAGCGCAGGGGCGTGAAGCGCCCGAGCTCCGCCGCGAAGTCCGGCCAGCGCGACGGCTCGCGCAGCAGCCCCAGCGCCGCGTCGGTGTCCGGCAGGGCGGTCCAGGGGTAGGTGTGCCAGCACTGGCGCGCGAGCGGCCGGCGCGGGGGCGTCAGCCGGCGCAGCGCCGCGTGCTCGAGCCGGCGCTCGGGCACGAACGCGGCGCGCTCCCGCGCCGTCTCGAAGACGACGCCCCAGCCGCGCCGGCGCGGGTCCTCCCAGGCCGCCGGGAACCACGGACCCACGAGCCGCGCACCGCCCTCGAGCAGCGCCGCCCGGTCCAGCGTCCCGAAGCGCCCGCCGCGTGCGCCCGTCAGGCGCAGCGGCCCGAACGCCCGGTGCAGCGCCGGCAGGTCCCGGGCGCCGAGGCGCCGGCCGGTCCGGGCCCAGCGCGTCGCCAGCACCGCGTGCGCGAGACGGAGGTCGTCGACGTCCCGGGCGGCGGCGGGCCGGGCGAACCAGGCGGCGGCGAGCAGGTCGGTGGCGAAGGGCATCGCGGCGGGCGCGACGACCGACGACCCCGCCATCCGCGCGAGCAGCACCTCACCGGCCAGCGGGAGCCCGGGCATGACGCCGGCCAGGCCCTCAGCGCTCGAGCATCCGCGCCATCACCTCGACCGCCCCGGCCTTCGCCAGCGGCTCGTTGAGGTTGCCGCACTTGGGCGACTGCACGCAGGACGGACAGCCCGACTCGCACGGGCACTCGCTGACCAGCCGGTGCGCGTCGGCGACGAGCCGCTCGAACTCGCGGAAGCCCTGCAGCGTGATCCCCACGCCTCCCGGGTGCCCGTCGTAGATGAAGATCGTCGGCCGCCCGGTCTGCGGGTGCGCGTTGGTCGACAGCCCGCCGATGTCCCAGCGGTCGCACATCGCCAGGAGCGGCAGGACGGCGATCTGGGAGTGCTCGGCGGCGTGGAGGGAGCCGAGGAGCTTGTCCAAGGGGAAGTCCTCGCGCACGATCTCCTCGGGGAGCTCGTACCACAGCGCCTGCGTCGTGAACGACGTCTGCGGCAGGTCGAGCCCGACGAGGTCGAGCACCTCGTGGTCGCGCAGCCGCTTGCGCTGGTAGGCCAACACCTGCTCGGTCACCGTGACCATCCCGAAGCTGAGCTGCACGCCGAGCGCGTCGCGGCGGTCGAGCAGCCGCTCGATGACCGTGTCGGTCTCCTTCTTGGGCTGCGTGTACCAGTCGCCGCTGAACGCGCGCACGAGCGCGCGACGCGCGTGCAGGTCGAGCTCGACGACCTCGTAGGAGCGGCCGAGGTGCAGGTAGATCGCGCCGTCGTGGGTCGAGGAGAACGCGCGCGAGCCCTCGACCGACCCCAGCACCTCGCCCTGCTCGACGTCCACCACCGCGAACGAGTCCGGCGACGCGCTGCGCAGGGACACGCGCGCGGCGGGGTAGTCCTCGGGCTGGCGCAGGACGAACACGCCGCGGCGCTCGACCAGGTCGCCCACCGCCACGAGGTGCTCGCAGTGCGCGCGCAGCCGCGGCCCGAGGAACGGGTCGTCGGCCTCCGGGTCGATCGGCCCCTCGTGCGCGGCGCAGACGAGGTGGGGGTCGAGCACCTGCTCGTTCTCGTGGTTGATGATCGCCGCCTCGACCGGGCGGTCCAGGAACGTGTCCGGGTGGCGGCAGAAGAACTGGTCCAGCGCGTCCTCGCCCGCGACGTAGACCGCCAGCCCGCGCCCGCGCCGGCCCGCGCGTCCCCACATCTGGCGCAGCGACGCGACGGTCCCGGGGAACGTGACGCACACCGCCGCGTCGAGGGAGCCGATGTCGATCCCGAGCTCCAGCGCGTCGGTCGCGATGACGGCCAGCAGCTCACCGCGCTGCAGGCGCTCCTCGAGCGCACGGCGCTGCTGGGGCGTGTAGCCCGCGCGGTAGGGGGCGACGCGGTCGGCGAGCTCCGGGTCGGTGTCGCGCAGCCCGTCGGCCACCATCCGGGCGACGAGCTCCACCCCGCGCCGGGACTTCATGAAGCAGATCGTCCGCGAGCCGGCGCGCACGAGCTCGGCCACGAGGTCGGCCGCCTCGCCGAGCGGGCTGCGCCGCGTCTGCAGCGCCTCGTCGATGACCGGCGGGTTCCACATCGCGATCTGGCGCCGCGCGCCCGGGGAGCCGTCGCGCGCGATCCAGCGGATGCCCTCGAGCCCGGTCAGCGCCTGCGCGTGCTCGACCGGATTGGCGATCGTGGCGCTGGCGAGCATGAACCGGGGCTCGGTCCCGTAGGCCGCCGCGATCCGCCGCAGCCGCCGCAGGACGTTGCCCACGTGCGAGCCGAAGACCCCGCGGTACACGTGCGCCTCGTCGACCACCACGACCGCGAGGTTGGCCAAGAAGGTCCCCCACTGGCGGTGGTGGGGCAGGATCCCGACGTGCAGCATGTCCGGGTTGGTCAGGACGAGGTTGCTCTTGCGCCGGATGGCGAGGCGCTGCTCGCGCGGGGTGTCGCCGTCGTAGATCGCGGGGCGCACCTGCTTGGCCATCCCGAAGGCGTTGATCGCCCGCGCCTGGTCCTGCGCGAGCGCCTTGGTCGGGTAGAGGTAGAGCGCACGGGCGTGCGGGTCCGTCGCCAGGACGTCGAGCGTCGGCAGCTGGAAGCACAGCGACTTGCCCGACGCGGTGCCCGTGGTGACGACGAACGGCCCCTGCGCCGCGGCCTCCCACGCCTCGGCCTGGTGGGCGTACAGCGCGTCGACGCCGCGCTTGCCCAGTCCGTCGCGCACGAGGGGGTGCAGGTCGTCGGGCAGCGGCGCGAGCACCGGGTCGCGCGCGCCCTCGTAGGCCTCGCGCACCAGCCGCTCGTCGGCGCGCCCCGCCTCGAGCAGCGCGCTCCAGGGCTCCTTGACGCGGGCGACGGCCACCCGGCCATGCTAGGACCCGTCCCGTGGACGCCGTGTACCTGGACCTCGACGGCACCCTGCTCGGCCCGGGCGGCGCGCTCGTGCGCGACGAGGAGGGCGGCTGGTCGCTGCAGGCGCTGCGGGCCCTCGAGGCCTGTGACCGCGCGGGCGCGGAGGTCGTCCTCATGTCGGGACGCGGGCGCCAGACGCTGTCCGAGGACGCCCGGCTGCTCGGCCACCGCGCGTTCATCTTCGAGGCGGGCGCGTGCGTCGTGCTCGACGGCGAGGAGCACTGGCTGACCGGCGAGCTCGTCCCGAGCGCGGAGCGCGGGACGATCCACGACCAGATCGAGGCCTCCGGCGCCCCCGCGCTGCTGCTCGAGCACTTCGCCGGCCGCTTCGAGCACCACGCGCCGTGGCACCTGGGCCGCGAGGTCTCGCACCTCTTCCGCGGCCTGGTGGACGCCTTCGAGGCCGACGAGCTGCTCGCGCGCCACGGCCACGACGGCCTGCGCCTGGTCGACAACGGCGTCGTGCACCGGCGCTCGCCCGCGCTCGGGCACCTCGAGCAGGTCCGGGCCTACCACCTGGTCCCGCGCGGGGCCTCGAAGGCGGCGGGCGTCGCCCTCCACCTGCGCGCCCGCGGCTACGACCCGGCCCGCTGCCTGGCGGTCGGCGACTCGCGCGAGGACCTCCAGGTCGCGACGCAGGTCGGGTCGTTCTGGCTCGTGGGCAACGCGGTGCGCAAGGACCCGACCATCCGGGAGGCGCTCGCCCGCCACTCCAACGCCCGCGTGGCCGAGGCCGGCCACGGAGCGGGGGTCTACGAGGCGGTCATCACGACGCTGGCGGAGCGCCGGGGCTGAGGTCCCCGACGGCCGCGGCGACCTCGTCGCGGCGCCGGCGGCGGGCCCACCACGCGCGCACGCGGGCGACGGGCCCGCGCTCGCCGTCGCGCTGGCGCCGTCGGTCGCGCCAGCGGGCGGGCGGCGGCGGGACGGTCGTGCGCACGAGCGCGACCCACTCGTCGAGCGGGAGCTCGCCCTCGATGAGCCGGACCAGGCCGCTCGTCACCGGGGCGTCGATGCCGGCGCGCTCGAGCGCGACCGACAGCAGCGGGACGGACTCCAGCGACTCGACGGCCTGGCCGATGCGGCCCGGGATCTCCGCCGTCGGGACGCCCTCGGCGAGCAGCTCGCCGGCGCGGCGGTTGCGGCTCATGGGGGCCAGCGCCGTGGCGACGAGGTCGCCCGTCCCGGCGAGCCCGATGAGCGACTCGGGGCGCGCGCCCTGCGCCTCGGCGAAGCGCCAGACCTCGGCGAAGATGTGGCCCGCCGCGGCACCGGCCGCGTTGAGGCCCTGGCGCTCGGTCGCGCCGGCCGCGAGCGCGGCCGCGTTCTTCGCCGCACCGGCGAGCTCGACGCCGACCGGGTCGTTGGACGCCTCGCAGACGACGCCCGCGCGCTGGAAGACCTGGGCCAGCGTGCTCGCGAGCTCCTCGCTGGCCGACGCGGCGACGAGGCCGGCGCCGTCGTGGACCATCTCGCGCGCGTGGGCGGGGCCGCCGATGCAGGCCGTGCGCTGCTCGCCGAAGGCCTCGCGCAGCAGGACGGTCGGGGCGATGCCGTCGGGCGGGACGAGGCCCTTCGCGAGCGAGACGATCGCCGTCCGGCGCCCGAGACCTCGCTGCAGGAGCGTGGCGATGACCTCGCGCAGGCCCTGGCTCGGGACGCCGAGGAAGACGTAGTCGGCCTTGGAGACCCCGGCGTCGGCGTGCTCGATGCGCAGCTGGGGCGGGAGCTCGACGCCGGGGAGGTAGACCTCGTTGGCGCGGTCGGCCTGCAGGCGCTCGGCCTGCTCGGCGGTGCGGGTCTGCAGCGTCGTGCGGAAGCCGCCGCGGGCGAGCAGGACGGCGACCGCGGTGCCGAACGAGCCGGCGCCGATGACGACCGCGCGGCGCGCCGTCGGCAGGGCGAGGTTGGCCGGCATCGGCCTCGGGATGGAGCGGCGCTCGGCCAAGGACGGGAGCGTGGCACAGCGCGCCGCGCGGGGGGTGTCCGAGTCGCAGCTGTGCGCGGTTCGACCGTCGGTCGAACCCGGTTGGGACCGTCGGCGCGTTCCAGAACCCACAGTCACCGTCCAGAGTGCGCGCCTCTCCGCAACCGCCAACCAGAACGGGAGGTCCTGGTGGCCATCACACCGCCCACCGACGACGAGCTGCGTCAGCTCGTCCGCACCCAGCTGCGCCAGTACGGCGTCGACATCTCTGTCCTGCACGCGACGGGCCCGAGCGACCCGGCGACGGGCCTGCCGTCCCAGGCGTCGCTCGTCGACGGCGTCGTCAACCTCATCAAGGGCTCGGTCACGACGATCGCCGGCTTCCGCGCCGGTCCCGGCTACCGCCAGGACGTGCAGGAGCACCCGCCGGTCGAGTACCCGGCGCCCTTCAGCGCGTGGACGGAGCAGCTCTGATGCGCGAGCTCCAGCACGACGACGAGGTCCGCGAGGAGGCGCCGAGCGACGGCGTCGACCGCCGCGGCTTCCTGGGCCGCATGGCGGCGCTGTCGGCCGGCGCGGGGGCGCTGGGCGTCCTGGCGCCGAAGGCGATGGCGGCGATCCCGGGATCCGACGCGGTCGTGGTCGACGTCCGGCCCGAGGCGCTGGCCGACCCGGTGGAGGCGACGATCGCGGAGGCGGCGACCCTCCTGCGCTCGAAGAAGCTCGACCCGGTGGACCTCGTGCAGGCGCACGTGGACCGCGTGCAGGCGCTCGACGGGACGCTCAAGGCGTTCAACGCGGTGGTGGCCGAGCAGGCGCTCGCCAAGGCCAAGGCGCTGCGGGGCACGAGCCCGCGCAGCGCGCTGGCGGGCATGCCGCTGAACATCAAGGACAACTACTACACGGCCGGCATCGAGACGACGGCCAACTCGACGATCTACCAGGGCTTCGTCCCGGACTACGACGCGACGTGCGTGGCCCGCCTCACCGCGGCGGGCGGCATCGTCCTGGGCAAGGGCCAGATGGGGCCGCTGGCGACGACCCGCGCGACGCTGCCCAACGGCACGGTCACGACGGTCAACGCGTGGACGCCGGGCAACCCGAGCTACGACCCGGGCGGGTCGTCGTCGGGCCCCGCCACGGCGGTCGCCTCGCGCATGGCCAAGAGCTCGATCGGCACGCAGACCGGCGGCTCGATCACGAGCCCGTCCAACCAGCAGGGCCTGACCGGGCTCAAGCCGACGATGGGCCGGACGTCGCTGTACGGCGTCATCCCGCTCACCTACACGCGCGACCACTGCGGGCCGATCGCCCGTGACGCGCTGGACGCGGCGATCATGCTCACGGCGCTCGCGGGCGCCGACCCGCACGACCCGCGCACGCAGGGCCTGCCGGCGCCGACGGACTACATCACCGCGGCCAAGCCGGTGAAGCCGACCAAGACGGCGGCCGGTCCGCAGGTGCGGTTCAAGACCAAGCTCGGCGTCCTGCCGGACTACCTCACGGGCAACGCCACGACGGTCGCGCTGCGCCAGGCCTTCCTCGACGAGATGGTCAAGGCGGGCGTCACGATCGTCCAGATCCCGTTCCCGGACGACTGGTCGACGCTCACCGGCACGGCGTTCAACAACGTGCGCCTGCCGGAGCGCTCCGAGCCGTTCATGGACGTCCTGCGCACCGACGTCACGAAGTTCGGCGTCTCGCTGAACTCGTGGATCCAGGGGCTGTTCCTGACCGGTGACACGTACCTCAAGGGCCAGCGCATGAAGCAGGACCTGCTCCAGAAGTCGCTCGAGCAGATCTTCGACAAGTGCGATGTGGTGACCCAGACGTCGAACCAGCCGTTCGACATCATCGGCCTGCCGGAGATCGCGTTCCCGATCGGGTTCACGACCTCGGGCGGCTCGGCGGTGCCGGTCGGCACGATCCTGGGCGCGGCGCCCTACGCCGAGGACCGCCTGCTCGCGATGGCCGGTGCGTGGCAGGCGCGGACGGACTTCCACACCCGCCGTCCGCCGGAGCCGGCGGCGCCGACGCTGCGCGCGGCGCGGTCGGCGGCGGCGACGCTGCGGCTCACGCCGGAGGAGGTCGCGGAGACCACCGCCTAGAGGGAGGCGCATGGGGCACGCTCGCGGCGCCCGCTCGTCAGAGCAGCGCCGCGAGCCGCTCCCCGGCGTCCTCGAGCTCCGCGATCGTCCCGGCCTCGAGGAGGACCTGGAGGTCGAGGATCCGGCGCTCGAGCAGGCCGAGGGCGTCCTGGCCCACGACGGCGTGGCACGGGACGCCGGCCTGGCGGGCGCGCGTGGCGGCCTCGCCGAGCGCCTTGCCCTGCAGGGTCGTCGCGTCGAGGCGGCCCTCGCCGACGACGACCGCGCGTGCGGCGCGCATGCGGGTGTCGTAGTCGAGCTCGTCGAGGACGACGTTCGCGCCGTTGACGAGGCGGGCGCCGTGGGTCGCCCACAGCCCGCCCGCGAGGCCGCCGGCGGCGCCGGTGTGGGGGACGCCGCGGGGGTCCCTGGGCAGGCGGGCGGCGTGGTCGTGCAGGCGCTCGGTGAGGAGCTCGACGGTCGGCGGGTCGGCGCCCTTCTGCGGCCCGAAGCGCACGGCCGCCTCCTCGAAGGGCGTGCGGACGTCGCACAGGACGACGAGCGTCGTCGCACCGAGCCCCCCGGCGTCGGCGATGGCCTCGAGGGCGCCGGCGCCGCCGTCGGTCGTGGCGCTGCCGCCGGCGGCCACGAGGACGACCTCGGCGCCGGCCGCGGCGGCGGCGACGATGAGCTCGCCGGTGCCGCGGGTGGAGGCGGTGACGGGGTCGCGCTCCTCGGGGGCGACGCGCGCCAGGCCGCTGGCCTCCGCGACCTCGACGATCGCCGTCCCGCCGCCGTCGACCAGGGCGAACCCGGCCTTCAGGGGTCGGTCGAGCGGGTCGGTCGCCGGCGCGGCGCGGACCTCGCCGCCCATCGCGAGCAGCAGCACCTCCGCCGTGCCGTCCCCGCCGTCGGCGATGGGGCAGAGGTCCGGCGGGTGCAGGCCGGCGCGCTCGAGCCCGCGCCCGATCGCCGACGCGACCTCCGTCGCGCGCAGCGTCCCCTTGAACGAGTCGGGCGCGACGAGGACGGGCGGCGGGTCGTGAGCGGCGGCCATGCGAACCAGGGGACAGTCCCCGTCGTCGCACGCTAGACGGCGAGGCGCGTGCAAGGTCCGGCGCCCTGCCGGCAGAGGGAGGATGTGCCCGTGCTCCGCTGCAGCGCCGACCGCGACGCCGCCCGCTGGGCGGTGTACGAGGAGCACGTCGCCGCCGTCCGGGCCTACGCGGCCCGGCGGGTCGAGCGCGACGCCGTGGACGACGTCGTGGCCGAGACCTTCGCCGTCGCCTGGCGCCGGCTGCCGGCGGAGGCCGACCCGCTGCCGTGGCTCTACGGCGTGGCGCGCAAGGTCGTCCACGGCCACCGGCGGTCGACGGCGCGCCGCGCGGCGCTCGTGCTGCGCCTGGGTGGCCACGAGGCCCGCGCCGCCCCGGACCTCGCCGACGGCGTCGGTGGGGACCCGACGCTCGCGCGGGCCTTCGCGGCGCTGAGCGAGCGCGAGCGGGAGGCGATCCGCCTCGTCGCCTGGGAGGGCCTCGACCACGCCGGCGCGGCCCGTGCCTCGGGCTGCAGCGTCGCGACGTTCACCGTGCGCCTCTCCCGCGCCCGCGCACGCCTGCGCCGCGCGCTCGACGCCGCCGCCGACGACCCGCCGGCCGTGCCGGCGCCGCCGCCGGACGCGGCCGTCTCGTCCCGAGGGGCCTCGCGGCCTCGCGGCCCTCACCCGCTGCCCGCCACCAGCCTGCCCACCGCCCAGGAGCCCTCGCATGCCCGCTGACCTCGACGATCCGATCCTCGACCGCGTCCGCGCCGCCGACCCCGCGCACGCCACGCCGCCCGGGGGCCGGGCTCACGCGGGTCGCCAGGCGGTGGTCGCCGCGCGTCGTCGCCGGTCCGTCGCACGCGCCGGGGCCGGTGGCGCCGGGAGCCTGCTGGCCGTCGGCGCGCTCGCCGCGGTTCTGTCCCTCTCCCCGGCCGGCGAGCAGGGCCTCGACGCCCTCGTCGTGCGCGCCGCCGAGGCGTCCGCGCCGCCGCCGAGCTCCGTGGTCCGGGTGGTCAGCGAGGTCGACGTGCGCTGGACCGGCTCGCAGGGGCCGGGCGGGCTGTCCCAGCGCAAGGTGGTGTGGGTCCGCGTCGGCCCCGACGGCCGCGCCCGCGACGTCCGCGAGCTCGTGACCCGGGCCGACGGCGAGGGCGTCGAGCCGGTCGACGAGACCACGACCTACGGCCCCGACGGTCCCGTGCACCGCAGCTTCGACCCGTCGACGGGGAGGACGAGGACCGAGCGCGGCATGCGGCAGGTCCCGTCGCTCGTCTTCCGCGCCCACGAGCTCCTCCGCCTGGCTCGGGACGGCCGCGGCGAGGTCCGCGACGCCGGCACCACCGTCGTCGACGGCCGCACCGTCCAGCGCCTCACCGTCACCGGCATCCAGGAGCGGCCCGTCCCCGGCGACCGCGAGGAGCTCCTCGTCGACGCCCTGACCGGCGACCCCGTCGGCCGCACCAGCCACTCCGCGGGCCGCGACGTCCACGGCGACCCCTTCACCTGGGACCTCACCGAGCGCGTCGTCTCCCACGACGTCCTCCCGGACGACCCCACCACCGCCCGCCAGCTCACCCTCCGCGGCCCCACCGGATAGACGCCTGCGACGAAGGGGACTGTCCCCTTCTTCGCACGGAGGGGGGGGGCGAAGTCGGGTGCTCGCCGGCCTACAGAGGGCATGGCGAGACATCCACGGATCGAGATGGCGGGAGCGGTCCACCACGTGACGGCGCGCGCCCCGTCGAACCTCGTGCTGATGCGCGACGACCACGATCGCCGGGCCTACCTGGCGATGCTGGAGTCCGCCGCGGCGGACTTCGGGTGGTCGGTCCTGTCCTACTGCCTCATGAGCAACCACGTCCACGTGCTCGTGCTCACGCCTGAGGCGAACCTCGGCGAGGGCATGCGCCAGGTCCACGGCCGCTTCGCGGTGCACTGCAACCGGCGCTACGAGGAGCACGGCCACGTCTTCGGCGGACGCTTCAAGAACAAGCTCGTCCTGGACGAGCGCCACTTCCACGCCTGCCTGCGATACATCGCGCGCAACCCCGTCGAAGCCGGTCTCTGCGCGGGCGTCGACGACTGGCCGTGGAGCGCCCACCGCGCGATCGCCGGCGCGGCGCCGCTGCCGGGCTTCCTCGACGTCGCCGCGTTGTACGCGCGGCTGGGCGTCCCGCGTGAAGAGGGCCGACGCCAGTACCTGGCGATCGCCGGCGAGACCGACGACGAGCTCCTGGAGCGGCTGCGGACGACCGGTGGCGCGACGTGGGTCGCGCGTGCTGTCGACGGGCACCGCATCCCGGTCGCGAACGTCGCGGCGTTCCTCGGCGTCACCGTGTCGACGGCGTACCGGCGTCTGGCGGACGCGCGTGCGAAGCAGGGGACTGTCCCCTTCTTCGCAGGTCGCTAGAGGTCGAGCTGGTCGGTGGTGCAGGCGGCGGGGGACTTGTCGTCGCGCCAGCGGACGAGCTTGGCGCCGTGGCGGATGCGGCCGTCGGAGACGTGGTCGAAGGAGACCTCGACGACGAGCTCGGGGCGCAGGCCGACCCAGGAGAGGTCGCGGCCGCGGGACCAGCGGGAGGGCTCGCCGGTGCCGCGTTCGCCGTTCTCGTAGGGCTCGAGCTCGGCGACGAGCTCGCGCTTGCGCTTGGCGGTGAAGCCGGAGGTGTGGCCGATCTCGCGGAGGTCGCCGGCGTCGTCGTAGGCGCCGAGGATGAGCGCGCCGACGGTGCCCTCCTCCTTGCCGGGGCGCCAGCCCAGGACGACGGCGTCGAGCGTGCGCACGCGCTTGACCTTGACCATCCCGGTGCGCTCCCCCGGGCGGTAGGGCGCGTCGGCCTCCTTGGCGATGACGCCCTCGGCGGAGTGCAGCCACCGCTCGGCCTCCTCCGCGGTGCGCACCATCTCGGTCAGCCGCGTCCAGTCACCGAGCGAGAGCTCCTCCAGGACGGCGCGGCGCTCGAGGTAGCCGCGGTCGAGCAGGACCTCGTCGCCGCGCGCGAGCACGTCGAAGGCCAGGAACGTCGCGGGCGTCTGCTCGGCGAGCATCGCCACGCGCGACGCCGCCGGGTGGATGCGCTGGCCGAGCAGGTCGAACTCCGTCCCGCCCTCCTCGTTGAGCACGACGATCTCGCCGTCGAGCACGAGCCGCTCGCCCGCCGGGAACGCCAGCTCGGGGAAGTAGCGCGTGAGCGACTTGCCGTTGCGCGACTGCAGCTCGACGTCGTCGCCGTCGACGAAGACCACCGCGCGGAAGCCGTCCCACTTGGGCTCGTAGGCCCAGCCGTCACCGGTCGGCAGCGCGGCGCGCGGGCGGGCGAGCTGCGGGAGGACGGGCGGCGAGAGCGGCAGCGGCACGCGGCGAGCGTACCGGGGGCAGGCGGGCGCGCCGTCCGGCGTGAGGGGCGAAGGCCGGACGGCGCGCTGGGCCTGGGGGGAGGAGGAGCGACCGCTGCCCGGGGCGGGGCGGCGGACTGCTCAGACGGCGCGGCCGTCGCGGGGACGACGCGAGTCGGCACCGAAGGCCAGCGCCAGCACGTCGACCACGGCGACCACGCCCATGAAGGCGAAGAAGGCGGTCATGGCCACATGATCGGCGTTCGTGGCATCCAGGTGTAGCCTTGGATGCCTTCACGATCCATAGGCACGACCTAGATGACGCTCCAGCAGCTCGAGTACTTCCTGCAGACGCTGCGCAGCGGCTCCTTCACCGCCGCCGCCGAGACGCTCCTGCTCGCCCAGCCGAGCCTGTCGGAGCAGGTCCGCCGCCTCGAGGCCGAGCTCGGCGTGGTCCTCTTCCAGCGCGTCGGCCGCGGCATCGTCCCCACGGACGCCGCCCGCGCGCTCGAGCCGCACGCCGAGTCGGTCCTGGCCGGCGTCGAGGCCGCCCGCGAGGCCGTCGTCGCCCAGCGCGAGCTGCGCGGCGGCCACGCGACCTTCGGCGTCTTCGGCACCTCCCGCCTCTACCCCGGCACCGCCGTCGTGACGGAGTTCCGCCGCCGCCACCCCCGCGTGAAGGTGCGCTTCGTGGGGCGCAACTCCTCCGAGGTGGCCACGGCCGTGCGCGGCGGCGAGCTGGAGGCCGGGATCGTCGCCCTGCCCATCGACGACGACGGCCTCGACGTCCGCCCCGTCATGCGCGACGAGGTCGTCCTCGTCTCCGCCGACCCCGCCCACCTCCGGCACACGGCGACCGTCGAGGCGATGGCGCAGATGCCGCTCGTCCTCGCCGACACGAGCTTCCGCCACGAGGACCCGACCCGCCGGCAGTTCAGCGAGCTGGCCCAGCGCGTCGGCATCACCCTGGAGCCCGAGCTCGAGGTCGAGGACGTCGAGGTCGCCCTCGGGCTCGCCGCCGAGGGCCTCGGCGCCACGGTGGCCACCCGGGGGATCCTCCTCGGCCTCGGCGACGCCCTCGACCCGCGCCTGGGCTGGGTCCCGTTCGACGACCCCGTCTACGACACGTTCGCCCTGATCTCGCGCCGCGGCGCGCGCGTCTCGCCCGCCGCCCGCGAGCTCCTGGCGCTCTCCGAGGCGCAGCTCACGAAGACCGCCCTGACCCTCCGCCGCAGCCTGCCGAGACGGCGCCGCGCCAGCGCTGCCGGTGGGTAGGATCGGGCCCATGGCCGATGCCACCGTCGCCGAGGAGGAGTACCTCCAGACGCTGTTCTGGCTGCACGAGGCCGGGTTGGCGATGACCGGCGCCAACGTGGCCCGCGCGATGCAGCTGTCCCCGCCGACCGTCCACGAGATGATCGGCCGCCTCGAGCGCGACGGCTACATCACGCGCGACGCCCAGAAGGCCATCTCCTTCACCAGCGAGGGCCAGGAGCACGCGGAGCAGATCGTCCGCCGCCACCGCCTGATCGAGCGGTTCCTCACCGACGTCCTCGGCATCCCGTGGGACGAGGTCCACGAGGAGGCCGAGCGCCTCGAGCACGCCATGAGCCCGGTCCTCGAGGAGCGGATGCTCGCCGCCATCGGCGACGCCAAGACCTGCCCGCACGGCCACCCGATCCAGGTCGGCCATCGCGTCGAGGGCGTCCCGCTCGCCGACGTCTCCCAGGGTGCCGAGGTCACCGTCCTGCGCTTCGAGAACGAGGCGGAGGACCTCCTGCACTACCTCAAGGACTCGGGCCTCGAGCCCGGCGTGGCCGGCACCGTCGCCGAGACCGATGAGGAGCGGGTCGTCGTCGAGAGCCAGAGCGGCGACCGCCACACCGTCTCCCGCAGCGTCGCGGAGACGGTGTCGGTCCTGGCCGACCCGTCCCCGCCGCCGCGGGTGACGCTCCCCGAGCAGCTGGTCCTGGCGAAGGACCGCTGGGGGATGTAGCCCCCGAGGGCGCCGCTAGGCCGCCGCGCGCGAGCGGGCGGCCTCGACGGCCTGCGCCAGCCGGCGCACGCCCTCGTCGATCTGGTCCGCGGTCACGCCCGAGTAGGCCAGGCGCATGGTGTTCTCGCCGCCCTCGAGCAGGAAGTCCGTGCCCTTGACGAACTGCACGCCGAGGCCCTTGGCCTCCTCGAAGACCGCGTCGACGTCGGTGCCCTCCGGCAGCGACACCCACATGAAGTAGCCGCCCTCGGGGGCGACGTACTCCGCGTCGGGCAGCTCGCGGTCCAGCGCGGCGGTCAGCAGCTTGACGCGCTCGGCCAGCGCCTCCTTGACGGTCGCGACCGAGCGGTCCAGGGCGCCCGAGTCGCAGAACTGGAAGACCGTCGCCTGCGCCAGCATGTTCGGCGCGATGTAGGTGTTCGTCGCGAGCTTCGTGATCTGGGCGATCCGCTCGGCCGGGCCCACCAGGTAGCCGACGCGCACACCCGGGCAGACGGTCTTGGAGAACGACGACGCGTAGACGACCGTCCCCGCGTCGTCGAGCGACAGCATCGTCGGCAGCGTCTCGCCGGCGAAGCGGATGTCGACGTACGGGTCGTCCTCGAAGACGACGAACTCGTGCCGGCGCGCGAGCTCCAGCAGCCGCTGGCGCTTCTCGAGCGACAGCGTGTAGCCGGCCGGGTTCTGGAAGTTCGGGATGACGTGCGCGAGCGTCGGGCGCAGCCCGTCCTCGAGCAGCCCCGCGAGCTCGTCGACGTCGATGCCGTCGGGCTGCAGCGACACCATCCGGACGTCCGCGCCGCGCGCCCGCAGGTTGAGCAGCGTGCGGTCGTAGGTCGGCTTCTCGACGACGACCGGGTCGCCCTGCTGGACGAGCGTCTCGAACAGGAACGCGTCGGCCTGCATCGAGCCGTTGGTGACGAGGACCTGCGAGACGTCGACGCCGTGCTTGGCGGCGATCCACTCGCGCAGCGGGACGTAGCCGACGGCCGTGCCGTAGGCCGTGACGCCGGCGGGATCACGCTCGAACGCGCGGACCGCGGCGTCCTTGAGGCCCTCCACGTCGACGATGTCCAGGGACGGCGCCCCGCGGGCGAAGGAGATCGTGTCGGCCATGTGGCCGCATGCTACGCGGCGGGCGGTCTAGGGCCGGGGCAGCCCCGGGCGCGCGCTGACGCCCGGGATCGCGCTCTCCGGCGCCGGCTCCACCGCGGCGGGCGTCGTGGTCGCCGGCGCACCAGCCGCGGCCGGGGTCGTCCCCCTGCCCGAGCCGGCGCCGGACGCCGGCTCGACGCCGCGCGCGCCCTCGGCGATCCGGATCTGCTGGTCCAGCGTGCGCCCGTGCACCGTCGCCAGGGCCTGGGCCTCCTGGCGGTCGGTGATCGCCACGAGCCCGCGCTCGCGCGCCGCGCCCTGCAGGGTGGGCACGAAGGCGTCGAGGAACCGGCGGACCTCGCCGCGGCGCAGGCCGCGGTCGGTCGTGACCAGGAAGGTGCGGCGCGCCAGCGGGTACGTGCCGGCGCTGATCGTCTGCTCGGAGGGGAAGACGCAGCTCGGGCCGGCGAGGACCTCGCGCCCGGCGGCGGTGCGCCGCGCCGGGAGCCCGCCGTCCGGGGCGGGGCGCAGCGGCCGGCGCAGGGCCGCGGCGTCGGCCACCGGGTCGGGCGTGTGCCCGATGATGCGGCGCTGGTCGGCGCCGGACAGGTCGCCGACGCGGACCGGGCGACCGGACGGGTCCTGGGCCACGCCGAAGTCGACCTCCATCGGCCGCAGCTGCTCGGTGAAGCGCTGGTAGGTCGCCCAGCGCAGGGCGCCGAGCGTGCCGGGACGCTCCGCGGCACGCAGCGCGCGCTCGTAGAACGCCTGGGCCTCGCGGACCAGCGCCGCGTCGAAGCGCGCGGCCGCGGCCTGGCGCGCGGCGCGCTTGGCGCGCTCGACCGTCGCCGCGTTGCGCGCCTCCAGCGCCTCGGGGTCGGCGACCGACCGCCCCGCGCGGACGCGCCGGCGGTTGGCCTCCTGGATGGCGGCCAGCGCCCGCCGGTCGGCCGCGCGCTCGGCCCGGCGCACGGCGGCGTCGCGCGCGTCACGGCGCGACCGGCGCAGCTCGCGCAGGTGGCGCCGGGAGCGCGCGGTCGCCTCGGCCACCCGCGCCTCGCTGGTGACCTCGCGGCGCAGCCGCACGTCGCTGCCGCGCACGACGTAGTCCGAGCGCACGTCGGCCAGCGACGCGTTCGGGCGACCGAGGAGCTCGAAGCCGAGGAGGTCGAAGGCCGCCGTGCCGTCCTCGCGGCCCGTCACGTACAGCGGAACGTCCTCGAAGCCGAACTGGGACCAGCTGCGGATCGTCGAGCCGGGGCGCAGCGCGTCGTGCGCCTGCCCGACGGTGATGCAGTCGCCGCCGATGTCGCGCTCGCTGCGCGTGGCGAGGACGAGCGCGTCCGCGGCCAGCTGGATCGGCTGCTCGACGCGCAGGTCGCGCAGCCCGCAGGCCTCGAAGATCGTCGTGTCCGGCTCCGTGGTGACCTCGGCGAGGTCGACGCGGCCGGCGCACAGGTCGGCGTACGCGCGCTCCGGCGCCGTGCGCGACACGGTGACCCGCGGCGAGCTCGCAGCGGCCGCGTGCCCCGCGGTCAGCGACTCGTCGCCCACCGCGCTGGCGACCTCCACGACGCCCGGCGGCCGGCCGGGGAGCGGCTGGGTGCTGCGGCGCTGGGCGTCGCGACGGCGCTGGGTGGCCTGGGCGGACTCCCGCGCGCGCTCGCGCGAGACGGCGGTCGGCTCGCCGTCCTCGGCGGTGTCGACGCCGCAACCGGCCAGCGGCGCGGCGGCCGCGACGACGGCGGTCGCGAGCAGGAGGCGGCGGCGGGCCGTCATCGGGAGGTCTCCTCGCCGGTGTCGCGCAGGCCGGGGAAGCGGCGCAGCTCGCCGGCCTGCACGACCTCGAAGTCGCCGAGGCGCAGCTGCTCGACCTCGTTGCCGCGCAGCTGGGGGGTCGAGACGTCGCCCGGCTGGGACAGGCGGGCACGGGACAGCGGGCGACGCGTGCGACCGTCGAGCAGGGCGCCCCGCGCGTCGCGCAGTGGCTGGGTCCAGTCGTGGTTGAGCTGCGCGTACAGGGTCGGGACGCGGGCGCGGTCGACGACGATGGCGCCGTAGCGGCGCAGCGCGTCGGTCACGGCGCGCGCCGCGCAGGTGTTCGTGCGGTCGGGCAGGCGGTCGAGCCGCACGCCGGGGCGCAGCCGCAGCCGTGCGCCGAGCGGCAGCGCGTCCGCGCTGCCTCGGGGGTCCGCCGACGACGCGGGCGCGACGTAGAGCCCGCCGGCAGGCTCGGGCACCGAGATCGCCAGCGCGTGCTCGATGCGGCAGGCGGCGACCTCGTCCGGCGTGATGAGCCCCGCGAACAGCGGCAGGCCCGAGGCGCGGGCGCCCACGCGGCCCGGGGCCTGGGCGCCGCGGCCGCCGAGGTCCCAGCGGCGCAGGAGCTGGTAGCTGATGACGCCGTCGGCGCCGCGGCGCGCGCGCCACAGGTCGTAGGCGACGCCGGCCGGGCGGTCGAGCACCGTGAACCAGCCGTCGAACTCCGGTCGCGGGTCCTGGCCCGGCGGGACGGGCAGCTCGCGCACGCGGCGCCCGTCGCCGCAGAACGCCGGAAGCTGGCGGCAGACGACGCGCGTGGGGCGCCCGCCCTCCTCGGTGACGACCGGCACCGACCAGCGGCTCGTGTTGACGAAGAGCCCGCTGCCGGCACTGTCGCCGGCCGCGAGGGCGATCCAGCGCGAGGAGCGCGCGTCGGTCGGGCGGTCCTCGATGCGCGTGTTCCACGGAGCGTCGGACGCGAACGGGCGGCCTGAGGACCCCGGCGCGCCGGTGGCGACGCCGGCCTGGCCCGCGGCCCCGACGGCCGGCGCGCCCGCCGACGTCGTGGCGGCCGGCGTCCTGGCCGCCGTGGTGCTCGCGGCCGTCGCGCCCCGCGGATCGTCCCCGCCGTCGTCGTCGCCGCACGCGGCCAGGCCGCCCGCGAGGGCGACGGCGCTCAGGGCGCCGGCCAGCAGCCGGGCGGTCCTCACAACTCCTCCTTCAGGGGCAGGTCCGGCACCGCGCGCGGGCGCTCGCCGCGGCGCACGGGGCGCACCATGGGCGCCGGCGCATCGGGCGGCGCCCCGGTGTCCTCGAGCGCGGCGCGGGCCGCGTCGCGCACGGCGACCACGAGCTCCTCCACGGCGCGGCGCGCCTCCCCCGCGGCGTCGAGCTGGACGCTGAGCGCCTCGGCGCGCGCGAGCAGCCCGTCGGTCAGGTCGGCCAGCCGCTCGACGCGCTGCGCGACGTGGGCGTCGGCCCGCCGGCGCGCCTCGGCCAGGTAGGCCTCGGCCTGCTGCTCGGCGGTGCGGCGGATGCGCTCGGCCTCCTCCTCGGCGGCCGTGCGGACCTCGGCGGCGCGGCGGACCGTCGCCTCCTCGACCTCGCGGCGCAGCCGCTCGGCGGCGGCCTCGGCCTCGGCCATGACCTCGCGCACGCGCGCGGTGACCGACGCGGTCAGCGCGTCGGGCGCGAAGGGCTCCTGCTCGGGCCCGGCCATCACGGCGTCGCTCCCTGGGTGCTGGGCGCGGGCCCCGCGCCCGGCCGCCGCGCGGCGACGCGCAGCAGCACGTAGCGGTCGGTCCGGTAGGCGACGTCGAGCCCGTCCACGCCACCGGTCCCGGCCGCCGGGTAGCGCTGGGCCACGATGTCGCCGCCGTCGTTGCCGCGCGTCGTCATCAGCAGGTACTGCACCCGGCCGAACGGCGCGTCGAGCACCCGGCGGAAGGCGGAGTCGCCGCGGTCGACGCGGTCGAGGAAGACCTGCGGGCGGCCGCTGAGCATGATCACGCCGAAGGTCTTCGAGTTGTCGGTGAGGATCGCGTCGCCGCCGCGCACGTTGCGCTTGACGTACTCGGCCATGCCGGCCTCGGAGCGGATGCCGACCGTGTAGCCGCCGATCGACGGGCGGTCCTGCTGGTCCTCGCCGTCGGCGATCACCCGCGTGAAGGCCTGCTCGAGCGACTGGAACGGGTGGTCGCGCATGCCCTGCCACGCCGTGACGAGGCCGACCGCGAGCACCGCCGCGCTCAGCGCCCACGCCACGGGACGCAGCGCCGGGAAGCTGCGGAACAGCCAGGCCGCGCCGACGAACGAGACGACTGTCATCGGCAGCGCGTCGCGCAGCGTCAGCAGGCCCTCGTTGTCGGAGATGAGCGCGTCGGCGCCGATGATCACGACGCCGAGGACGACGAACGCCGCGAGCCACAGCGCCAGGTCGTTGCGCTGCACGACGAAGGTGACGAGCAGCGCGGGCACGACGAAGAACGCCAGCGGGAAGACGGCGACGTTGAGCTCGATGAGCCGCTGGGCGACGTCGTCGAGCCCGAGCGCGCCGGTCGTGTCGATGCCCGTCGCGTTGACCGCCTGGGTGCTCGTCGCCGCGTCGACCCAGCCGAACGGGTCGCCGATGATCAGCGCGTTGAACAGGACCCACAGGACCGTGACGTAGAAGACGGGCGCCGCGAACGCGATGACGGACCCCTCGACCTCCGCCTTGCTCGCGCGCCGGCGGGCCAGCGCCACGCCGATGAGCACCATCAGCAGGGCGGCCCAGATGAGGAAGCCGTAGCGGGTGAGCACCAGGACGCTCATCCCGAAGCCCGCGGCGATGAGGAAGCGCGGCTCGGTCGTCGTGTACCAGGACACGAACGCGTAGAGGCTGAAGGCCAGCAGGGCGCAGTACAGCGCCTCGCTCATGCCGTTGCCGGCGTAGAAGACCCACAGCGGGTTGAGCGCGAAGAGGGCGAGCAGCGGCAGGCGCAGCAGCGGCGCCATGTCGCAGCGGGCCAGCGTGCGGTCGAGCAGGACCACGGTCAGCGCGGCGAACAGCGCGCTGGACAGCGGCAGCGCGATCAGCGACGTCGCCAGTGGCTTGACCACCGCGAAGGGCAGCAGCGCGAGCGTCGCGACGGGCGGGAAGACGAAGCCGATCGCCGCGAGCTTCGGCGGGTCGTTGTGCCAGACCATGTAGGCCCGCGTGAGGCGGTCCAGCGCGTCGAACACCACGACGTGGTGGTCGATCGTCACGACGTAGCCGATCCACGTGTAGGCGACCGCGAGGACGAGGAAGAGCAGCAGCGCCCAGCGCCAGCTGGGCAGGTTGCGCTGGGAGGTGTCCGGCGCGTCGGCCAGCGCGGTGCCGGCGACGTGGCCCTGGTGGCCGGCGGCGACCGTCGACGTCGTCGGGGGCGGCGGGGCGACGGCCACGTCAGGCCTCCACGCGCTGCGGCTGGATGGGCGCCGCGTGCGGGTCGTCGAGGCCGTGGATCGTCTTCTCCCAGTAGAACGGCTTGGTCACGAGCTGGCCGAAGCCCTTCCACGCGGCGATCGACATCAGGCCCCAGTAGAGGGGGCTGAGCAGCGCGTACTTGGCCAGGTCGAAGTACCCCCGCTGGACCGAGCCGGCGACGTTGAGGTACATGAAGACGAAGTTGCCGATGAAGAGTTGGAACGCGGCGGCGTAGAAGACGAAGCTCGGGAACAGCTCCTCGATGAAGCCCGCGTTCGAGAAGAAGAACAGCGTGGTCAGGCCCCAGAAGATCGGGTTGAGCAGGAAGATGAACGTCCCGCCGACGATCAGCTGGAAGGAGATGAAGCTCTTGAGGCCGATCTGGCGCAGCAGCCGCGCCGGGTTGCGCATGTGGACCAGCCAGGTCTGCAGGTAGCCCTTGATCCACCGCGAGCGCTGGCGGATCCAGTTGTCCAGGACCGAGTTGGCCTCCTCGAGCGTCGTCGAGTCGACCATCGCGGTCTTGTAGCCCGCCTTGTGCAGGCGGATGCCGAGGTCGGCGTCCTCGGTGACGTTGAACGGGTCCCAGGCCGCGAGCTCGATCAGGCGGTCGGTGATGAAGTGGTTGGAGGTGCCGCCCAGCGGGATCGGCACGCCGGACGCGTCGAGGCCCGGCAGCATCAGGTCGAACCACATCGAGTACTCGGTGGTGAACCACCGGGTCAGCAGGTTCTGGTCCGCGTTGAAGTAGTTGAGCTTCGCCTGGATGCAGGTGACGCGCGGATCGGCCTTGCGGAAGGCGATGACGACCTTCTTGAGCTGGTCGCGGTCCGGGATGTCCTCGGCGTCGAAGATGACGACGTACTCGCCGTCGGCCTGCAGCAGGCCGTAGTTGCACGCCTTGGGCTTCGTCTTGGGCTGCGCGTCCGGGACGACCACGAGCTTGAAGTGCGGCGGCAGGTCCATCTCGCGGATGGCGGCCGGCGTCTCGGGGTCGTCCTCCTCGCAGAGCAGGCGGACGTCGAGCTTCGTCTTGGGGTAGTCGAGGCCCTCGATGCCCTTGGTGAGCTTCGGGAGGACCGCGGCCTCCTGGTAGAGCGGCACGAGGATCGTGTAGACGGGCAGCTCGCGCTCGTCGAGCGCCGCGACCTCCTCGGGGGTGACGTCGATCTCGTACTGGTGCCCGAGCGCCCGGTAGGTGAGGACGAACTTGTAGACCGAGGTCGCCGTGTAGAAGATCGACGAGGCGCCGATCAGGCCGATGAGCGTCGGCACCGGGAAGAGGATCAGCGCGGCGACGAGCAGGACGGCGCCGACGACCAGGACCGCCCGCTGCGCGGGCGTGACGACCTGGTTGGCGCTGTCCTCGGGGAAGCGCGTGAGCAGCTCGGACTTCGCCACGGCGACGTACTCCTCGCCGTAGATGCGCTGCAGCAGCTCGTCGATCGAGTTGCGGCTGGCCAGGAAGCCGCGCAGCTCCAGGTGCGTGTGCTCGCGCAGCGCGGCCACGGTCTGGTCGTCGAGGACGTCGGCGATCGCGAGGTAGAGCGTCGTGTCGTCGACGGCGAGCGGGACGGCGCGCAGCGTGCGCGCCAGCGGCTCGGGGACGAGCTCGAGCGCGGCCGGGTCCGGGTCGTACTCGCTGAGGTCGACGAGCGGGAGCTGGAAGTGCTCGGCGAGGATCGCCACGAGCTCGGGTTCGGAGACCACGCCCTTGGCCATGAGCACGTCGCCCAGGCGCGAGCCGGTGCGCGCCTGCTCCTCCAGCGCGGCGGCGACGTCCTCGTCGGTGGCCACGCCGCGGGCGACGAGCAGGTCGCCGAGGCGGGTCGGGAAGCTCGGGTCGGTGACCGGGCCGCGGTCGTCGGGCTGTTCGTCCTCGAAGGCGGCCTCCTCCTCCGCGCTCTCGGCGGCGGCCGCCCGGCGGGGCGGCAGGGTCGGGTGGCTCGCGGAGGGCACGGCCGCTGCGGCGCCCGCGTCGGTGGGGGCGGCGCCGAACAGCCGGTCGATCGCGGCGAGCAGCTCGTCCTCGGCCGCGACGACGAAGCGCACGGGACGGCCGGTGAGCGAGGCGGCCACCTCGCGCGAGAGGTCGTCGGCGGGCGCCGCGGTGGCGACCGTGACCACGCCGTCCACGTAGGCCACCGGCAGCATGAGGTACTGGCGGCAGACCTCGGGGCCGAGCAGGCGGGCGGCCAGCGGGTTGACGGCCTGGTGGTCGGGCGCGCCGGCGTCGGCCGGGTCGAGCACCACGAACGGCAGGCCGGCGTGGTCGGCCAGCCGGCGGTAGAAGGCGCGCGAGGCCTCGGTCGCGCTCATGGGACGCGGGCCTCGAGCCGTCCGAGGACGGCGTCCATCTCGGGCTCGGGAGCCACCACGAGGTCGATGGTCAAGCCGGGGAAGGCGTCGGTGACGGCGTGCAGGTCGGGGTGCGCGGTCGCCGAGGCGACCTTCAGCGTGTCGCCCACCAGGACGACCGGGACCACCTTCTGCTCGCGCGCGACGCGCGGGGGGACGTAGCGCAGCAGGCGGGCGTCGGGCGTCACGTCGCGCAGCCCGCTGTAGGGCAGGCCGGCGGCGTGGGCGATGGCGAGGGCCGGGTCCACGGGCGGCCGTCCTACCCGCCGCCGCGGCGCCCGCGGCCCGCCACGGCGAAGCCGACGTAGAACAGCACGAGGACCGCGAGCGGCGCGACGAGGAACGAGAGGAACAGCGCGGCGAAGAGGACGAGCGCGAGGACGACGACGCCCACCAGCGCGAGCGGGTTGTAGTGCTCGTCGGCGTCCGCGGTCGTGTGCACGAGGCCGTCGTGGCGCTGCTGGTCAGCCATGGAGCTGCACCTCGAGGCGCCCGGCGCCCGCGTCGAGGACCGAGAAGGCGACGGGGCTCGTGGACTGCAGCTCGGCCGCGAGGGCCACGGGCTGGTGGAGCTGGACGTCGATGAGCGCGCGGTCCTCGTCGAAGCCGCGGACGTAGACGTCGTCGACCGCGGCGACGGAGGCGAGGGCCTGCTCGAAGGCGCCGAGGACGGCGATGTCGTGGAACGGGCCTGCGACGACGGTGACGAGGCCCTCCTGCACCGCGGCGGGACCGCCGGGCACGGCGGCCTGGCCGGGCGCGGCGGGCGCCGGGGCGGGGGGACGCGGCGTGGGCGGCGGGGGGACGGCGAGCGAGCCGCCGAGGGCCGGCGAGGACGAGGTGGGCGCGGCGGGCGGCACGAGCGGCGGCACCGGGGTGGTGGGCGCCGCGGCGATCGCGCGGTCGACGGACTCGAGGACGCGGTTGAGGTCGGCCAGGAGCTCGTGCGTCGTGGCCGCGAGCCGATCGCGGAAGGCGCGGAGCTCGGCGAGCGCGGCCGGGTCGGGGGCGGTGGGCGCGGTGACCGGCGCAGGCGGCGGGGGTGCGGACGCGGCTGCGGGTGCCGGGGCAGCGGTCGCCGGCGCCGGGGAAGGCGCGCCGTCGTCGTCGAACGAGCGCAGCTCGCGCTCCAGCTCCTGGAGCTTGTGCTCGAGCTCGCTCAGCGTCTGGCCCACGTCGGGCGGCACGGCGCGAACCCTACCCAGGGAGGGGTGTGCTGCAGCCACGACAACGCCCATCGGCAGGACGCCCGCAGCGGTTGAGCGCTACGGCGCCATCCGTCCCCGGCCGGGCCGGGGACGGGGCGCCCGGACGCTCAGGAGGGGCTGCCGAGGAGCTCCATGGCGAGCTCCGCGACCTGGGTCGGCGTGCGGCCGACCTTCACGCCCACGGCCTCCAGGGCCTCGGCCTTGGCGGCCGCGGTGCCCTTCGAGCCCGACACGATGGCGCCGGCGTGGCCCATCGTCTTGCCGGGGGGCGCGGTGAAGCCGGCGATGTAGCCGAGCACGGGCTTGGAGACGTTGTCGCGGATGTACTCCGCGGCCTCCTCCTCGGCCGAGCCGCCGATCTCGCCGCTCATCACGATGAGCTCGGTCTCGGGGTCGGCCTCGAAGAGCTCGATGACGTCGATGAACGACGAGCCCGGCACCGGGTCGCCGCCGATGCCGACGATCGACGAGTTGCCGAAGCCGCGCTGGGCCAGCTCGTTGCCGATCTGGTAGGTCAGCGTGCCCGAGCGCGACACCACACCGACGTTGCCCGGGCGGAAGAACGACGCCGGGATGATCCCGACGTTGGCCTTGCCCGGCGACAGGATGCCGGGGCAGTTGGGGCCGACGACGCGCGTGCCCGGGTGGTCGCGCTTGACGGTGTTGTAGAGCTTGAGCTCGTCGTGGGCGGGGATGCCCTCGGTGATGATCACCACGAGCTCGACGCCGGCCTGCGCGGCCTCGAGCGCGGAGGCCGCCGCGAACGGCGGCGGCACGAAGATCATGGCCGTGTTGGCGCCCGACTCGGCGACGCAGGTCGCCCAGTCGGCGAACACCGGGATGCCCTCGACGTCGGTGCCGGCCTTCTTCGGGTTGATGCCGCCGACGACGTTCGTGCCGTACTTGCGGTTGTTGAGGGTGTGGAACGAGCCCTCGCGGCCGGTGATGCCGGCGACGGCGAGCTTCGTGTCCTCGGTGACCAGGATCGCCATCTAGCTCTGCTCCTTCGCGAGCGCGACGACCTGCTCGGCCGCCCCGTCCATCGTCTTGGCCGCGTGCACGTTGGGCAGCGCGGCCTCCTCCAGGATGCGACGTCCTTCGACGTCGTTGGTGCCGTCGAGGCGGACGACGAACGGGACCTCGGGCTTGAGGTCGCCGAACGCGGCCACCAGGCCCTTGGCCACCTCGTCGCAGCGGGTGATCCCGCCGAAGATGTTGAACAGCACGGCCTTGACGTTCGGGTTGGAGAGGATCAGCGCGACCGCCTGCTTGACCTTCTCGGCGTCCGAGCCGCCGCCCGCGTCGAGGAAGTTGGCCGGGGAGCCGCCGTGCTGGGCGACGACGTCCAGGGTGCTCATGACGAGCCCGGCGCCGTTGCCGAGGATCCCGATGTCGCCGTCGAGGGCGACGTACGTGACGCCCTCCTCCTTGGCCTTCAGCTCGATCGGGTCCATGTTGGCCGTGTCGCCCAGGCCCTGGTTCTCCTCGTGGCGGAAGAGCGCGTTGCCGTCGAGCGTGACCTTCGCGTCGAGCGCCTTGACCTGGCGGTCGGGCGTGACGATCAGCGGGTTGATCTCGGTGAGGGAGGCGTCCTCCTCGATCCAGACCTCGTAGAGCTTGACCAGCGCGTCGGCGACGCCCTCGACGACGTCCTCGTCGGCGCCGCCGGCCTTGGCGATCTCGAGCGCCTGCTCGCGCGTGAGGCCCTCGAGCGGGTCGACCGTCTGCTTGATCAGCTTCTCGGGCGTCTCCTCGGCCACCTGCTCGATGTCCACGCCGCCCTCGACGCTGAACATGACCAGCGGCTTCTTCTCGGAGCGGTCGAGGAGGACCGACGCGTAGTACTCCGTGGCGATGTCCGACGCGTGCTCGATCCACAGCGTCCGGACGATGTGGCCCTTGATGTCCAGCCCGAGGATGTTCGTCGCGTGCTCGCGCGCCTCGGCCTCGTCGGCGGCGAGCTTCACGCCGCCCGCCTTGCCGCGCCCGCCGATGAGCACCTGCGCCTTGACCACGACCGGGTAGCCGATCTCGTTGGCCGCCGCGACCGCGTCCTCGACGCTGGTCACCGCCTTGCCGTCGGAGGTCGCGAGCCCGTGCCGGGCGAAGAGCTGCTTGCCCTGATGTTCGAGGAGGTCCATGAGCGGGCGCGGACACTAGCTGGAATGGCAGAATGCCCGCCCTCATGGCGGCACTGCCCAAGAACATCGAGTGGGTCACGTTCGACGTCTACGGGACGTTGATCGACTGGGAGAAGGGCGTCGCCGATGCGTTCGCCAAGGAGGCGGCCCGGGACGGGGTCGAGATCGACCGCGACCAGGTCGTCGACCTCTTCCTCCAGGTCTCGCGCGAGATCGAGGGCGGCTCGTACGAGCTCTACGCCGAGGTCCTGCGCCAGACCGCCGTCCGGGTGGCCAAGGAGATCGGCTGGGACCTGGAGACCTCGCGCGCGGGGTTCCTGCCCGACAGCCTCCACCGCTGGGCGCCCTACAAGGAGACGATGCCCCAGCTGCGCAAGATCCTGGGCAAGTACAAGACGGGCGTCATCTCGAACATCGACGACAAGCTGCTGGGCCAGACGCGCCGGCACATGGCCGCCGACTTCGACCTCGTCGTCACGGCCCAGCAGGTGCGCTCCTACAAGCCCGACCCGGCGCACTTCAACGAGTTCGCCCGGCGCATCGGCGGCAAGAAGGGGTGGGTGCACATCGCCTCGGGCGTGCCGACCGACATCGAGCCCTGCGCCAAGCTCAAGGTGCCCACGATCTGGGTCAACCGCCGCAAGGAGGAGCTCGAGCCCGGCCAGAAGAAGCCGACGCTCGAGGTGAAGACCCTCCTCGAGGCGGCCAAGGCGCTCGGGCTCTAGCCCGCGCCATGCAGGTCGTCGCGCTGCACGAGGGCGTCGTCGTCGCCCGCAGCGTGAAGTGGCAGACGACGTGCACGATCCTGCACCAGGGCGAGGAGACCTTCGTCCTGGACTCGCTCGTCTACCAGGACGAGCTCGACGCGCTGCCGGGCATCCTCCAGCAGGCGGGCTGGTCGCTCTCGGGCCTGCTGTGCACCCACGGGGACTTCGACCACCTGCTCGGGCGGCTGGCGTTCCCCGACGCGCCGCTGGGCGTGAGCGAGACGACGGCCGCGCGGCTGCGGGCCGAGCCGGGCGACGCCCAGCGCCACCTGCGCGAGTTCGACGAGGACGACTACGTCGTGCGCCCGCATCCGCTCGCGCTGGGGTCGGTCCAGGCGCTGCCGGTGCCCGGCAAGCTCGAGATCGGCGACGCGGAGCTCGAGCTCCTGCCCGCCGAGGGCCACACCGAGGACGGGATGGCGGTGTGGGCGCCCTTCGCGCGGGTGCTGTGCTGCGGTGACTACCTGTCCCCGGTCGAGCTGCCGTGGCTGCAGGAGCAGGGGTCGCGCGACGCCTACCTCGCCACCCTGCGCCGGCTGGCGCCCTACGTCGAGCAGGCCGACTGGGTCGTGCCGGGCCACGGGTCCCCGCTGGACCCGCAGCGGGCGCTGGCGATCCTGCGCGAGGACGTCGCCTACCTCGAGGGCCTGCCCGACGAGGCGAAGCTCCCGCTCGCGCGGCGAGATCGCCGGCAGAGGGAGATCCACGCCGACAACGTCCGTAGAGTCGGCTGATGCTCCAGCACGTCGCCCTCGAACTGCGCGAGGACGACGTCGAGGCCGAGGCCGCCTTCTGGGCGCTCCTCGGGTTCGCCCGGGTTGACCCGCCGGCCGGGCTGCGTGACCGTTCGGTGTGGGTGCAGCGCGGCGAGCAGCAGATCCACCTCCTCCTCGCGGACACGCCCGTGGTCCCGCCGCAGGGCCACGTGGCCGTCGTCGCCGAGGACCACGCGGCGACCGTCGCCACCCTGCGCGACGCGGGCCACGAGGTCGAGGACCGGGCGCGCCACTGGGGCGCGGCGCGGTGCTTCGCGCGCACGCCGGCCGGCCACCGCGTCGAGGTCATGGAGTTCGCCCCCTCGTGAGCCCGTCCTGGCGGTGGGTGGAGCGCCGGCTCATCGTCTGGAGCCACCTCGTCAACTTGGGCGGGGCGGCGGCGGTGTCCGTCTACTTCCTCGTGATCCTGCCGCCGGACACGCAGGAGACGAAGGTCTTCAGCGTCCCGATCGGCATCGCCCTCGCCCTGACCGCGGCGCTCGTCGGGGGCTGGAGCGCGCGGCGCAGCGTGCGGCTGCACGCCCAGCCGGTGCTCGACTGGCTGCCGACGGGCACGCCGCCGACCGACCAGGTGCGCGACATCGCGCTGCGCCTGCCGGCGTTCATGGCGCGCATCACGGTCGTGCGGTGGGTCCTGGCCGCGGTGGTCTTCGGGCCGCTGGCGCTCATCGACTCGTCGACGCTCGCCGTCGAGCTCGGCACGACGCTCCTGGCCAGCGCGTTCACCGTCGCCGCCGCGGAGTTCCTCGTCGCCGAGCGCGTGCTGCGCCCCGTCGTCGCGCGGGTGCTCGACTGGGAGGCGCCGCCGAGCGCCGGCTCCCTGGGCGTCGGCACCCGCCTGCTGCTGGCGTGGATCCTCTGCACGGCGATCCCCGTCGTGATGCTCGCGATGATCCCGGTGGGGCGCGACGTCGAGACGGCCGACGAGCTCGTCGCGCCGATCTGGTTCGTCGCCGTCGCCACCCTGTGCGCCGGCTTCCTGGCGACGAAGCTCGCGACGAACCGCGTCGCCGTGCCGCTGCGCGAGCTGCGCGAGGCGACCGACGCCGTGGGCCGCGGCGACCTGCGCGTCCGCGTCCCGGTCGACGACGCGTCCGAGGTGGGTCGTCTCCAGGCCGGCTTCAACCAGCTCGTCGCCGGCCTGCAGGAGCGCGAGCGCCTGCGCGACCTCATGGACCGCTCGATGGGGCGCGACGTCGCTCGCGAGGCGCTCGAGCGCGGCGCCGCCCTCGGCGGGCAGGTCCGCACGGTGAGCGTCCTGTTCGTCGACGTCGTCGGCTCGACCGCGCTGGCCTCCCGCGAGCGCCCCGAGCGCGTCGTCGAGCTCCTCAACGCGTTCTTCACGAGCGTCGTCGAGACCGTCGAGCGCCACGGCGGCTTCGTGAACAAGTTCGAGGGCGACGCGGCGCTGTGCATCTTCGGCGCGCCCGCCGACCAGCCCGCCCACGCGACGTGCGCGCTGGCCGCGGCCCGCGACCTGCGCGGCGTGCTCGACGCCTGGCGCGGGCTCGACGCCGGCATCGGGGTCTCCTGCGGCGAGGCGGTCGCCGGCTGGATCGGCGCGGAGTCGCGCTTCGAGTACACCGTCATCGGCGACCCGGTCAACGAGGCCGCACGCCTCACGGAGCTGGCCAAGGACCGCGACGGCGGGCTGCTCGCCAGCGCCACGACCATCGACGCCGCCGACCCCGAGGAGCGCGAGCACTGGCGCGTGGACGGCGAGGTCCTGCTGCGCGGCCGGCCGGCACCGACGCGGCTGGCGGTGCCGCGGCTGACGGCCGAGCCGACGGCTCCGGCCCCCGCGGAGGCGGTGCGGCGCGAGGTGTGACCGTTCGAGCATCCCGTGGATGCTCGAACGGTCACACCTCGGCGAGCGCGGCCCGCAGCGCGGCGATGACGGCTCCAGGCTGCTCGCGGATCTGGACGCGGTTGAAGCGCAGCAGCTGCCAGCCCTTGGCCACGGCCCGGGCGTTGCGCTCGTGGTCGGCGAGCCACTGGCGCTGGTTGCCGTGGAACGTCCAGCTGTCGGCCTCCAGGGCCACCTTGCGCTCGGGCCACGCGAAGTCGACGTGGTGCCGCGGCCCCAGGCGGAACTGCCCGACGGGCATCGGCAGGCCCGCCGCCCGGCAGAGCTCCCGCACGTCGACCTCGAGGGCGGAGTGCGTGCCGTCCGCCAGCCGGCCCAGGAGGACGTCGATCGTGCGCGCGCCGCGGTGACCCCGGAGGTCGGCGCCGCGAAGCCGCTCGACGTCGAGCACCTTGCGGTGGAGCGCCTCCATCGCCGCGTCCAGCACCAGGGCCTCGGGCAGCACGCCGGCCAGGTCCAGGATCGTCCTCGTCGCCGTCGTGAAGGCCATCCCGTCGCGACGCTGGACGTCGGCCGCGGGCAGCCGACGTGTGCGATGGACGACGATGCCGGGCTGGCTGCGCGCACGCCTGAGCGTCAGGACGTGGACCGGCCCGTCTCGCCACGCGAGAAGTCGGTGCCAGGCCGCCGCGGACTCGTGGCTCAGGACGCCGCCCGTGGCCAGCACCGCCGCGACGCATCGGGCGGAGGGCGTCAGCGTCGGCGTGACGCTGTAGACGCCGACGTGCACGAGGTGCAGCCAGCCCGAGCGTCGGGCCGACTCGATCGCGCCGCGCCCCCAGCCCGCCTCGACGAGCTGGACACGCGTCACGAGGTTCTGCTGCCGGCGAAGGTGGGGTGTGACCGTTCGAGCATCCACTGCATGCTCTAGGGGTCACACCTCCCGAGTTCGCCCCCCTGAGCGCTACTCCTCGTCCAGGCGCCCGCGCAGGAACAGCCGCCGCGGCCCGCCCGGGACGCGCTCCGGCGTGAGCCCGAAGGACGCGTAGAGGGCCAGCGCCGGGGCGTTGTCCTCGTGCGTGTCGAGCTCGAGGAGGCGCGCGCCGCGCTCGTGCGCGCGGGCGACGACCGCCTCCATCATCGCCCGGCCCAGGCCGGTCCCGCGGGCGTCCTCGCGCACGAAGAGGTCCTCGAGCAGGCACTCGGTCCCCGCGCGCCAGATGCCGAAGCGGTAGCGCAGCTGGGCGACGGCCGCGGGCGGCGCGTCGTCGTGCGGGGCGCCGAGCAGGAAGTCGGCGTTGCGGTCCTCCATGACGCGCTCGACGCCGGCGAGCATCGCGTTGTCCGAGGGCCAGTCCTCCTCGAAGTGGTTGCGGAAGGCGATGAGGAGGTTCGCCACGTGCTCGGCCTCGTGCGGGCCGGCGAGCCAGGTGCGGGCGGTCACCCCGCCAGCCTATGGGTCGCGCTAGGCGGCCACGGCGCGCCCGGCGTCCGCCGCGGCCGTGCGGCGGGCGTTGCGCTCGATCGGGTCGAGCACGAGCGGCCACGCCCCGATCGGCAGGTCGTGGCCGAGGCCGTCGACCATGACGAGCTCGGCGCCCGGGATCGCCTTCGCGGTGGCCCGGCCACCGCTGGGGTTGACCAGGCGGTCGTTCGTGCCGTGGATGACGACGGTCGGCGCCTCGATGCGCCGCAGCTCCCGGGTGCGGTCACCCGACGCGAGGATCGCCATGAGCTGGCGCCCGGCGCCGGCGGTGTCGCCGCCGCTGCGCTCCTGGCCGAGGTAGGCGAGCCGGCGGATCTCGGCCTCGTCGCGGTCGAAGCCCGGGGAGCCCACGAGGCGGAAGAGCGAGACGGAGCGCTCCACGGCGGCGTCGACCGACTTGGGCGGCGGCGAAGCGAGGTAGCGCATCGCCGGCAGCGACGGCAGGCCGGTGAGCAGCGCGCCGGTGTTGGACATGATCGACGCGAGGGAGCGCGTGCGGTCCGGGTGCCGGGCGGCGAAGGTCTGGGCGATCATGCCGCCCATCGACGCGCCGACGACGTGGGCGCGCTCGATGCCCAGGGCGTCGAGCAGGCCGGCGGCGTCGTCGGCCATGTCCTTGAGCAGGTACGCCGCAGCGCTCTTGCGCCGCAGCAGCAGGTCCGTGAGCGACGGCGGGCGCTTGTCGCTCATCTTCGTCGAGCGGCCCGCGTCGCGGTTGTCGTAGCGGGTGACGAAGAAGCCGCGGCCGGCCAGCTGGCGGCAGAACTCGTCCGGCCAGGCCAGCATCTGGGCGCCGAGGCCCATGACGAGCAGGAGCGGCTCGTCGGCCGGGTCACCGAGCTGCTCGTAGCAGAGGGTGATCCCGTTCCCGAGGTCCGCGAAGCGCTCGTCCATCCCCTCAGTGTCGCACCAGCGCGCACTTCGGCGCGCTGGTGCTGGCCGCACCTACTCGGCGGCCGCGGCGACGATCTTGGCGATGGGGGCGCCCGTCTGGATCGGCTCGCCCTCCTTCACGTGGAGCTCCTCGACCACGCCCGCCTTGGGCGCCGTGATCTCGTTCTCCATCTTCATCGCCTCGATGATGCAGATGAGCTGGCCCTCCTCGACGGACTGGCCCTGCTCGACGAGCACCTTCCACATGTTGCCCTGCAGCGGGGACTCGACGAGGTCGGGGCCGCCCGCGGCGCCGCCCTTGCGCTCACCGCGCTTGGGCTTGCGCCCGCCGCCCGCCGCCGGGGCCGCGCCGTTGGCGGGCGCCGCGACGACCCCGGCCGACAGCGCCGGCCCGACGACGCGCACGTCGAAGCGCTTGCCGCTGACCTCGACGAGGTACTTGGACTCGGCGGTCTCCTCGTCCTCGTCCTCGACGACGGGCTTGGGCGCCTCGGCCGGAGCGGTGGACTTCAGCCACTCCTTGTCCTCGAGCAGCTCCTTGCAGGTGTCGCCCTTGGCCCACTCCTCGGTCTGCAGGAGCGTCTTGTGGAAGGGGATGAGGGTCGTCAGGCCCTCGATGAGGTACTCGTCCAGCGCGCGGATCATGCGCTTGGTCGCCTGCTCGCGGTCGGCGTCCCAGACGATGAGCTTCGAGACCATCGGGTCGTACATCGGCGAGACCTCGCCCCCGGCCTCGAGGCCCGAGTCGACGCGCACGCCGGGGCCCGTGGGCTCCTTGTAGGAGCCGACCTTGCCGGGCGCCGGGGCGAAGTTGCGGGCCGCGTTCTCGGCGTTGATGCGGCACTCGATCGCGTGGCCGCGCAGGACGACGTCCTCCTGCTGGTAGTCGAGCTCCTCGCCGGCGGCGGCCTTGATGCCCTGCTTGACGATGTCGATGCCGGTGACCATCTCCGTGACGCAGTGCTCGACCTGCACACGGGTGTTCATCTCGAGGAAGAAGTACTCGTTCGTGTCGCTCGAGAAGAGGCCCTCGATGGTGCCCGCGCCGACGTAGTCGACGGCCTTGGCGGCGTCGACGCCGATCTTGCCGATCCGCTCGCGCGTCTCCTCGTCGACGACCCACTCCGGGGCGGGCGCCTCCTCGATGACCTTCTGGTGACGGCGCTGGATGGAGCAGTCGCGCTCACCGAGGTGGATGACGTTGCCGTGCTTGTCGGCGAGGACCTGGACCTCGACGTGGCGCGGGTTCGGCAGGTAGCGCTCGAGGTAGACGGTCGGGTCGCTGAAGAACTTCTCGCCCTCACGCGAGGCGCCCTCGAAGGCGCCCTGCAGCTCGTCCTCGGTCAGCGCGACGCGGAAGCCCTTGCCGCCGCCGCCGCCCGACGCCTTGACCGCGACCGGGAAGCCGATCTCGTCCTTGGCGATGCGCATGGCGTCCTCGACGGTGTCGACCGCCTCGGTGGTGCCGGGCACGATCGGCACGCCGGCCTCCTTCATCAGCTCGCGCGCGCGGGTCTTCGAGCCCATGGCGTCGATCGCGCTGGCGGGCGGGCCGATGAAGACGACGCCGGCCTCGTCGCAGGCGCGCGCGAACGGCGCGTTCTCGGCGAGGAAGCCGTAGCCCGGGTGGATGGCCTCGGCGCCGGACTCCTTGGCGACCTGGAGGATCTTCTCGATGTTCAGGTAGTTGTCCGCCGCGGGTCCGTCCCCGAGGTTGTAGGCCTCGTCGGCCATCTTGGGGTGCAGGGCGTCGCGGTCGGTCTCCGAGTACACGGCGACCGTGGCGATCCCCATCTCGCGGCAGGCGCGGAAGACGCGGATCGCGATCTCGCCGCGGTTGGCGACCAGGATCTTGCTGAACATGAGGGGCGGGAATGTACCTGTGGGCGGCGCTCGGACGCCGTCTCGTCGGGACGCCCTCAGGCGGCGTCGGCCAGCGCGCCGCCACGCGGCGCGTGGGCGACGAAGACGGCGATCGGCGCGTGGTGCAGCACGTGGTGGCTGACGCTGCCCATGAGGGCGCCGACACGGCCGACGCCGCGTGCGCCGAGCAGGACCGCGTCGAAGTCGCCCGACGCGGCGAGCTTGGCGACCTCGGGTCCGGGGCGGCCGTGGCGCAGGACCGTCGTGACGGGGATGTCCTGCGGGACGCGGGCGACCGCGTCGCGCAGGGTCCGGTCGGCCGCCGCGTCGGCTTCGGCCTGCGGCATGGCCGGCATCGTGAAGCCGCCGGGCCAGCGCGCCGCCTCGGCCACGGTGTCGGGCGCGACGGTGACGAGGGTCAGCGAGGCGTTGTCCCGCCGGGCCGCCGTTACGGCCGCTGCGAGCGCGAGGTCGCTGCTGGCCGAGCCGTCGACGGCGACGAGCAGGCGGTGCAGGTGCAGCTCGCCGAGCTCCTGGGGCAGCGCGCTCATGCCGCCGCCCCACCGGCCGCCGCCAGCTCGCGGCCGCTCTTGGTGCCCAGCGGCTGCTCGCGCAGGAGCAGCAGGGCGAGGAACGCGATGAGCCCGAGCGGCGCGGCGACGAGGAACATCTCGGCGATGCCGGTGCCGTAGCCGTGCTCGACGACGCGGGCCACGGGCTCGGGCAGCGCGCTCACGTCGGGGATGTGACCGGCGCCGCTGGCGCCCAGCCGGGCGGGGTCGACGCCCTGCGCGGCCAGGCCGTCGGCGATCGCGTCGCGCGCGTGGTGGGCGAGGAGCGCGCCGAGGACGCTGACGCCGATCGCGCCGCCGAGGGAGCGGAAGAACGCGATGAGCGACGAGCCGGCGCCGATGTCCTGCTGGCGGACGGTGTTCTGCACCACCAGCACGAGGTTCTGCATCGTCATGCCGACGCCGGCGCCGACGAGGAGCATGAAGGCGCCGACCTCGACGAGGCTCGTGCGCTCGTCGATGGTCCCCATCAGCGCGAGGCCGACGGTGAGCGAGAGCGTGCCCGCCAGCATGAAGCGCTTGTAGCGGCCGGTCCTGGTGACCAGGCGGCCGACGATCGTCGAGGCGACGAAGAGGCCCACGACCATCGGGATCGTCAGCAGGCCCGACTCGATGGGCGACTTGCCGCGGGCGATCTGCATGTACTGGCTGAGGAAGACCGTGGTGCCGAACATCGCGATGCCGACGGCGATCGACGCGACGACCGCGAGGACGACGGTGCGGTCGCCGAAGAGGCGCAGCGGCACGAGCGGCTCGCGGACGCGACGCTCGACCGCGACGGCGGTGGCGCAGAGGACCACGCCGAGGCCGACCAGGAGGGCGGTCTGCCACGAGAGCCAGTCGTACTCCTGGCCGGCGAGCGAGACCCAGATCAGCAGGCTCGAGACGCCTGAGGCGATGAGCAGCGCGCCGGGGACGTCGATGTGGGCCTCGCGGCGGCGGCGCGGGAGGTGCAGCGTGCGCTGGAGGACGACGAACGCGGCGGCGGCGAACGGGACCCCGACGTAGAAGCACCAGCGCCAGCCGAACGCGTCGGTGACGAGCCCGCCGAGGAGCGGGCCCGCGACGGTGCCCAGCCCGAAGACGGCGCCGAGGTAGCCGCTGTAGCGGCCGCGCTCGCGGGGCGAGACGAGGTCGCTGAGGATGACCTGGACCAGGGCGGTGAGACCGCCGACGCCCAGGCCCTGGACGACGCGGCAGCCGATGAGCCAGCTCGTGCTCTGCGACAGCCCGGCGAGGATCGACCCGGCGACGTAGATCGTCAGCGCGGTCTGGACGAGGAGCTTGCGGTCGTGGAGGTCGGCGAGCTTGCCCCACACCGGCGTGCTCACGGTGAGGGCGAGGAGGGTCGAGGTGACGACCCACGTGTAGGAGGACTGCGTGCCGCCGAGGTCGCCGATGATCTCGGGCAGCGCCGTGGTGACGACGGTGCTCGAGAGGATCGCGACGAACATCGCGAGCAGCAGGCCCGACAGGGCCTCGAGGACCTGGCGGTGGGTCATGCCGGAGTCGAGGACGTGGTCGCGCGCCCTTGTGGGGGCGGGGCTGCCGGCCGGGGTGATGCGCGCGTCGCGCGCCTGCGCGTCGGTGGCGGAGTCGGGGGTCATGGGGTCTGGGTCTCCTGGGTCTCGGCCTTCCCGGCCTCGAAGTCCGCCCGCAGCCGGTCGAGGCCGGCGGCCAGCGCGCCGACGTCGTCGGCGGCCCACCCGTGGAGGGCGGCGGCGAAGCGCTCGACCATGCGCCGGTGGCTCTCGGCGAGCACGCGGCGTCCGTCGTCGGTGACGGACACGCGCTGGGCGCGGCGGTCGTCCTCGTCGGCCTCGCGGCGCACGTACCCGGCCTTCGCGAGCGCCGCGACCTGGCGGCTGGCGACGGACAGGTCGACCGCGAGCGCCCTGGCGACGTCGCTGATGCGCACCGGCCCGTCGCGATGCACGACGCCGAGCGCGACGAAGCCCTGTGAGCCGAGCTCGGCCATCGCCTGGCGGGCGATGTCGCGCTGGACCATCCCGAGCCGGTACAGCGACCGGACGAGGTCCTCGACGGGGGCGGCGGTGGAGGTGGAGGTCATGGTGAAGGAGCTTGCTCGTAGCAAGCAACCAACAAGATAGCACCACTATGCAACACCGCCCCGAGCGCGGTGCGACGGGGTCTGACCCCGAGCGGCGATCAGGGCAGCAGGACGGTCTTGCCGGTGGTGGCGCGGGCCTCGAGGGCGCGGTGGGCGCCGGCGGCGTCGTCGAGGGCGAAGCGGCGGCCGACGTGCGCGACGAGGCGTCCGGCGGCGCCCTCGGCGAGCGCGCGGGCCGACCAGGCGCGCTGGTCCTCGGCCGAGGGCGGGCCGGCGCCGCCGACCACGGGCAGGAGCGCCACGCCGCGGGCGGCGAGCTCCCCGGCGGAGGCGGTGGTCGGGGTGCCGGCGGCCCAGCCGACGACGACCTGGCGCCCGCCGCGGCCCAGCAGCGCGAGGGCCCGCTGACCGGCGTCGCCGCCCACGCCGTCGACCACGACCGTCACGCCGTCCGGGCCGGCCGCCTCGCGCACCTCCTCGTCCCAGCCTGCGACGGCGTAGTCCACGGCGAGGTCCGCCCCGAGCGCCCGGACGAGCGCGGTCTTCTCGGGACCGCCTGCCGCGCCGACCACCAGCCGCGCGCCGGCCAGCCGGGCGTGGCCCACGAGCATCGCGCCGATCCCGCCGGCGGCCGCGAGGACGAGGACGGCGTCGTCCCGACCGATCCGGGCGACGTCGGCGACGCGGATCGCCATCCGCCCGGTGCCCAGGAGCGCCACCGCGGCCTCGAGGCCCAGGCCGTCGGGCACGAGGTGCAGGAGCTCGAGCGGCACCGCGGCGAGCTCGGCGTAGCCCCCGCCCCCGCCCGCCGCCGAGGTGTTGGCGACGACCTGCCGGCCGACGAGTCCGGCGTCCACCCCCTCGCCCACCGCGACGACCTCCCCTGCCACCTCGCGGCCCGGGACGTAGGGGAGCGTCGGGCGCAGGTGGGGCGGCACGCCGTCGCCGCCGCGGCGCACCGTCGCCTCGACGAGGTGCACGCCGTTGACCGCGGCGCGCACCAGCGCCTGCCCAGGACCGGGCGCGGGGTCCGGCAGCTCGGTCGGCTCCAGCACCTCAGGGCCGCCGTGGCGGCGCACGACGATCGCCCGCACCCCTGGACCTACGCCTCGGCCGGCGCGGGCTGCGGGACCCGGCCCGCCGGCCGGTCGGGGGGCGGCAGCAGCCACGAGAGCAGCGCCGCGACCGCGATCGTCGCCGCCGCGACGAGGTACGCGTCGTCGAACCCGGCCACCAGCGCCGCGGGGTCGGGCGGGGCCCCGTCGGCGGCGTCGCGCGTCGTCGACGTCGCCACCGTGGCGAGGATCGCCAGGCCCAGGCCGCCGCCCACCATCCGCGCGGTGTTGAGGATCCCCGACGCCAGGCCGTGGACCTCGGGCCCGACCCCCGCCGTCGCCGCGCCGATGATCGGCGGGAACGAGATCCCCGCGCCGAGCATCACGAGCGCGCCCGGCAGGGCCACGTCGGTGACGTAGGAGCCATCGGCCTCGGCCCGCGCGAGCAGGAGGAAGCCGACCGCGGCCATCGCGAGGGCGAGCGAGACGACGACGCGCGGGTCGCGCGCGCCCAGCCAGCGGGTGGTGATCTGCGTGCCGGCGATGATCGCCAGCGTGTGGGGCAGGAACCCGACGCCGGCCTCGAGCGGGCCGAGGCCGAGCACCTCCTGCATGTAGAGCGTGAGGAAGAACCAGACGGCGAACAGCCCGGCGCCCGACACGAGCGTCACGAGGTTCGCCACCGCCAGCCCTGGCAGCCGCAGCACCGGCAGCGGCATGAGCGGCTCGGCCGTGATGCGCTGCAGCTGCACGAACGCCCCGAGCAGGACGACCGCGGCCGCGACCGGCACGACGACCTCCGTCGCCGTCCACCCGTGCGCCTCGATCTGCGTGATGCCCAGGACGAGGGCCGCCAGGCCGGTCGTGGCGGCCACGGCGCCCGGGACGTCGAGCCGCGGCCGGCGCACGACCACCCCGTCGCGCAGCATCCGCGCCGCGAGCACGAGGACCGCCGCGCCCACCGGCACGTTGACCAGCAGGACCCAGCGCCACGACAGCCACTCGGTCAGCGCGCCGCCGACCAGGCCGCCCGTCGCGCCGCCGGCCGCGCCGATGGCCATCCACCAGCCCATCGCCTTCGCGCGCTCGGGCCCCTCCGGGAAGGCGCCGAGCAGGATGGTCAGCGTCGCCGGCGACAGCACGGCCGCGCCCAGGCCCTGCACGACGCGCCCCACGAGCAGCACGCCCGAGCTCTCGGCCAGGCCGCCGACGAGCGAGCCCACGACGAACAGCCCGAGCCCCGCGAGGAACGCCCGGCGCTGGCCCAGCACGTCGCCCAGCCGGCCGCCGAGGAGCAGGAAGCCGGCGTAGGCGATCGTGTAGCCGTTGATCACCCACTGCAGCCCGGTGGCGCTAAGGCCCAGGCCGGACTGCATGTCGGGCAGCGCGACGTTGACGACCGAGACGTCGAGGACGACGAGGAACTGGCCGAGGAGCAGCAGCGCGAGCAGCGCCCGCGGGGAGGTGGAGGCGGGGACGGCGGTGGACACGTCCCCAGTGTGCGACCTCAACCGCGGTTGAGGTCAAGCGCGCGGTCGCGCGCTAGCGCACCATCCCGCCCGCGACCGTCTCGTTCGTCGCCTCGTCCACGAGGATGAACGCGCCGCCGGCGCGGTTGGCCTCGTAGGGGTCGACGACGAGCGGCGTCCGGGTGCGCAGCCGCACCCGGCCGATGTCGTTGAGCTCGAGCTGCGCCGGGGCCGGCGCGCGGTCGAGCGTCCCGACGTCGACGCGGTCGACGAGCTGGTCGACCAGGACCGGCTCGGTGCGCGTGTGGTGCTTGAGCAGCAGGCGGGCGCGCGGGGTCAGCGGCCGGTCGGAGAACCAGCAGACGTCGGCCTCGAGCTCGCGCACCGGCTCGACGCCGGCGTCGGCGTGCACCAGCACGTCGCCCCGCGAGGCGTCGACGTCGCGGTCGAGCACCACCGTCACCGCCATCGGCGGCTCGGCCGCCTCGAGCGGGCCGTCGTACGTGCGCACCTCGGCGACCGTCGCCTCCACGCCCGACGGCAGCACCCGCACCGCGTCGCCGGGACGCAGGGTCCCGGACGCGAGTGAGCCCGCCAGGCCGCGGAAGTCGCTCTGGCCCTCGCGGATGACGTACTGGACCGGGAAGCGCAGGTCCGTGGTGTTGCGGTCGCGCGCCACGTCCACCGTCTCGAGGTGCTCGAGCAGCGCCAGCCCGCCGTACCACGGCATCGCCTCGGACCGGTCGACGACGTTGTCGCCCCTGAGCGCGCTGATCGGCACGAAGGCCACGTCGCGCGCCGCCAGGCGGTCGCGGAACGCGCAGAAGTCCCGGACGATCTCGTCGAAGCGCTCCTCGGCGAAGTCGACGAGGTCCATCTTGTTCACCGCGACGACGAGGTGCGGGATGCCGAGCAGCGACGCGAGGAACGCGTGGCGGCGGGTCTGCTCGACCACGCCGTGGCGCGCGTCGACCAGCACGATGGCCAGGTCGGCCGTCGAGGCGCCCGTGACCATGTTGCGCGTGTACTGCACGTGGCCCGGCGTGTCGGCCAGGATGAACCGCCGCCGCGGCGTCGCGAAGTAGCGGTAGGCGACGTCGATGGTGATGCCCTGCTCGCGCTCGGCGCGCAGGCCGTCGGTCAGGCGCGAGAGGTCGAGCTCGCCGTCACGGCCGCGCAGGTCGTCCTCCTGGTCGCTGAGGATCGCCTTGGCGTCCCACATCAGCCGGCCGATGAGCGTCGACTTGCCGTCGTCGACGCTGCCGGCGGTGGCCAGCCGGACGAGCTGGGTCTCGGTCACGGTCTCGCTCATCTCTAGAAGTACCCCGCGACCTTGCGCTCTTCCATGGCCGCCTCGGAGGTGCGGTCGTCGGCGCGCGTCTCGCCGCGCTCGGTGACGCGCGTGGCGCGGATCTCGTCGACGACCGCCTCGAGCGTCCCCGCGGTCGAGGCGACCGCCCCGGTGCACGACAGGTCCCCGACGGTGCGGTAGCGCACGCTCGTGCGGAACGGGTCGCCGTCGCGCTCGTCGCGCTCCACGAAGTCGCTGGTCGCGTAGAGCATCCCGTCGCGCTCGAACACCTCGCGCTCGTGGGCCAGGTAGATCGACGGCACCTCGATGCCCTCCTCGAGGATGTACTGCCAGACGTCGAGCTCGGTCCAGTTGCTCAGCGGGAACGCGCGCAGGTGCTCGCCGCGGCGGATGCGCGCGTTGTAGAGGTTCCAGAGCTCGGGCCGCTGGTTCTTGGGGTCCCAGCCGCCGAAGTCGTCGCGGAAGGAGAGGATGCGCTCCTTCGCCCGCGCGCGCTCCTCGTCGCGGCGCGCGCCGCCGAAGGCGGCGTCGAACTCGTGCTCCTCGATCGCGTCGAGCAGCGTCACGGTCTGCAGCCGGTTGCGCGACGCGCGCGGGCCGGTCTCCTCGACCACGCGGCCCTTGTCGATCGACTCCTGCACGGAGGCGACGACCAGGCGCTCGCCGAGCGACTCGACCATCCGGTCGCGGAACTCGATGACCTCGTCGAAGTTGTGGCCCGTGTCCACGTGCATGAGCGGGAACGGGAAGCGCCCGGGCCGGAAGGCCTTGAGCGCGAGGTGCACGAGGACGATCGAGTCCTTGCCGCCGCTGAAGAGCAGCACGGGCTTCGAGCGCTCGGCCGCGACCTCGCGCATGATGTGGATGGCCTCCGCCTCGAGCAGGCGCAGGTGGTTGAGCGGGGTCATGCGGGGACGGCCTCCGGCAGGGGGGAGCGGGAGCGGTGGATGAGCCAGGCCCCGACGCCGACGGCGGCGGGGATGCCCACGATGGCGGCGCCGGGGACGTCGACGCCGGCCTTGGACAGGACGCCCAGCGCGCTGCCGAGCAGCACGCAGCCCAGCGCGGGGCGCAGGACCTGGGCGGGGACCTTGTCGATGAGCGCGGTGCCGATCAGCACGCCCGGCAGCGAGCCGATGAGGATCGTGCCCATCAGGCCGAAGTCGACGTTGCCGCCGACCCAGTGGGCCAGCCCGGCGCTCCACAGCAGGATCGCGGCGTGGAAGACGTCGGTGCCCACGACGCGGTGGGGCGTGAGGCGGAAGACGAGGATGAGCGCCAGGCCGATGAGCGCGCCGGAGCCCACGGAGGTCACCCCGAGGATGACGCCGAGCACGGCGCCCATCGACACGGCGCCGGCCTTCACCTTCGTGGTCAGCTCGACGGTGTGGCGCTCGCGGTCGACCGCGGCACGCAGGAACAGCGCGCGGAAGAGGATGGACAGCGAGACGACCAGCAGCGCGCCGGCGACGGCGCCCAGCAGCTGGTCCTGCAGGTCGTCGCCGAAGGTCTCGAGGACCCAGACGCCGACGAGCGAGCCCGGCACGCTGCCGAACGCCAGCCACTTGGAGACGCCGAGGTCGACGGTCCCCTTGCGCAGGTGCCGCCAGCCGCCCAGCGTCTTGGTGACCGCGCCGTAGGCGAGGTCGGTGCCGATCGCCACCGTCGGCGGGACGCCCGCGAACAGGATGAGCAGCGGCGTCATGAGCGAGCCGCCGCCGATCCCGGTCAGGCCGACCAGGACCCCGACGCCCAGGCCGAAGACGATGACGAGCGGGTCCACGAGGGAGGTGGTCCTAGACGTGCAGCCCGCACTCGGTCTTGTCGGTGCCCGCCCAGCGGCCCTCGCGGCCCGAGCCGGGCTGGGTGCAGGTGGCGCAGCCGATCGACGCGTAGCCCTGGTCGTGGAGCGGGTGGTAGGGCAGCTCGCGCTCGGCGATCCGCCGCCACAGGTCCTTCTCCGTCCAGTCGACGAGCGGGTTGAACTTCCACATCGCGCGCTTCTCGTCCCACTCGACGGGCTGGGCGTCGGCGCGCAGCTCGTTCTGCTCGCGGCGGATGCCCGTGATCCAGGCGTCGGCGCCGGCGACGGCGCGCTCGAGGGCCTCGACCTTCTTGGGGGTGCAGCAGTGCTCCGGGCCGGTCCACGGGGCGACGGGGTTCGCCGCGTCCTCGACCTCGACGCGGACGCCGAAGCGCTCCTCGAAGCGCCGCCACGTCTCGAGCGTCTCCGGGAACAGGACCCCGGTGTCGATCGTGACGACCTTCGCGTGCGGCGCGACGCCGAGCAGCTCGTCGAGGATCACCGACTCCTCCTTCTGGAAGGAGCAGAGGAAGACGAGCCGCTCGTGCTCGGCGGCCTGCGCGAGGGTGTCGCGCAGCGTGGCCTCGTGGGTGCTCAGACCGCGCACTCGCCCTCACCGCGGATGACCTCGAAGGGCACCTTGCGGTTCCAGTCGATGAACATGTTCATGGACTCCAGGCCGAACTCGACCGGCATGGCCAGGTCGCGGACCTCGTCCTCGAAGCGCTTGGTGCCGACGCGGGCGGCGTAGGCGCGGAACAGCTCGCCCTCCTCGCGCTCGGCCTCGTACATGCGGATCCAGCGCTCGACGGCGTCGGGCACGCGCTTGGCGGGCAGGCGCGTCTTGAGGCGCTGGCCGTAGGCGACGAGGCCCTCCTCGTACTGGCCGCCGACGTGCGGGATGTAGGCGGGCAGCGTGTGCTCGCCGACCTTGATCGACGCGCCGTAGAACCCGATGTCGGCGATGTGGTGCTGGCCGCAGCCGTTGGGGCAGCCCGAGTTCTTGATGTGGATCCGCTTGGTCAGCGGGTCCGTGATGTCCATCTCGAGCAGCCGCTGCTGCATCGCGCCGTTGAGGCCCATCGACGCGGTGATGCCGAGCTTGCAGGAGTCGGTCCCGGGGCACGAGACCGTGTCGGTGATCTCCTGCGCGCCGGCGGCGCCGAGGCCGAGGGCCTTGAGCTCGCGCCACAGCGCGTAGACCGCCTCGTCGCGCACCCAGCGCAGGATGAGGTTCTGGCCGACCGTGGTGCGCGCGAAGCCGCCGGAGTACTCGCGCATGAGCTTCGCGAGGGCGCGGAACTGCTCCGGGGTCAGGTCGCCGCGGGTGATCTTCACCTCGACGGCGCTGAAGCCCTCCTGGCGCTGGCGATGGACGTTGGAGGCCACGAAGGCGTCGAACTCGCGGGCGTCGCCGTTGGGCGTCGCGTACGAGGCCAGCGGCGCGGGGGCCAGGGCCTCCTCGTCGACGTCGAAGCGCAGTCCGGCGACGTCGAAGTGGCGCTCCTTGACCCAGTCGCCCTGTCGCTCCTCCTCGACGAGGCGCAGGAGCTCCTCGATGCCGAACTTGTCGACGAAGACCTTGATGCGGGCGCGGGCGCGGTTCACGCGCAGCCAGTCCTGCTTGTCGAAGATCCGGAAGACCGCCTCGGCGACCTCCATGTACTCGCCGTTGTCGGCCTCGACGAACTCGTAGAGCGTCGGGGCGATGCGCGGCATGATCGAGGTGCCGCCGCCGACCCGGACCTCGAAGCCCTTCTTGCCGTCCTTGATGCGCGCGTGGAAGGCGATGTCGTGGATGCCGGAGATCGCGCGGTCCTCGGCGGTGCCGTCGAACGACGTCTTGATCTTGCGCGGCATGAGCTGCGTCGTGGGGTGGCGCACGAAGTAACGCACGTACGCGCCCGCGTACGGGGTGGGGTCGAAGACCTCGTCGTGGCAGATGCCGGCCAGCGGGTCCTGCGTCACGTTGCGCACGGTGTTGCCGCAGCCCTCGCGGCTCGACAGCCCGGCGTCGGAGAGCTCGCGGATGGCCTTGGCGGCGTCGCGGAGCGGGATGTGGTGCAGCTGGATGTTCTGGCGCGTCGTGATGTGGCCCTTGTTGAGGGGCGCGTACTTCTCGACGACGTCCGCGAACGCCTCCATCTGCTCGGGCGTGATCCCGCCCATCGGCAGCTTCACCCGGATCATCTGGACGTCGGCCTGGCGCTGGCCGTAGACGCCCTGCTTGAGGCGGAAGCCGATGAACTCGTTCTCCGGCGTGCCGCCGGCGAGGAACTTCTCGGCCTCGTTGTCGAAGTCGTCGAACTCCCCGGCGACGATCGGGATGACGTGCCCGGGGACGTTCTCGATGACCTCGGGGTTCTCGATGCTGCCCTTGCGGCCGCGGACGCTGGTCGGCTCCATGGTCGGCACAAGGTAGCACCGAAATCCCCCAGGGATTAGGGGATTTTCAGCACCGATCTGGTGCGGAAAGGGCCTCGCGACGTCGCACGAGCTCGGCCCGCTCGACGGCGTTCGCGCTGAGGGCGATGGCGCGGTCGTAGGCGGCGCGGGCGCGCTCGTGGTCCCCGCTGCGGCGGTGCAGCTCGGCGTCGGCGGCGTGCAGCGGCTGGTAGCGGTCCAGGCGCCCGTCCTCCTTGAGGCGGTCGAGGAGCGTGCGGCCCTCGTCGAGGCGGTCGGCGAAGGTGAGCGCGACGGCCTGGTTGAGCTCGACGACCGGACTCGGCTGGCGGCGCGCCAGGGCGGCGTAGAGCGTCGCGATGCGCGTCCAGTCCGGCGGCGGCTGGGCGTGCTCGGCGGCGATCGCGGCCTGGAGGGCGTACGGGCCCGGGCCGTGGTCCCTCGGGGCGCTCGCGAACGCGGCGGCGGTGAGCGCCAGCCCCTCGTCGATGCGCGGGCGGTCCCAGGCCGTGGCGTCCTGCGCGTCCGGCGCCACGAACGCGCCGCCCTCGCCGGTGCGGGTGGCGCGCCGCGCGTCGAGGAGGAGCAGGAGGGCGAGGAGCCCCGTCGCCTCGGCGTCCTGCGGGAGGAGGCCGTGGACGAGGCGCGCGAGCTGGACGGCCTCGGTGCAGAGCTCGCGGCGCACGAGCGCGTCGCCGCGGCTCGCGGCCCACCCCTCGTTGAAGACGAGGTAGACGACGTGGAGCACCTGCCCGAGGCGATCGGGCAGCTCCTCCGGCGGCGGGACGCGGAAGGGGATGCCGGCCCTGGCGACCTTCGCCTTGGCGCGCAGCAGGCGCTGGGCCATGGCGTGCTCGTCGACGAGGAAGGCGCGGGCGATCTCGGCGGTGGTGAGGCCGGCGACCGCGCGCAGGGTGAGGGCGATGCGCGCCTCCGGCGCCAGCGACGGGTGGCAGCAGGCGAAGAGGAGCTCGAGGCGGTCGTCGTGGCCGGCGCCCGGAGGTGGTGGCTCGCGCAGGTCGGCGAGGGCGGCGACGCGCTCGGCGTGCCGGCGGTCCCGGCGCAGCCGGTCCAGGGCCCGGCGCCGCGCGACGGTGGTGAGCCAGGCACCGGGGCTCGCCGGGACGCCGTCGCGCGGCCACGTGCGGGCGGCCTCCGCGAAGGCGTCGCTCGCCGCGTCCTCGGCGAGGTCGAGGTCGCGCAGGCGGCGGGCGAGCGCCGCGACGACGCTCGCCCACTCCTCGCGGAAGGCGCGGTCCAGCGCCGCTTGCGCGCCCGCGGTCACCCCGTCGGCGCCGGGAACAGCGGGCGGACCTCGATCGACCCGTAGGTCACGTTCGGCATCCGCCTGGCCCAGGCGATCGCGGCGTCGAGGTCCTCGACGTCGATGAGGTAGTAGCCGGCGAGGACCTCCTTGGTCTCGACGAACGGCCCGTCGGTGACGAGCACCTCGCCGGCGCGCTCGCGGACGGTCGTCGCGGTCTCCGTGCCCTGCAGCCGGGCGCCGGCGACGAACGCGCCGGACTCCTGCAGCTGCTGGGTCACCTCGGCCCACTTCTCGCGCTGGCGCGCCTCGAACTCGCTGCCGGGCTGCGGGGCGTCGGCCGGGTCACCGGCGATGCAGAGGAGGTACTGGGGCATCTCGCTTGCTCCTTGGGTTCGTCGGCGGCGCGCCTCGTGCACGCCGTCCACCCGCCCGACGCGCAGCCTCCCGCCGACTGCACGCGCCGTGCGCCGGTTGGCGCGTCGCCGCTCACCACCGGCCGGCCGACCAGCATCTGACACCTGGCCGCGGCGACCGGTGTCAGACGCTCGTCGGGTAGGGTCCCGCGCGGTGCCCAACCGCCGCCCGCAGCTGGAGCTCGTCACCCCGGCCGCCTCCCCGGAGGAGGCCGCCGCCGTGGTCGCCGCGGTCGAGCGCTTCCTGCGCGAGCACACGCCGGTCGCCGTGCCGGTGCAGGAGCGCCAGAACCCCTGGCTGCGCGCCGCGCTGCTCGAGGGGACCGGCCGCGAGCCGGACGCGCCGTCGCCGTGGGGCGACCCGCACCCCTGGGGCGCGTAGCCGCCCGGCGGTAGCGTCCGGGCCGATGCCCGACCTCGCCGTCCTCGACCGCCAGGCGATCCTCGGGGCGGTGTCCGCCGCCGAGGCGATCTCGCGCACCCGCGAGGCGTTCCTGCGCCACCGTCAGGGCGACTGGGTGATGCCGCCGAAGGTCTACCTCGAGTCGCCCGGGTTCGGGGACTTCCGGGCGATGCCGGCGCGCGGCGACGGGCTGGCGATCCTGAAGTGGATCTCGTCGTTCCCGTCCAACCCGCGGCGGGGGCTGCCGACGGTCATCGGCCTGCTGTGCGTGTCGGACGCCGAGACCTCGGAGCCGATCGCGCTGCTCGACGCGGGCGCCGTGACGGCGCTGCGGACCGGGGCGGTGGCGGCGGTGGCCGGCAAGGCGCTGGCGCGGGAGGACGCGACGACGGCGTCGGTCATCGGCTGCGGGCTCAACGGCGGCTGGGCGGGGCGGTGCCTCGCGGCGGCGGGCTACGCGGACGGCGTCTGCTTCGACCCGCGGCCCGAGGCGGCCGAGGAGCTCGCCGCGACGCTCGGCTGGCGCGCCGGGACGCTGGCCGAGGCGCTGCGCTGCGACGTCGTCACGTGCGTGACGCCGGGCGCGCAGGTCGTCGTCGACGCCAAGGACCTGCGGGCGGGCATGCACCTCAACATGCTCGGCGCGGACGGGCCGGGCAAGGCGGAGGCGACGGTGGGCGCCGTCGCGTCGTGCGCGCTGTTCTGCGACGAGTGGGCCCAGGCGTCCCACGGCGGCGAGCTGACCGGCGCCGTCGAGGCCGGGATGGTCACGCGCGAGCAGGTCACCGACCTCGGCGCGGTCCTGACCGGCGAGGCGCCGGGGCGGCGGGGGCCCGACGCCGTCACGCTCTTCGACTCGACGGGGCTCGCCATCCAGGACCTGGCGATCGCCGCCGCGGCGGTCGAGGCATGGCGGGCCGGGCGCGTCGAGGCGCAGACCGTCCGCCTCTGATGGAGCTGCTGCGGGACCGCCACCCGGGCGACCCGCTCCTGGACCTCGCCCTCACCCACGCGCTGCTGCGCCAGGTCGCCGCGGGCGACCGCGGCCCGCTCGCGCGCGTGTTCCGGCCGGGGCCGACGATGGCCTTCGGCCGGCTCGACGCCCAGCGTCCCGGGTTCGCCGCGGCCGCCGAGGCCGCCCGCGCCCACGGCTACCTCCCGGTCGTCCGCCTCGGCGGCGGCCGCGCCGCGGGCTACGACGAGGACGCGGTCCTGGTCGAGCTGGTCGAACCCGCGCGGACGGTCGCGGGCGGGGTGCAGGAGCGCTTCGCCGGCGCCACCGCCGTCGTCGTCCAGGCGCTGCGCGACGCCGGGCTCGACCCGGTCGCCGGCGAGCTGCCGGGCGAGTACTGCCCGGGCGCGTGGAGCGTCCACGACGCGCGCGGCGCCCCGAAGCTCGCCGGGATCGCGCAGCGGACCATCCGCGGCGCGTCGCTGAGCAGCGCCGTCGTGGTCGTGGGTGGCGGGGACCGCCTGCGTGCCGCGCTCGTGGACGTCTACGCCGCGCTCGAGCTCGACTGGGACCCCGCGACGGCGGGTGGGGCCGCGGACCTCGCGCCCGGGCTGACGGCCGAGCTGGTGGTCGAGGCGGCCCTCGCGGCGCTCCAGCGCCGCACCCAGACCGTCGAGGGTGAGCCGGGCGACGCCGCCCTCGCACAGGCCCGGGAGCTGCTCACCCAGCACCGCGTCTAGGCTCTGGCGCGTGCTGCCCGCCGCGACCGAGCGCATCCTCAGCGAGCTCCCCGACGACGCCCAGGTCCTCGACGTGGGCGCGTGGGCCGCGCCGTTCAACCGTGCCGACTGGGTCCTGGACCTCATGCCGTACGAGACGCGCGGGGCGATGGGCTCCTACGGCCCGCGCGACGAGCGCTTCAGCGCGAAGACCTGGGTCGTGCGCGACATCTGCGACCGCAAGCCCTGGCCCTTCGCCGACGACCAGTTCGACTTCTCGATCTGCGTGACGACGCTCGAGGACGTCCGCGACCCCATCTGGGTCTGCTCCGAGCTCTCGCGCGTCTCGAAGGCCGGCTACGTCGAGGTCCCGACGATCGAGGCCGAGCTCATCTTCAACGTCGAGGGCGACGGGCCGTGGCTGGGCCACGACCACCACCGGTGGTTCTGCGACCTCGAGGCCGAGGGCCTCGTCTTCACCCACAAGCTCCACTCGATCCACGACGACTGGACCCTGCGCGTCCTGCCGCGCTGGCGCGAGCAGATGGCGCTGGAGGACCACCTCCTCGGCTGCTTCTGGGAGGGCGAGCTGCACGCGCGCGAGCGCGTCCTGCTCGGCCCGCAGGAGCACGCGGCCTTCCGCGAGGAGCTGCGTGACCGCGTCCGCGCGAAGTTCGAGCCGTCGTCGACGGAGCTGCGGGTGAAGGAGGCGCGCGACGCCGCGCGTCACGCCGCGGCGCTGGCCGCGAAGCCCGCGCGCCGGGCGGCCGGGAACCTGCTGGGCAGGATGAGGGGCTAGAACGAGCAACCCCGGCCGCCAGGGCAGGGGGAAGGCGACCGGGGTGGTGCTCGATTCTGTGGAGGCCCGGGCCGAGGGGGGCGGCCGTCTATGGGGGCCTACCTGATCCGGGCCTCGAGGGGGGCGAAGCACCGGTCGAGGGTCATCTTCCCCTGGCCCGCGGGCGTTGAACATCCCCCAGTCGGAGGTGTTCGCGCAGGGACCTCTCCTCCGGATGGTGGGGTTACAGGGGGATGTTCCCGTGCTTGCGCTTCGGCCCCGGCTCGCGCTTGGTCTGCAGCGTGTGCAGCGCGGTGATGAGCTTAGGACGCGTCTCGTGGGGGACGATCACGTCGTCGATGTAGCCCCGCTCGGCCGCCGAGTACGGGTTGGCGAAGCGCGCCTTGTAGTCGTCCATGAGCTTCTTGCGGCGCTCGTCGGGCGTGGGGGAGGCGGCGAGGTCGCGGCGGTAGATGATGTTCACCGCGCCCTCGGGGCCCATGACCGCGACCTCCGCGCTCGGCCACGCGAAGTTGAAGTCCGCGAGCAGGTGCTTGGAGGCCATGACGTCGTAGGCGCCGCCGTAGGCCTTGCGGGTGACGACCGTGATCTTCGGGACCGTCGCCTCGGTGTAGGCGTAGAGCAGCTTGGCGCCGTGGCGGATGATCCCGCCCCACTCCTGCGCCGTGCCCGGCAGGAAGCCCGGCACGTCGGTGAAGGTGATGATCGGGATGTTGAACGCGTCGCACGTGCGCACGAAGCGCGCGGCCTTGGCCGAGGCGTCGATGTCCAGGACGCCCGCGAGCTGCGCCGGCTGGTTGCCCACGACGCCGACCGCGAACCCGTCCAGGCGCGAGAAGCCGCAGACGATGTTCTTCGCGTAGTGCTCGTGGATCTCGAAGAACTCGCCGTCGTCCACGACATGGCGGATGACGTTGCGCATGTCGTAGGGCTTGTTCGGGTTGTCCGGGACGACGGTGTCGAGCTCCTCGTCCATCCGGTTCGGGTCGTCGGACGGGGCGACGCGCGGCGGCGTCTCGAGGTTGTTCTGCGGCAGGAAGGACAGGACGTAGCGCGTGTCCTCGAGCAGCTGCTCCTCGTCGTCGGCGGCCAGGTGGGCGACGCCGGACTTCGAGTTGTGGGTCATCGCGCCGCCGAGCGACTCGAAGTCCACCTCCTCGCCCGTGACGGTCTTGATGACGTCGGGGCCGGTGATGAACATGTGCGAGGACTCCTTCACCATGAAGATGAAGTCGGTGATCGCCGGCGAGTAGACCGCGCCGCCCGCGCACGGGCCCATGATCAGCGAGATCTGCGGGATGACGCCCGAGCACTTGACGTTGCGCACGAAGACGTCGCCGTAGGCGCCCAGCGAGACCACGCCCTCCTGGATGCGCGCGCCGCCCGAGTCGTTGATCCCGATGACCGGGCAGCCGATCTTGGCGGCCAGGTCCATGATCTTGCACATCTTCTCGGCCATGACCTCGCCGAGGGAGCCGCCGAACACCGTGAAGTCCTGCGAGAAGACGCAGACGCGGCGGCCGTCGATCGTCCCGTGGCCGGTGACGACGGCGTCGCCCCACGGCCGGTTCTTCTGCATGTCGAAGTCGATCGTGCGGTGGCGCACGAACGTGTCGAGCTCCTGGAACGACCCCGGGTCGAGCAGCTTCTCGATGCGCTCGCGCGCGGTCAGCTTGCCGCGGGCGTGCTGCTTCTCCTCCGCCTCGGGGGAGGAGTGCATGGCGGCCTCGCGCAGCTCCTGGAGCTGGGCCAGCTTCTCCTCGTACGTCTCCGGGTGCTGCAGGCGCTGGGTCATGAGGGCGGGGACTCTAGACAGAGCCCCGCGATCACGGCCCGCTCGCGGGCGCGCGCGTGCGTCAGCCGCGGCTGAACGGGCGCCGGTTGGCGGCACCCAGGGCGTCGAGGACCTCGACCAGCACCGGCTCGACGTCCTCGACCGACGGGCCCGCGCGCTCGGGCAGCGGCGCCGGCTCGGGCTCGGGGAGGGGGCGGCGCAGCAGCCGCTGGAAGAACGACCGGCGCGGGGCGGGCCGGGGGTCGGGCGCCTCGACGGCCGGCTCGGCCTCGACCTCGGCGTCGATGCTCACCTTCGTCCCCCACCCGGAGGGCTCGAGGGCCACCGTGCCGCGCACGCGGTCGCCCTCCCAGGCGACGGTGGTCTCGGGCTCCGTCCGGGTGATGCGGATCTCCCCGAGCGGCTCCAGGTGCCGTCCGAGCGCAGCCTCGTCGCTGATCTCGGCCCAGAGCTCGGGCGGGGACTTGACGAGCGTCCGCTGCGGCATCGCCCCTGGTCTTCGCCGCCCGTGCGCGCCACTCCTCCCCAGCCGCATCAGGGTGCAACAGGCCTCGCAGGAGCACCCCCGCCGAGGTGGGGCCAGCCGCACGTCGGGCCCCATCACCGGGATCTAGCTTGCCCGGCGGGGCGCGCTGCCGTGGGGGCGGCGGGCCCGACACCACCGCAAGAGGTCATCCATGCATCTCCGTCACACCGCCGTCGCGGCGGGCCTCGCGCTCCTGGCGCTCCCCGCCGGCGCGCAGGCCGCCACCAAGGACGTCTCCATCGGCGCCGGCAACGCGAAGGGCGCCCCGAAGGACGCGCTCATCAGCGGCTTCTTCCCGAAGACCGTGACGATCCGCACGGGCGACAGCGTCCGCTGGAACGTCAACGGCTTCGGCGTCGTGCACCTGCCCAAGAAGGGCGCGAACGCGCCCGCCTTCCTCGTCACGGACCCGAGCAAGCCGGTCTCCGGCGTCAACGACGCCGCCGGCCAGCCGTTCTCCTTCAACGGCCAGCCGTCCTGGGCGCCCAACCCGGCCGTCCTCGCCCCGACCAAGAGCGGCGGCGCCTACACCGGGGCGTCGGCCAAGGGCTCGGGCCTCGCCATGAGCGACGGGCCGCCCAAGCCGTGGGTCGCCCGCTTCACCAAGCCGGGCACGTACACGTACTACGACGCCGTCCACCCGGGCGTGACCGGCACGGTCAAGGTCGTCGCGAAGTCCAAGCGCGTCCCGTCGGCGAAGGCCGACAGGGCCCGCGCCGCCTCGCAGGTCAAGACCGCGGTCGCCGCCGCCAACGCGCTGGCCAGGCAGAAGGCCCCGGCCAACACGATCGTCGCCGGTCCCGACAAGGGCGCGGTCGACCTCTTCCGCTTCACGCCCGCCGCGGCCGCGGCGAAGGTCGGCCAGCCGGTGACGCTGACGATGTCCAAGGACACCGCCGAGTACCACACGTTCACGTTCACGAAGGACCTCGCCGCCACCGCGAAGCTCGCGGGCGACACGTTCTTCGGCCCGGTCCTGGCGCCCCAGTTCGCCTTCGCGTCCGACGCCGGTGACGTCCTGAGCTACGACGGCACCAACCACGGCGACGGCTTCCTGAACACCGGCATCCTGGGTGGCGGCAAGGAGCAGGGCATCCCGCAGGCCAAGAAGGTCGTGTTCACCAAGCCGGGCACGTTCTCGTTCCTCTGCGCGATCCACCCGGACATGCAGGGCAGGGTCACGGTGACCGAGTAGCCATGGCCCGCCGGCAGACCATCTGCGCCACCGCCCTCGCCGCCCTGGTGGCGGCGGGCGCGGCCAGCGGCGCGTTCGCCGCCGCCAAGCCGAAGGACGTCACCGTGGGCTCGGGCTGGTACGGCCCGGGCAAGGTCACGCTCAAGGCGGGCGAGAAGGTCCGCTGGACCTGGGACACCAACGGGTTCGAGCTCCACGACGTCTCCGTGAAGAGCGGTCCCGAGAGGTTCAAGAGCCCGCTGCAGGCCAACGGCACCTACCAGCGCACGCTGAAGAAGCCGGGCACCTACAAGCTGGTGTGCACGCAGCACGGTGACATGACCATGTCGCTCGTCGTCAAGAAGCGGCGCTAGCCGGTGAGGGCGCCCGCCCTCACCGCCCTCGCGGCGGCGCTCGCGGTGGCCGGTGCGCCGGCCGCCGACGGCGCCGTGCGCGACGTCGACCTCGGCGGGGTCGCCGAGGGCGCGCCGTCGGACGCCTGGACCCACGCGTTCCTGCCCTCGACGGTCCGGGTGCGCGCCGGTGACAGCGTCCGCATCACGCCCTACGGCGACGGCGTGGCGTTCGTGCCGGGCGCGGGCGCCGTCCCTCCGCCCCTGGTGCTCGACGCGTCGGGAGCGCCCGTGGTCGACCCGGTGGTCGCGACGCGCACCGCGTCGGGCGCCCCCGTGGTGGCCGGTCGCGCCCTGAGCGCCGGCCTGCCGGGCGACGAGGAGCCCGAGCCGTGGGCGGTGCGCTTCCCGCGCACGGGGACCTTCATCGTCCGCGACGCCCTGCACCCCGGCGTGCGCCTGACCGTCCGCGTCGTCGGTCGCCGCACGCGCGTGCCCGGCGCCGCCGAGCTGCGCGCCGCGCGGCGCCGGGCACTCGCCGGCGCGCTGCGCCGCCAGCGGGCGCTGACACGCCGCAAGCCGGTCGCCGGCCGGGTGCTCGCGGGGCCCCAGGACGGCCCCGCCGCGCTCGAGCGCTTCGTGCCCTCCCGGACGACGCTGCGCGCCGGCCAGACGCTGGTGCTCGAGGTCCCGGCCGGCGCCTCCTCCAGGCACACGTTCACGTTCGGGCCCACGCTGAGCGGCCTCGAGGACCGCGCGAACGGGCTGCTCACCGGCGCCCGCTACGACCCGACGCTCGCCCTGCCGTCGGCGCCGGGCGACCCGCTGGTCCACACGGCCGCCGCGCAGCGCGAGCTGCTGGGCACCGGCCTGCTCGGCGTCCCCGGCCGGGCCCGGTCGGTCCGGATGCGCTTCGACGAGCCCGGGACGTTCCGCTTCCTGTGCGTCGTGCACCCTGGGTCGATGCGGGGCACGGTCACCGTCACCCCCTAGCCGCCGCCGGGCTCGACCAGGCCGCCCTCGTAGGCGGCGACGACCGCCTGGACGCGGTCGCGCAGGCCGAGCTTCTGCAGGACGCGGCCGACGTGCGTCTTCACGACCGTCAAACGGCGAGGACCCGTCGTGGTTCGTCGTCGCCGCGCCGCTGGCCGACGCGCTCTGCTCTTCGGCTCGGTCGCCCTCGCCGTCTCCCTGCGCCGCGCCGGCCGGGTTCCCGCCGCCCTGGCGATCGGCCTGCCGCTGACGTGGCTCGCCGCCCTGCCGCTGTCGATGGTCGGCGGCGGGATCGTCGCGGGCGCGTGCTGGCTCGTCGTCGCCAGCCGCACCGCCCAGGAGGCCTAGGGCTTCACGACCATGAAGAACAGCGCGACGAGCACGAGGAGCGAGGCGATCCCGCCGACCGTCCGCTGGCGCTGCTCGAGCGCGCGCAGCTCGGCGCTCGGCTCGCCGCCGGCCTCCAGGTCCCGCTGGGAGGTCGCGGCGAGCTTGCGCTCGGTCGGCGTGAGCACGGCGCCGGCCAGGCCCATGATCACGACGAGCAGCAGGAAGGGGATCGTCACCCAGCTCTGGTCCCAGAGGTCGCGGTCGCTGGCCATGTAGACCCCGGCGACGAGGGCGACGGTCGCCGCGGGCGCGATGACCTTCGACCCGATCTGGGCCTGCATCCCGTAGATGGCCGGCATCGCGCTCGCGTGCTGGCGCTGGACCCACGGGATGACGACGGGGTAGACGAAGACGACCCCGAAGGCGATGACGATCGCCGTCACGTGGATCCACTTCACGACGTCGTAGAACATGATCGCGACGGGCATCGTGGGCCAACGCTACATTCGCCGCCCGACGGGAGAGGGAGCGACGGCGATGGGTCGATGGGTCGGTGCCGCGGTGGCGGCGCTCGTGGTGGTGGCGGTGGGTGCGCCGGGCGCGCAGGCCGCCGCGAAGGCGTGCGGCGAGCCGGGCGCGACGTGGGAGCGCGCGACGCCGGCCGAGGCCGGCATGGATGCGGCCGGGCTGCAGGGCGCGATCGACCACGCCGGCGGCAGCCTCGCGTTCGCCACGCGGATCTACCGCAACGGCTGCCTCGTGGCCGCCGACCGCAACGCGTCGGCGACGAGCCGCGCGCAGTACGAGAGCTGGTCGATGGCCAAGTCGATCACGTCGCTGGTCTTCGGCCGCGCCATGACGCTCGGGCTCGTGTCGCCCGACGACCCGGTCGGCGCGCTGCTGCCCGAGGCCGACCGCGCCCACGGCGCCGTGACCTTGCGGGACCTGCTGACCATGACCTCGGGCCTGCGCTGGAACGGCCTGCGCGACTACGACATCGCGATGCCCGATCGCCTCGGCGACGCGCTGCGCACGCCGATCGTCCACGAGCCGGGGACGTACTACGAGTACTCGCAGTCGGGGCCGGCGCTGCTGGCCAACGCGGTGGAGCGCGCCGTGGGGGAGGACCTCCAGGCCTTCGCGCAGCGCGAGCTCTTCGGCCCGCTCGGGATCAAGGCGACCGACTGGCGCTGGACCCGCGACAGCAAGGGCCAGGAGCAGGGCTTCTTCGGCATGAACATGCGCCCGGACGACTACGGGCGCCTCGGCGAGCTGCTGCGCCGCGGCGGCGTGTGGCGCGGCAGGCGACTGCTGTCGACCCGCTACGTGCGCGAGTCCACCGCGCCCAGCGCCACGAACGGCTGCTACGGCTGGATGCACTGGGTCAACGGCGGCAAGCCGTGCATCGGCCCCCGCATCACCGACCGTCCGAAGAGCCCGACGCGCGACTTCCCCGGCCTGCCGAGCGACATGTTCCGCTTCTCCGGCCTGCTCGGCCAGCTCGTCACGGTCTTCCCGTCCCAGGGGATCGTCGTCGTGCGCAACGGCATCGACACGTTCGTCGACTTCACGGGCGGCGGCGGGTGGGAGCTCGGCCTCTACGAGCGCGTCCTCGGCTCCCTGCGCGACGGGACGCCCGTCGAGTCGCCCGGCGACGCGGCGCAGGCGTCCAGGATCGAGGAGCGCCCGGGCGAGGACGTCGGCTTCCAGAAGGCGGTCCTCGAGCTCGACCAGGTCACCGCCCCGTTCCTCTCGGGCGCCCTGCCGGCCGCGGGGCCCCAGCGCGCGCGGGCGCTGCGCCTGCGGCTCGCCTCGCCGTCCGCGTCCCGGGCTGGGCGCGTCGCGCTGCGCGCCACGTGCCCCGAGCGCTGGCCGGGCGGCGCGCGCCGGTGCGTCGGCGCGGTGGCGCTGGACGGCGCGCCGGCCCGCGCGTCCTACGACCTCGCGCCGGGCGAGACGCAGGTCCTGCGCCTGCGGCTCGGGTCGGCGGCGCTGCGATCGCTGCGGGCGGCGCGCTCGCGGACGCTGGGCGCGAGCGCGGTGAACCGCGACGCGGCGGACGGGGTGCGCAGCGAGGTGGCGCTGGTGGTCAAGGCGCCGCCGAAGCCGCGGCGCCCGGACCACCAGCGAGGAGCGTGACGTCCCGGGTCTCCAGCACCCCGAGCGTCACAGACTCCCGGCGGCCTAGAAGGTCGGCGTGTACTTCCCGAACACGTCCTGCAGCGCCCCGCACACCTCGCCCATCGAGCAGCGGTCGCGCAGCGCGTCCTTCATCGGGTAGAGGAGGTTCGCGTCGGTCCGGGCCGCCTCGCGCAGCTCCTCGAGGCGCTTGTCGACGAGCTCCTGGTCGCGGTCGGCCTTGAACGCCTTGAGCCGCTCGACCTGGTCGTGCTCGGACTTCGGGTCGACGCGCAGGAGGTCCGGGACCTCGATGTCGTCCTCGACGAACTTGTTGACGCCGACGACGATGTCCTGCTCGAGGCGGTAGCGCTCCTGGTAGCCCCAGGCCGACTCGTCGATCTCGTTGGTGATGAACTCGATCGCGTTGACCGAGCCGCCGAGGTCGTCGACCTTGGCGATGAGCTCGTTCGCGCGGGACTCGATCTCCTCGGTGAGCGCCTCGACGAAGTAGGAGCCGGCGAAGGGGTCGACGGTGTCGGTGGCGCCGGACTCGTAGGCGATGACCTGCTGGGTGCGGATCGCGATCTTGGCCGAGGCCTCCGTCGGGAGGGCGAGGGCCTCGTCGAAGCCGTTGGTGTGCAGCGACTGGGTGCCGCCGCAGACCGCGGCGAAGCCCTGGAGGGCGACGCGCATGATGTTGTTCTGGGGCTGCTGCGCGGTCAGCGTCACGCCGCCGGTCTGCGTGTGGAAGCGCAGCATCTGGGCCTTCGGGTTCGTGGCCCCGAAGCGGTCGCGCATGATGTGCGCCCACATCCGCCGGGCGGCGCGGAACTTCGCGACCTCCTGGAAGACGTTGTTGTGGCCGTTGAAGAAGAAGGCCAGGCGCGGGGCGAACTTGTCGACCTCGAGGCCGGCGTCCAGCGCGGCCTGGACGTAGGCGATGCCCGAGCACAGCGTGAACGCGACCTCCTGGACCGCCGAGCACCCCTTCTCGCGGAAGTGGTAGCCGGAGATCGAGACCGTGTTCCACTTCGGGATGTTCTCCGCGCAGTAGGCGAAGAGGTCCGTCGTGAGCCGCATGGTGGGCTCCGGCGGGTAGATGTAGTTCCCGCGGGCGATGTACTCCTTGAGCACGTCGTTCTGCGTGGTGCCGCGCAGCTGCTCGCTGGGCACGCCCTGCTCCTCGCCGACGAGCTCGTAGAGCAGCAGCAGGACGGCGGCCGGGGCGTTGATGGTCATCGACGTCGAGACCTGGTCCAGCGGGATCTGGTCGAACGCCGTGCGCATGTCGTCGATCGTGTCGATCGCGACGCCGGTGCGGCCGACCTCGCCGAGGCAGCGCGGGTTGTCGGAGTCCAGGCCGAGCTGGGTGGGCAAGTCGAAGGCCATCGACAGGCCGGTCGAGCCCTTGGACAGCAGGTAGCGGTAGCGCTCGTTGGACTCCTTCGCGCTCGCGTAGCCCGCGTACTGGCGCATCGTCCACAGCTGCTTGCGGTACATCTCGCGGTGCACGCCGCGGATGAACGGGAAGTCGCCGGGCTCGCCGAGCTCCAGGTCGGCCGGGACGTCGTCCGGCGTGTAGAGCGGCTTGACCTCGATCCCCGAGTCGGTGAAGCGGCGGGGGTCGTCGGGCCCGACGATCGGGGCGACGGTCAGCCGCTCGTCGCCCGCGTCGGCCGGAGGGTGCTCGGTCGTGGCCATGGGGCGGAAGGCTACGCTCCGCGACGTGAGGGTGACCGTGCGGCTGTTCGCAGCGCTGCGCGAGCGCGCGGGACGCGACGCGCTCGAGCTCGACCTGCCGGACGGCGCCACCGCCGCCGACGCGCTGGACGCGGTGCAGGACCTCGCCCGCGGCTCCTCGCTCGTCCTCGCCGTCAACCGCGAGTACGCGACGCGCGACACGGTCCTGCGCGCCGGTGACGAGCTCGCCGTCGTCCCCCCGGTCAGCGGTGGCGAGGCGACCCCGACCCACGCGGCGGTGGTCGACCGCCCGATCTCCACCGACGACCTCCTCGCGCGCGTGCGCGATCCGCGCGCGGGTGCCGTCGTGACCTTCAGCGGCACGACCCGCGACGTCGACCACCTCGACTACGAGGCCTACGCCGAGATGGCCCAGGAACGCATCGCCCGGATCGTCGAGGAGGCCGTGGCGCGCCACGGGCTCTGCGCCGCCGCGGCCGAGCACCGCGTCGGCCGCGTGGCCCTGGGCGAGGCCTCCGTCGTCGTCGCCGTGAGCGCCCCGCACCGCCCCGAGGCGTTCCTCGGCGCCCGCGAGGTCATCGACCGCATCAAGGCCGAGGCCCCGATCTTCAAGCGCGAGGAGGGCACGTGGAAGGAGGAGTCCGTCCCTCCGACGGGTTGAAGTGCGCGCCGCCGTGGGAGAAGGTCGTTGCATGAGGCAATTGATCGCCGCGACCATCGCGGTCGCCGCCCTCGTGGCGGCGGCGCCCGCGTCCGCGGCTCACCCCGCCACGATCCGCCTGCCCGACGGCTTCCAGCCCGAGGGCATCGCCGCCGGCGCGAGCCAGTCGCTCTACGTCGGCTCCATCTCCACCGGCGCCATCTGGCGCGGGGACGCCCGGACCGGCACCGGCTCGGTGCTCGCCCAGGGCCAGTCGGGCCGCAGCGCCATCGGCATCGAGGTCTACGGCGGGCGCATCTTCGTCGCCGGAGGTGCCACCGGCATGCTGCGCGTGCAGGACTCGGCGACGGGCGCCGACGTGGTCCAGCACCGCGTCGCCACCCCGGGCACCACGTTCATCAACGACGTCGCGGTGACCCCGCAGGCGGCGTGGTTCACCGACTCCCGCCAGGCCGCGGTCTACGCGCTCGGCCGGGCCGGCGAGCCGCCGATCCGCGTCGCGCTCAGCGGCGACCTGGTGATGCAGGAGGGCAACAACCTCAACGGCATCGTCGCCGTCGGCAGCCGCCTCGTCGCGGTGCAGTCCAACACGGGCAAGCTGTTCGACATCGACCCGCGGACCGGCGCGACCGACGAGATCGACCTCGGCGGCCAGACGCTGCTCAACGGCGACGGCATGTTCAACCGCGGCCGCACGATCTGGGTCGTGCAGAACCGGCTGAACCAGGTCGTCGAGCTGCAGCTCTCCAAGGACGGCAGGTCGGCCTCGCTGGTGCGCACGATCCGCGAGGGCGCCTTCGACGTCCCGACGACGATCGCTCCGGCCGGTGGCTTCCTGTGGGCCGTGAACGCGCGGTTCGGCATCACCGCGCCGGCGACGGCGCGCTTCGACGTCGTCCGCACGGACCTCCCGGCGGCGACCAAGCGCAAGCTGTTCCCGCCCAAGAAGCGGACGGGCTCCTCCTAGCGCCGGTGGTGGCGGCGGGCGCCGTGGCAGATCCCACGGCGCCCGGCCGCCACCCTGCGCTTGACGTCGCGCTCGACGGGCGCGTCGCCCATGGCAGCGACGTCGTCGTCGTGCTCGGCGACGCGCGCGTGGCCGCCCGGACCTCGTGGTTCGGCGGTCCGTTCCACCAGCTGCGTCCCGCCGCCCCGGTCGCGGCCCACCGCGGCGACCGGCTCCTCCTCCAGGACGTCGACGGCGCGCCCCTGGCCGCCGGGCTGGTCCTCGACCCCGCGGCGCCCCGTCACGGCACCGGCAACGAGGTGCTGATCCGCCTGCGCCGGGTGCTCGACGGGCTCCGCGGCGCCCCCGCGCCCCCGCCCGACGAGCCTGGCGACGAGGCGCTCGCCGCGGCCGACGCCGCCCTGCGCGCCGCCGGGCCCGCGGGCCTGGTCCCGGCCCCCGCCGACGCCCCCGCCGTGGGGTTCCTCGTGCGCGCCGGCCGCGCGGTCGCCCTCGGCGACACCGGCCTGCACGTGCACGCGCGAGCGTTCGCGCGCGCCGAGGAGGCGGCGCTCGCCCGCGGCTCCGCCGGCGCCGTCAGGGCGCAGCACCTCGCGCAGGACCTCGGGGTCCCGGCGCCCGTGGCCGCGGCGCTCCTGGCCCAGCTCGTCGCCGAGCGGGTGCTCGTCCCCGGCGACGACGGCCTCCAGGTGCGCGGGCGGCGCTGACCCGTCACGATGCACCCTCCGTGCCGGAGCACCGCATCCCCCACGGGACCGACGCGCCGGGCTACGGCCGCGCGGCGGTCCGCGCGCTGCTCGGCGACGAGGACGCGCGCACGGAGCACGTCGAGCTCATCGTCTCCGAGCTGGTCTCCAACGCGGTGAAGTACGGCCCGGGTGAGCCGCTGACGCTCAAGCTCGCGCACGACGAGGACGGCGTCGTGCGCGGCGAGGTCTGCGACGAGGGCACGCCCGATCCGGACCTGGCCCTCGCCGACCTCGGCGACCCGCCCGCCCCCGGGTCGACGGGCGGCTACGGCCTGCACATCGTCGACCTCCTCGCGTCGCGCTGGGGCGTGCGCGAGGGCAGCACGCACGTCTGGTTCGAGGTGGACCCTGCCGACCGTCCGTGAGCTCGCGCCCGGCGAGGAGCACCTCGCCGCCGCCGCGCTGCTCGAGCTGCGCCCCGCCTTCGGGGACGCCGGCACGCTGGCGCGGGCGGCGGCGGCCCAGCGCGCGGACGGCTACCGGCTCCTGGCCTCCTTCGCCGACGGCGACGACGTGGCGGCCGCGGCCGCCGGCTTCCGCGTGGTGCGCAACCTGGCGTGGGGCGTCGCCCTCTACGTCGACGACCTCGTCACCCGCGAGGCGCATCGCGGCGCCGGCCATGCGACCGCCCTGCTCGCGGCCCTCGACGACGCCGCGCGCGCCGAGGGCTGCCGTGAGCTGCACCTCGACTCCGGCGTCCAGCCCGAGCGCCAGGCCGCCCACCGCCGCTACTTCGGCCACGGCATGCGGGTGAGCTCGTTCCACTTCCAGAAGGACGTCTGAGCCGTCGCCCTACGGCAGCGTCGCGCCGACGACGACCTGGTCGCGCCCGGCGCGCTTGGCGTCGTAGAGCGCGAGGTCCGCGCGGCGGACCAGGTCCTCGGGAGGCTCCTGGCCGTCCCAGGAGGCGATGCCGACGCTGAGCCCCACGCCGATCTCCGGCGCGACGGCCCGCAGCTCGCGCGTGACCGCGATGCGCAGGCGCTCGGCGCTGGCCCGCGCGGCGGCGGCGCCGGTCTCCGGCAGCACGGCGAGGAACTCGTCGCCGGCCCAGCGCCCGACGACGTCCTCGGAGCGCAGCCGGCGGCGCATCCCCTCCGCGGCGGCGACGAGCAGCCGGTCGCCCACCGCGTGGCCGAGCGTGTCGTTGACCTGCTTGAACCGGTCGAGGTCGCAGAGCAGGACCGTGAGCGCGTGGTCGTGGCGGCGCGCCGCGCTGAGCAGCGCGGCCAGGCGGCCCTCGAGGTAGCGCCGGTTGGGCAGGGCGGTCAGCGCGTCGGTGTAGGCGAGCTGCTCGAGGGCGACGGTCCGCGCGTGCAGCTCGCCGCGCAGCGCGGCCAGGCGGGCGGCGCTGCGCAGGCGCGGCCCGAGCTCCGCCGCGGCGTGGGCGCTCAGCAGCACGTCGTCGACCGCGTCGGTCCACGCGGCGACGTCGGCCGGGTCGTCCAGGAGGGCGACCGAGCCGGTCGAGAGCAGGTCGGGGTCCTCGCGCACGAGGACGGCCACCTCCCGCGCCCCGGCGGCGCCGGCGTCCAGGACCAGGACGTCCGGCCCGGTCTCCCGCGCGAGGCGCAGCGCCTCGTCGTGCTCGGTCGTCGCCATCAGGCGATGGGCAGCGCTCGCGCGGTCCAGCAGACCGCGCCGGTCGCGCCCGGTCAGCGCCACGACGTCCACGTCCGTCGGCGTACCCGCCCCGCCCGATCGTCGGACCGGGCTGTCCGGTGACAGTCAGTCAGTCCGACATGCCGGCGCTACAGCGCGCCGCCGGCCGCCGTGGGCGCGCCGGCCTCGTCCTCCTCGCCGCCGCCGAAGTCCTCGCGCGCGAGGAACTCCTCGACGCGCAGCGGGTCGTTCTCGGCGTAGCGGACGATGCGCAGCAGGTCCGACATGGTCGAGACCTCCTCGACCTGCTCCTTGAGGAACCACTGCATGAACTGCTCGGACTGGTAGTCGCCGTGCTCGCGCGCGCTGGCCGCGAGCGCCGCGATCTGGTCGCTGACGCGCTTCTCCTGGTCGAGCGCGAGCTGCACCGGCTCGACGATCGACCCGAAGCGCGTCTGGGGCGCGGCCACGCCCGGGACGCTGACCTCGGCGTCGGCGTCGAGGAGGTACTGCACCATCATCATCGCGTGGTTGCGCTCCTCGAGCGCCTGCGCGTAGAAGAACGCGGCCATGCGCGGCAGCGTCTCGCCGTCGTAGTGCACCGCCACGGCGATGTACTGCTGCGAGGCGGCGAACTCGTAGGCGATCTGCTCGTTGAGCTTCTCGACGAAGGCGGCGGCGGGCATGCCCGGCACGCTATCGGTCGAGGCGGCGCCGTCCGGCTCGTCGGTACGCTGGGACGGATGTCCACGTGCCTGGTCACTGGCGGGGCGGGGTTCCTCGGGTCGCACCTGTGCGACGAGCTGCTGCGCCGAGGCCATCGCGTCATCTGCGTCGACAACCTCGAGACGGGGTCGCTCGCGAACATCGAGCACATCCGCAACCCGGAGTTCACCTGGTTGCAGCTCGACATCGTGGAGCCCTACTTCGTCGACGAGCCCGTGGACTTCGTCTACCACCTGGCCTCGCCGGCCTCGCCGATCGACTACCTGCGCATCCCGCTGCACACGCTGAAGGTCGGCTCCTACGGCACGCACCACACGCTGGGCCTGGCCAAGAAGCACCGCGCGCGCTTCCTCATCGCCTCGACCAGCGAGGTCTACGGCGACCCGCAGGTCCACCCGCAGCCCGAGTCCTACTGGGGCCACGTCAACCCGATCGGCCCGCGCGGCGTCTACGACGAGGCCAAGCGCTACGCCGAGGCCCTGACGATGGCCTACCACCGGGCCCAGGGCGTGGACACGGCGATCATGCGGATCTTCAACACCTACGGCCCGCGCATGCGCCCGCACGACGGCCGCGCGATCCCGACCTTCCTGCGCCAGGCGCTCTCCAGCAAGCCGATCACCGTCTTCGGCGAGGGCGCCCAGACCCGGTCCTTCTGCTACGTCGACGACCTCATCCGGGGCATGATCGCCCTGGCCGAGTCCGGCGAGCACGACCCCGTCAACATCGGCAACCCGGACGAGTTCACGCTCCTCGAGCTCGCCCAGACCGTCATCGAGGTCACGGGCTCGTCGTCGGAGATCGTCTTCGAGGCGCTGCCCACCGACGACCCGCAGGTCCGCCGTCCGGACATCACCCGCGCGAAGGAGCTGCTGGGCTGGGAGCCGGCCATCGCCCTGCGCGAGGGCCTCGAGCGCACGATCGAGGCGGCCGGCGCCGACGTGCTCGTGGGGGCCGGTCGCTGACGGACGCCGGCATGTGTCGCCTGCCGCTCAGAGGGCAGGCCGGGGTGTGGATGCGGCGTCCAGTTGCCGATACTTCTGCCATCGTGGGTCGTTCAGGGGACTGAATGCCGCGCACGGAGGCACCGGATGCCGTGCGGCAGGGGACCGCACAGCTCGAGGCGCCCAGCACGCCGCTGGAGCAGCCTGGCATCGCCATGCCCGCGCGCGACGTGCGCGCCAAGCGCCCGCCGGCGCTCGGGTTCCTGCTGCGCTTCGAGACGCTGCGCCGTGCCGGCCGCGTCGCGATCCTGCTGTTCCTCGACTTCTGGGGCATCTACCTCGGCCTCTTCACGGCGCTCGCGCTGAAGGCCGCGGCGCGCGACGCCTTCGTCCTGCGCGTCGCCGTCGAGCAAGCCCAGGACTACGTCCCCTTCGCGTTCCTCGTCGCCTCGCTGCTCTTCGCGCGCAGCGGCCTCTACGGCGCGCGGGCCGAGCGGCCCGGCCTGGTGAAGATCGTCGCCTGCCTGTTCCAGACGATGGTCGTGGCGGCGCTGTACGCGATCGTCAACGGGATCGACTTCCAGAGCTACTACCTCTTCTACGGCTCGCTGTTCTTCGGCGTCGCCTACGTCTCGACGTTCCGCTACGCCTACGAGCAGGGCTCCGGCATCCTGCTGCGCGCCGCGGGCTACCGGCGGCGGGCGGTCCTCGTCGGCCGCGGCGAGCAGATCGACGCCGTGGGCCACGCGCTCATGGACGGCGGCCACACGCCGGTCAACGTCGTCGGCTTCATCTCGATCACCCCGCGGCCCGACAACGGCCTGCGCTCGCTGGGGCAGCTGCAGGACCTCGGCGCCGTGCTCGACCAGCACCGCGTCGACGAGGTGATCATCGCCGACCCGGACTTCCCGCAGGACCAGGCGGTCGAGCTCGTCGAGCAGGCTCACCGCCGCGGCGTGCGCGTGCGCATCGCACCGTCCACGATGGAGATCCTGGTCCACCGCGCGGAGTTCGTCCCGGGCCACTCGGTGCCGCTCTTCGAGCTGCGCCCGCCGGTGTTCGACGGCTTCGACTTCGCGGTCAAGCGGACGTTCGACATCGTCGTCTCGTCGCTGCTGCTGCTCGTCCTCAGCCCGCTCCTGCTGGTCACGGCCGCGGCGATCCGCCTCACGTCGCGCGGCCCGATCGTCTACCGGTCGATCCGCCCGGGCATCGGCGGCGTGCCGTTCGCCTGCTTCAAGTTCCGCACGATGTACCGGGACGCCGACCAGCGCCAGGCCGACCTCGAGTCGCTCAACGAGGCCTCGGGCGCGCTGTTCAAGATCAAGGACGACCCGCGGATGACGCCGGTCGGCAAGGTCCTGCGCAAGTTCTCGCTGGACGAGCTGCCGCAGCTGGTCAACGTGCTGCAGGGGCGCATGTCGCTCGTCGGCCCGCGCCCGCTGCCCCAGCGCGACTTCGACATGCTCGACGACTGGCACAAGAAGCGCTACCTGGTGCTCCCGGGGATCACCGGGCTGTGGCAGGTCTCGGGCCGCTCGGAGCTCGACTTCGACGACCTCGTGCGCCTCGACTTCCTCTACCTCGAGCGCTGGTCGGTCTTCCTCGACCTGACCATCCTGCTCAAGACGATCCCGGCCGTGTTCGCGCGCCGGGGCGCCTACTAGCCGCCCGGTCCCCTGCGCCGCGCGGCGATCGGCTTCGTCGTGGTGGTCGCGCTGCTCGTCGGCGTGGCGGCGCTGCGCGGGACGCTCGACGGCGTGCCCGACCGCGACGCGCCGGCGGTCTCGCCGCTGCGCCCGGCCGGCGACCGCTACGCGGGGGTGGCGATCCGGGCCGACCTGCTCGACGACGAGGGCTACGCCGAGCTCGCGGCGCGCGCCTACGGCGCGGTGACGCCGGAGAACGAGCTCAAGTGGGAGCGCACGCAGCCCGAGCGCGGGCGCTACACGTTCGACGACGCCGACCGGGTGGTCGACTGGGCCCGCTCGCACGGGATGCGCGTGCGCGGGCATGCGCTCGTCTGGCACCTGCAGAACCCGCGGTGGCTCACGGACCTGCGGCCGTCCCGGCGCCGGGCGATCGCGCTCCTGCGCGACCACATCCGGACCGTGATGGGGCACTTCCGCGGGCGCATCCACGAGTGGGACGTCGTCAACGAGGCGGTCGAGGACGACCGCGGCGCGCTGCGCGACACGCCGTGGCTGCGGTGGATCGGGCCGGAGTACGTCGACCTCGCGTTCCGCTTCGCGCGCGAGGCCGACCCGCGCGCGCGGCTCGTCTACAACGACTACGGCGCCGAGCAGGAGGGCACGAAGGCCGACGGCGTCCTGCGGCTGCTGCGCGGGCTCAAGGCCCGCGGCGTGCCGGTCGACGCGGTCGGCCTGCAGGGCCACGTCTCGACCGAGCGGCTGCCCGGGTTCACGGCGACGCTCGAGCGCTATGCGGCGCTCGGCCTCGACGTGCTGTTCACGGAGGTCGACGTCCGGGTGCCGGTCGGCGGCGACGGCGCGCCGACGGGCGGCGAGGCGGCGCTGGCCGACCAGGCCGGGCGCTACGCGACGCTCGCGCGCGGCTGCGTGGCGCTGCCGGCCTGCAAGGGCTTCGTCGTCTGGGGCGTCGACGACGCGGACTCGTGGGTGCCCGAGGCCTACCCCGGCGAGGGCGCCGCGCTGCCCTTCGACGGCGACCTGCGCGAGAAGCCCGCCTACGGCGCGCTGCGCGACGCGCTGGCGGGCGGCTGACGCGGCCTCCGCCGCTCCTGCGATCCTCCCGGGCCGCGTGCGCGACCTCCTTCGCTACCGCTTCCTGTTCGAGCAGATGGTCCGGCGCGAGCTGCGCCAGAAGTACCAGGGCTCCGTCCTCGGGATCGCCTGGTACATCGTCAACCCGCTCGTGCTGATGGGCGCCTACTACCTGATGTTCGGGCGCGTCTTCAAGGTCGCCCAGCACGACGACTACCCGCTGTTCCTCATGGTCGGGCTGGTGGTCTGGATCTTCTTCAACCAGGCGGTGCTCGGGGCGGCGCCGTCGCTGCTAGACCACGGCTCGCTCATCCGCAAGGCGCGCTTCCCGCGCGAGACGATCCCGGCCGCGTCGGTCGCGGTGCAGTTCGTGACGTTCCTCGTCGTGCTCGTGCTCGTCGCGCTCGTGACGTTCGTGCTGCGCGGGACGCTCGACGTCTCCATCGTGCTGCTGCCGGTGGTCCTCGCCGCGCTGTTCGCCTTCGTCCTGGGCTTCGCGCTGGGCGTCGCGATCCTGCACGCCTACTTCCGCGACGTGGCGCCGATCCTCGGGGCGGTCCTGCTGCCGTGGTTCTTCCTGTCGCCGATCTTCTTCGAGCCCTCCGACATCACGACGTCGGGCACGTACAAGGCGCTGCTGTCGTGGGTCAACCCGGTCGCGCCGTTCATCGAGGCGGTGCGCGACATCGTCTACGGCGGCGTGTGGCCCGACGGCCCGACGATGCTCTACGTGCTCGTGGCGGCGACGCTCGTGCTCGGCGCGGGGTCGTTCGTCTTCCGCCGCATGCAGCGCGAGCTGGCGGTGGTCGTGTGAGCGCGGCGATCGACGCGGGCGTGGCGCCGGGGGAGATCGTCCTGCAGGGCGCGTGGCGGGCGTTCCAGATCCGGGCCGACCGCGGCGGGACGCTGAAGGAGGTCCTGCTCGGCCGGCGCGGCGGCGGGCCCCCGCCGGTGCAGGCGCTGCGCGACGTGTCGCTGCACATCGCCCCGGGCGAGACGGTCGGGGTGATCGGGCGCAACGGCGCCGGGAAGTCCTCGACGCTGCGCGTCCTGGCCGGGATCGTCCCGCTCGACAAGGGGCGCGTGGCGATCGGCGGGCAGGTCGTGTCGCTGCTCGAGCTCGGGGCGGGCTTCGGCCGCGACTTCTCGGGGCGGGAGAACATCCTGCTCAACGGCGCGCTGCACGGCCTGCAGCGCGAGGAGATCGAGGCGCGGATGGACGCGATCGTCGAGTTCTCCGAGCTGGGCGACTTCATCGACGTGCCGGTCAAGACGTACTCGTCGGGCATGTTCGTCCGGCTCGGGTTCGCGATCGCCGCCCACCTCGACGCCGACGTCCTGCTCATCGACGAGGTCCTCGCCGTCGGCGACGAGGCCTTCCAGCGCAAGTGCGAGACGCGGATCGCCGAGCAGGTGCGGGCCGGGGCGACGCTCGTGCTCGTCTCCCACGACGCGGCGCTGGTGGAGCGCACCTGCGCGCGGACGATCGTGCTGGACCACGGCGAGGTCGCCTTCGACGGCCCGACCGCCGAGGGCATGCCCTTCTACCACCGGATGATGGGGACCGACGGTGGAGCCTGAGCGCGCGCTGGAGCTGGCGCGCGAGCGCGCGGCGGCGGCGCGGGCGCGAGGCGCCTACGCCGACGACCTGCGCGGCTTCGCGATCGCGCCGACGGACCGCATCTCGACCGAGCAGCTCATGGAGTGGGCGGTCATCGAGCCCGACGAGACGCTCATGCGCTCGACGCGGCGGCTCGGTGCGCCGATCACGTGGTTCAAGCGGCTGCTGCTGCGCGGCCTGCAGCAGCACTTCAACGAGCTCACCAGCCAGCAGAGCCGCTTCAACCTCCACGTGCTCGTCCACGTCGCCGAGCTCGAGGACCGCGTGCGCCGGCTGGAGGAGGAGGCCGCGCGCCGGCCGCCGCCCGCGCCGTGATCGTCCACCAGGTGCTCAGCGGGGCCGGCCCGGTCGACGCCGTGACGGTCCAGGCACTGCGCATCCAGTCGCTCATGGCGCGCTGGGGCTGGAAGGGCGAGGTCTGGGCGGGCCACATCGACCCGCGGATCGCCAAGCGGGTGCGGTCGCTCAGGGACCTCGCGCCCGAACCCGACGCGACGCTCCTCATCCACTACTCCGCGTACGCCCCGCGGCTGCGCCGCGTGCTCGACCTGCCCCAGCGCAAGGTCCTGCTCTCGCACAACGTCACGCCGGCCCGGTGGTTCTGGGACTACGAGCCGACGATCGCCATCCACTGCGCGCTCGGCCGCCGCCAGCTGCCGGAGTACGCCGCGGCCTGCGAGGTCGTGGCCGGCGTCAGCCACTACAACGCGGCCGAGCTGGGCTCCGACGTCGTCATCCCGATCCTCTTCGACCCGGCGCACCTGGGCGCGGCCGGCGACGCCGCGGTCAGCCGGCCCGCCGGCAACGAGCTGCTCTTCGTCGGCCGCCTCGCCCCGCACAAGCGCCAGGACGAGCTCATCCGGCTGGTCGCCCTCCTGCGCCGCCACCGCGTGCCCGACGCGACGCTGCGCCTGGTCGGCGAGCCGCTGAACCCGAAGTACCTCCAGGCGCTGCGCGGCCTGGCCGAGGAGCTCGCACCCGGCGCCGTGACCTTCGAGTCGTCCTTGAGCGACGCCGAGCTCGCCGACCGCTACCGCCGCGCCGCCGCCTTCGTCTGCCTCTCCGAGCACGAGGGCTTCTGCATCCCGGTCCTCGAGGCCATGCACCTCGGCGCCCCCGTCGTCACCCGCCCCGTCGGCGGCATCCCGGAGGTCGCCGGCGACGCCGCCCTCCTCGTGGAGGACCGCGACCTCGCCGTCGTCGCCGAGGCCGTCGCGCTCGTGCTCGAGGACGCCTCCCTGCGCTCCACCCTCGTCGCCCGCGGCCTCCAGCGCCCGGCGGCCTTCTCGCCCGACGCGACGGCGGCGAAGCTGCGCGCGGCGCTCGAGACGGCCTAGAGGTCCACCACCGTCACCGGCTGCACCATCTCCTGGGAGCAGCGCTCGCGGCCGGGGGTGCGGGGGTCCTGGCGCCAGAGCGACCACTCCTCGAGGGTCGCGACCGGGCGGCCGATGGCGTCCCTCGGGCGGGGCAGGTGGCGCTTGCCCAGGACGTAGTCGGCCTTGCGGGAGGTCTGGACGTGGGGGTAGCTCGTGCCGAGCAGGGGCTTCTGCGAGCAGAGCGGGCGCTCGTGGAGCATGAAGGCGACCCAGTTCTGCTCCTGCGGGTCGACGTCGAGGCGGATCGAGTCGCCGGGCGGGACGACGTTCGCGAGGGAGCGCAGCTCGAGGGTGCGCTTGGGCAGCTGGTCGAAGGTCTGGCCGAGCTCGTGGTTGGCGGAGGAGACGCCGAGGGCGAGGAGGGCCAGGAGGGCGACGAGGGCGATCGCGCGTTGCCGGATGCGTCCGAGGCCGACCGCGACGACGAGCAGCGCGAAGGGCGCGCAGAAGGCCAGGACCTTGAAGTGGAAGTAGAAGCCGAAGTCGCGGATGCGGAACCAGATCGCGAAGACGACCGCGAAGGCGACGACGGCGACCACGCCGCGGGCCAGCAGCGGCGGGACGCTGCGTAGCGCCCGCCAGCCGCCGTACACGAGCACCGGCGCCAGGAGGCCGAGGGCCAGGCCGCTGGGCAGCCCGAGGAACCACGCCTCCTCGTAGTAGGTCGTCAGGTCGCCGCCCCAGGTGCGCAGTGAGCGCGTCGGGTCGACGACGACGTTGCCGCCGCTGACCACCTTCTCGAGGACCCCGAACAGCGGCAGGACCAGCACGAGGCCGAGCGGGACCGCCCAGACCAGCGAGCGCCGCGTGAGCCCCATCCGCCGAGGTGAGAGGCGCCGGCGTTCGGGCCACAGCCAGACGAGCAGCGCGATGCCCGGGATCGGGAGCATGAGGGGGTAGGCGAAGACGCCGACCGCGCTCACCAGCCCCAGCAGCACCAGGCCGCCGCGACTTCGCTGGGTCACCGCCCACCAGGCCAGGACGATGATGAACGGCATCGTCATGAAGCCCCACGTCTGGTTGAAGTAGGGGTGCATGACGGTGTGGAGGACCATCCGGTCCAGCCCCACGAGCCCCGTCGCCAGCAGCGCGACCCACAGCGGCGCGCGCAGCAGCTCGCGCGCCACGAGGAAGAACCCGAGGCAGGCGATCGCCAGCAGCAGCGCCCCCTCGGTCGAGATGACCTGGAAGACGTCGAGCCCGGCGACGCGGGCGTGCGCCGCGAGGGCGTAGTAGATCGGCGGCTTGGAGCGCCACTGCAGCCAGACCTCGTCGACCGGCTCCTCGACGGCCTTGGAGGTCGGGTGGTGGTCCTGCAGGAACTCGGCGGTGCCGACCGCCATGTGCGCGTCCTGGCCCTCGCCGCCGACGGTCACGAAGCCCGCGCGGAAGAGGGGGATGAGCGCGACCGCCATGAGCAGCAGCGCGACGTACGTCGGCCAGCCCGACCGCCGCCACGTCGCCGCCGCGGGCACGCCGCCGGTCCGGCGCACCGCGACGACGCCCACCGCCACGCCGGCGAGAGCGACCGCCGCCAGCGACACGTTGAACGGCACGTCGACGTAGCCGAGGACCGTCATGCCGAGCGCCAGGGCGCACGCCCCGATCGGCAGGACCCACAAGGGCTCGTAGCGGCGCAGCCCGTCGGGCAGCAGCAGCCGCGTCAGGCCGAACCCGCAGACCGCGAAGAGCGCGACGCCGGCGGCCCCGGCACGCACGAGGTCCGGGATCGCGCCCTTGCCGACGACCCCCGCCGTCTCGGCCATGTCCAGCGCCAGGAGCGCCGGGAGCAGGGCCAGGAGCGCCGTCCGCAGCCACGGACGGCCGTCCAGCCAGCTCAGGACCGGGCGGCGCCCGCGGGGTGCTGCCGGGCCCGGGCCTGCGCCATCACGCGGCTCACGAACACCGGGTTGCCCAGCAGGTAGCGGCGCCACATCCGCTGTGGCTCCACGGCGAGGCGGAAGATCCATTCGAGCCCATTGTCGGCCAACCAGGCGGGTGCCCGCGGCACACGCCCCGAGACGTAGTCGAACAACGCACCGACAGTCCACAGGACGGAGGCGTCGACGCGGTCCTTGTTGTGCTCGACCCACAGCTCCTGCTTGGGCGAGCCCATCCCGACCAGGACGATGTCGGGCCTCTTGGCGTTGATGTCCTCCACCACGCGCTCGTCGTGCGGGGAGCCCGCGTCGAAGTAGCCGTGGTGGGTGCCGGTGACCTGCAGGCGCGGGTACCAGCGCCGCAGCCGTGCCGCGGCCTTCGACGCGACCCCCGGGTCCGAGCCCAGGAGGTAGATCGAGCGGCCCTGCGCCTCGCACAGCGCGGCGAGGCCCCAGATCCAGTCGGCGCCGGTCATGCGGTGGGGGATCTCGACGTCGAGCGCCTTCGCGGCCAGACGCACGCCGTAGCCGTCGCAGTAGACGAGGTCGGCGGTCTCGAGCGCCTCGCGCAGGGCCGGCGTCTCGGCCGACTGGTTGAGCACGTGGGCGTTGACGTACATCACGCGCCGCGGTGCGCGGACGTGCCCGTCGTCGGCCCAGGCGGTGATCCGCCGCAGCATGTCCGCCGGGCGGCTGAGGTCGATCGGGATGTCGAAGATCCGCGACTGCGTCACGCCGTCGTGCCGGTCTGTGTCCTGCTCGAGCACCCCGCCCTCGGCCATGTCGACCTCCGTGCCGTCGTTCCCCTACGAGCGGCCGTGGATGGTACGCCCATAGGGTGCCGGGCGCATGCCGATGGTCCTCGTCGACGCGCGGGACGCCTACCTCGAGCCGCTGCGCGGCTGGGGGCGCTACGCGCGCGAGCTCGTGGAGCACCTCGCCCCGGACGACCTCGAGGTCCGGACGGTGACCCGTGGGGGCCGCGGGCCGGAGGTGCTCTTCGAGCAGGTCGAGCTGCCGCGGATCGCCAGGCGCCTGGGCGCCAACCTCGTCCACGCGCCCAACTGCTTCCTGCCGCTGCGCCGGCCGTGTCCCGGCGTCGTGACGATCCACGACCTCGCGTTCGAGGCGCTGCCCGGCGACTTCTCGCGCAAGACCGGCGCGAAGTACCGCTGGGCCACGCCGCGGGCGGCCCGGTCGGCCGAGCGGGTGGTCTGCGTCTCGCAGTGGACCGCCGACGACGTCGTCGCCCGCTACGACGTCGACCCGTCCAAGCTGCGCGTCGTCCCCAACGCGCCGTCGCTGCCGGTCGGCGACGGGCCGGTGCCCGCGTCCGTGCCGGTCGGCGACCGGGGGTACGTCATGGCCATCGGCGACCTGCGCCCGAAGAAGAACCTCCCGCGCCTGGTCGAGGCGTGGCGGCGGGCCGACACCGGGCGGGCGCTGGTCCTGGTGGGGGCCGGCACGTGGCCGGACGGGGCGCCGCCGGAGGGCGTCGTGCTCACCGGCTACCTGCCCGACGCCGAGCTCGACGCGCTGCTGCGCGGCGCGGACCTGCTCGTGCACCCGTCGCTCTACGAGGGCTTCGGCCTGGTGGTCGTCGAGGCGATGGTGCGCGGGACGCCGGTCGCGTGCGCGGACGCCACGGCGCTGCCCGAGACGGCCGGCGGCGCGGCGCAGCTCTTCGACCCGCTCGACGTCGACGCGATGGCCGGCGCCATCTCCGCCGCCCTGGCCGACCGCGAGCGCCTCAGCGCCGCGGGCCGCGCCCGGGCCGCCGACTTCTCCTGGGAGCGCACCGCCGCGCTGACCGCCGACGTCTACCGCGAGGCGCTCGCGGCGTGAGCACCCGGCGCACGACGATCCTCGTCCTCAGCGTGGACGAGGCGCCCTACCTCGAGCACTGCCTGCCCGCGGCGGTCGCCCAGCCCGACAGCGAGGTCGTGGTGATCGACAACGCGTGCACGGACCGGACGCGGACGGTCTGCGAGGAGCACGGCGTGCGGGTCGTGGGCCTGCGCGAGCGGGTCTCCTACGCCGCGGCGATGAACGCCGGGCTCGCGGCGACCAGCGGGCCGGCGGTGCTCGTGCTCAACGCCGACTGCGTCCTGGACCCCGGCTTCCTCGCCGCCGCCGCGCCGCGCCTCGAGGACCCGGCGGTGGGGTCGGTCGCGCCCCGGCTGATCCGCTCGACGAGCATGGAGCCCGCCGATCGCCTCGACGTCCTCGACGCCGCGGGGATGACGATCGACCGCCGCCGCAAGAACTCGCTCGTCGCGCACGGCGAGCCGGCGTCGTCGCGCACGACGCAGGGCGAGGCCTTCGGCGGCGACGGCGCGTGCGTCCTGTACCGCCGCGAGGTCCTCGACGCCTGCGCGGTGGGCAAGGAGGTCTTCGACGAGGACATGGCGCTGTGGGCCACCGACGCCGACCTCGCGTGGCGCGCCCGCACCCTGGGCTGGCGCTGCGTCTACGAGCCGCGGGCGGTCGGCTGGCACAAGCGCTTCTACTCGCCGACCACCCGCGGCGCGCTGCCCGCCGAGCACCGCACGCTGCAGTTCCGCAACCGCCTGCTCATGGTGGTCAAGAACGACACGCCGGGCGCGCTGCTGCGCGACCTGCCGTTCTGGCTGACCTGGGAGGTCCTGGCCTTCGGCCACGCGCTGCTGCGCGAGCGGACGCTCCTGCGCGGCTACGTCGACTTCTGGCGGCTGGCGCCCCGCGCCCGCAGGCGCCGGGCGATCCTGCGCGAGCGCCGCGGCGGCCGCGCGTCCGCGCCGGTCCCCTTCGGCCTGCGCCCGCCGCGCAGCTAGCGCGAAGAAGGGGACAGTCCCCTCCTTCGCGCGGACGGCGAACCACGCGATGTGCAGGGGTTTGAGAAGCAGGGGTCAGACCCTCCTCCTCACGGCGTGCGAAGAAAGGGACAGTCCCCTGGTTCGCGGCTAGGGTCGGCACGTGCCCCAGATCACCCTCCACGTCCTGCCGCCGTCGCACCCGTCGCACGCGGCGGAGCTCGCGCTGAAGCTCAAGGGCCTCGAGTTCGAGAAGGTCGAGCTGCAGCCCGGGCCGCACGTGCAGGCGATGGCCGACGTCTACGGCGAGGGGCGCACGACGGTGCCGGGCATGGTGGTCGACGGCGAGGCCGTGCACGGGTCGATCCCGATCTGCCGCAGGCTCGAGGAGCTCGCGCCCGAGCCGACGCTGTACCCGTCGCAGGAGGTCCTCGAGGCCGAGGAGTGGGCCGAGCGCGAGCTCCAGCCGCTCGGGCGCCGGCTGCCCTGGGGCGCGCTGTGGTTCCGCCCCGAGCACCTGAGCCTCGTCGGGGGCGCCACCGAGCCGCTGGACCCGGCGGGGACGGACTTCGCGATGAAGGTCATCCGCGCGACGTGGAAGTACCACGGCCTGACCGCGGTGCAGGTCGCCGAGGCCCTCGAGGCGCTGCCGGGCGTCCTGGACCGCGCCGACGCGCTGGCCGAGCAGGGCCTGCTCGGCGAGGGCGACCGCCCGACCGGCGCCGGCCTGCAGGTCGGCTCGACGCTGCGGGTCCTGCACTTCGTGGGCGACCTGCACCCCCTGCTCGCGGGCCGCCCGTCCGTCGAGCTCGGCGCGCGGTGGTTCCCGCACCCGCAGGCGTCCGTGCCCGCCGGTGCGCTGCCGGCGGGCTGGGTGCCCCAGCCCGCCTAGCCGCTCAGCCCGGGCGGCGCGCGACGACGAGCATGCGGTCGCCGAAGTCCGGCGCCCACATGCGGTCGGCGACCTTCGCCGCCTCGGCGCCGCGCACGAGCGCCTTGCCGACGGGCTTGGAGTAGCCCTCGATGCGCGAGAGGTAGTAGCGGACGCTGAACGCCTTGGGCTGGGTGTCCATGTCGAGCACCGTCCAGCCGTTGGTCTCCAGCAGCGTGCGCATCGACGAGCGCGTGAAGTACTGCACGTGGGTCGGCAGGACCGACCACCAGCGCTTGCCCATCCGCCGCGCGAGCCGCGAGCCGGCGTCCGGGAGCATCATCGCCAGCACCCCGCCGGGGCGCAGCAGCTCGCTGAAGCGCTCGAGGGCCTCGGCCGGGCGCGGCAGGTGCTCGATGACGTCGCCCAGGACGATCGCGTCGAAGGACCCTGACGGCAGCGGCGCGGTGAAGAGGTCGTCGGTGACGACGTCGAGGCCGAGCGTCTCGCGGGCGTAGTTCGACGCCGCGTCCGACGGCTCGACGCCCTTGACGTCCCAGCCGCGATCGCGCGCCTCGGCCAGCAGGAAGCCGACCCAGCAGCCGAGGTCGAGCAGGTCGCCGGGACGCTGGTGGCGCTCGAGCTGCGCGAGGACGCGCCGCGCCGTCTCGCGCTGGCCGTCGGCCTCCTCGACGTACGCGTCGCTCCACGCGTCGGCGTAGGCGGACTCGAGCACCTCGTCGGCCGGCATCGGCTCGAGCTGCATGTGCCCGCAGCGCGCGCACTTCACGATGTCCGCGAGCGCCGTGCCGTAGGCGTCCGTGGTCGGGATGAGCCCCTGCTCGCCCATCTCCCCGGCCACCGCCAGGTGGGGTCGCAGGTCGGCTGCACCGCAGCAGGAGCAGGCGGTCGCGGACGTGACTGCGGCGCTCGACATGGGCGCGCCAGCATAATGAGCGCCCGTGGGCCCGGCGGAGGGTGGTGAGCGGGGCGTGCGCGAGCTCCAGCTGCTGAGCGTCGTCACGCCCATGTACTTCGAGGAGGACACCGTCGCGGTGTTCTACGAGCGCATGCTCGCGGCGCTCGGCGACCTCCCCTTCGAGCTCGTCGTCGTCAACGACGGCTCGACGGACCGCACGCCCGAGCTGCTGGACGGCCTGGCCGAGAGCGATCCGCGCGTGAAGGTCATCCACCTGAGCCGGAACTTCGGCCACCAGGCGGCGCTCAGCGCCGGCCTGGACCACGCCGCCGGCGACTGCATCGTGATGATCGACGCCGACCTCCAGGACCCGCCGGAGCTCATCCCGAAGATGGTCGACGCCTGGCGCCACGGCACCGACGTGGTCTACGCCGTGCGCGAGGAGCGCGAGGGCGAGACCCGCGCGAAGCTTATGACCGCGAAGTGGTTCTACGCGCTCTTCGCGAAGCTCGCGAGCGTCGACCTCACGCAGAACTCCGGCGACTTCCGCCTCATGGACCGCCGGGCGCTGGACGCGATGCTCTCGATGCCCGAGCGCAACCGCTTCCTGCGCGGCATGAGCGTCTGGGTCGGCTTCACGCAGACCGCGATCTCCTACCCGCGCGACCCCCGCCACGCCGGCGAGACGAAGTACACGTGGAAGAAGATGATCAAGTTCAGCCTGGACGCGATCACGTCGTTCTCGCACGTGCCGCTCCAGCTGGCGACGATCGTCGGGTTCGTCTGCGCCGCGGTCGCGTTCTGCCTCATCCCGCTGGCCATCCTGGCGCGGATCTTCGAGGTCTTCGACGCCGGCGTCCCCACGCTGCTGACGGTCATCCTGCTGATCGGTGGCATCCAGCTGCTGTGCCTGGGGATCGTGGGCGAGTACATCGGGCGCATCTACGACGAGGTGAAGGGCCGGCCGCTGTACGTGGTCGGGGCCCGGCGCAACGTCGAGGTGCCGGAGCGGCGTGGCCGCAAGCGGGCCGGGGACCTCGTCCGGCGCTGAGGGAGGCGGCGGCGTCGCCGGTCGTCGCGGGCTGCTGCTCGGCCTCGCGGTCTCCGTCGTCGCCGTCGGCGCGGTCGTGTGGTGGGCCTCCCGCCAGCCCGCGCCGCGCTTCCCCACGTCGTTCGAGGACATCGCGCCCGCCGTCCTGGCGCTGGCGCTCTACGCGGTGGCGACCTGCCTGCGAGCCGAGCGCTGGGGCGTGCTCGTGCGCGACCAGGGCGGCGACCCGGAGCGCGCCGACCTCTACGCGCTGACCGCCGTCGGCTTCGCGGGCAACACCGTCCTGCCCGCCCGCGGCGGCGACGCCTTCCGCGTCGTCCTCGGCGCGCCGCGCATGCGGATCGCCCACCGGCCGCTCATCGGCACGCTGCTGGCCGAGCGCCTGCTCGACGTCGCGGTCCTGGCCACGCTCTTCGTGGTCCTCGGCGCGACGATCGCCGGCGGGCGCGGCATGCCCAAGGGCAGCTCGCTGCTCGTCATCGCCGGCGTCGTGCTCGTGCTGCTCGTCCTGGCGGCCGTCGCCCTGCAGGTGCTCGTGCGCCGCGGCCTGTGGGACAAGGTCAAGGCGTTCGTCGGCCCGATGCTCGGCGCGACCACGAACCTCCGCGGGCGCCACGGCGCGATGATGCTCGGCCTGTCGGCCCTCATCTGGGGGCTGGAGGGCGTGATCTGGACGATCGTGGGCGCGGCCGTCGACCTCGGCTTCGGCCCGCTCGACGGCTTCTACGTCCTGGCCCTGGGGTCCATGTTCGCCCTCATCCCGAGCGGTCCCGGCTACGCGGGGACCGTCGATGCTGCCACCATCATCGGCGTGAAGGCCGTCGGTGGGGCGTCCTCCGCCGCCGTCTCCTACTTGATCCTCGTGCGCTTCATCGTCTTCGTCCCGATCACCGTCGTGGGGCTCGCCGTCGGCGCCCTGCGCTACGGCGGCCTGCGCCGCCTGCGGACGGCCGCGGCATGAGGGTCGCGGTCCTCGGCGCCGGCGTGGCCGGCCTCGTCGCGGCCTACCGGCTCACCGAGCAGGGCCACGAGCCCGTCGTCTTCGAGCGCTGGCCGGGCCTGGGCGGCATGGCCGCGACGCTCGACGTCGGCGGCGGCCACCTGCTCGAGCGCTACTACCACCACTGGTTCACGTCGGACCGCCACATCGTCGACCTGTGCGAGGAGCTCGGCGTCGGGCCGATCGAGTGGCGCCCGTCGTCCATGGCGTTCTTCGTCGACGGGAAGTCCCGGGCGTTCACCACGCCGCTGGACCTCCTGCGCTTCACGCCGCTGAGCCTGCGCGACCGCATCCGCATGGGCGTCGCGGTCCTCAAGCTCCAGCGCGCGGGCCGGCCCACCAGCGACTACGAGGGCGAGACCGCCGCCGCGTGGATCCGCCGCGAGATGGGCGAGGGGCCATGGCAGAAGGTCTGGGGACCGCTGCTGCGCGGCAAGTTCGGCTCGCGCGCCGAGGACATCTCGATGGCGTGGCTGCACGGCAAGCTCACGCTGCGGCGCAAGCTCGAGGGCAAGGAGGCGCGCAAGGAGCTGCTCGGCTACCCCGCGCCGTCGTTCGAGCCGATCTGGACCGAGCTCGTCAAGCGCATCGAGGCCGGCGGCGGCCAGGTGCGCATCGACCAGCCCGCGGCGCGCGTCTCGCGCGAGGCCGACGGGACGTTCGTCGTCACGCCCGCCGCCCCGGGGTCGTTCCGCAAGGGCCACGACCCGCGGGACTTCGACCCCGCCGGCGAGGCCGAGCGCTTCGACGCGGTGATCGCCACGGTCCCCAACGACATCTTCCTGAGCCTCGCCGACCCGTCGCTCGGGCTGGCCGACGACTTCCTCGAGAAGCTGCGCACGATCGAGTACCACACCGCGCTCTGCCTGCTGCTCGAGCTCCAGAGCGACAAGGTCCTGTCGCCGTTCTACTGGACCAACGTCGCCGACACCGACGTCCCGTTCGTCGGGCTCATCGAGCACACGAACTTCCTGGAGCCCGAGCGCTACGACGGCCGGCGCTTCCTCTACGTCGCCAACTACCTCGAGCCGGGCGACGAGCTGCTGTCCCTGGACCCGGACCAGCTCGTGGACCGGTACCTGCCGCACCTGCAGAAGGTCAACCCGGCCTTCTCGCGCGACTGGGTCGTGGACCGCTGGATGTTCCGCGAGCCGGCGGCGCAGCCGATCGTCATCGTCGGGTACCACGAGACCATCCCCCCGCTCGACACCGGCATCCCGGGCCTCGTGCTCGCCAACACGACGCAGATCTACCCCGAGGACCGGGGCACGAACTACTCCGTGCGCCTGGGCGAGGACGCCGTCAAGGCGCTGCTCTCCCAGCCGCTTGCCGCGCGCGAGACCGCGCCGAGCGCCTGATGCACCTCCGTCGGCTGGGCCGCACGGGCTTCGAGGTGTCGGAGGTCGGCTTCGGCGCGTGGGGGATCAGCGGCGTCGAGTGGATCGGGGCGCAGGACGACGAGTCGGTCCAGGCGCTCGAGCGCGCGATCGACCGCGGCCTGAACGTCATCGACACGGCGCTGGCCTACGGCCCGCACCACTCCGAACGGCTGGTCGGCCAGGTCGTCCGGCGCTGCGACGAGGACGTCGTCGTCGCGACCAAGGTCCCGCCGAAGAACCAGCTGTGGCCGGCGGCCGCGGGCAGCCGGGTGGAGGACGTCTTCCCGCGCGACCACGTCCGGGCGTGCGCGGAGCGCAGCCTGCGCAACCTCGGGATGGAGGCCGTCGACCTCCTGCAGCTGCACGTCTGGCTCGACGACTGGCTCGACCAGGGCGACTGGCAGGAGGAGGTGGAGGCGTTGCGCGACGAGGGCAAGATCCGGGCGTTCGGCATCTCCATCAACGACCACCAGCCCGAGACGGCCCTGCGGGCGGTCGCGTCGGGGCTCGTCGACACCGTCCAGGTCATCTACAACGTCTTCGACCAGAGCCCGGAGGACGAGCTCTTCCCGCTGTGCGAGGAGCACCGAGTCGGCGTCCTCGCGCGGGTGCCGCTGGACGAGGGCGGCCTCACCGGGCGCATCACGCCCGAGACGGAGTTCGCCGACGACGACTTCCGCAAGGGCTACTTCGCGGGCGACCGGGCCCGGCAGGTCCAGGAGCGCGTCGCGGCGATCGCCGCCGACCTCGGGCGTCCCGTCGAGGACGTCCCGGAGATCGCGCTGCGGTTCTGCCTGAGCCATCCGGCGGTGTCGACGGTCATCCCGGGCATGCGCTCGGTGCGCAACGTCGAGCGCAACTGCGCGATCGCCGACGGCCGCGGCCTGCCGGCGGCCGACGTCCAGAAGCTGCGCGCCCATCGCTGGACGCGCAACTTCTACCTCCCGGCCTAGCCGGAGCGCCGGGTGGTGCAGGTGCGGTAGGTCCGCGCCTGGCGCAGGACCTTGCCCTTGGCGGTCCGGATCGTGATCGCGACCCGGTAGGTGCCCTTCGGCAGGCCCTTGAGGCTCACCGGCGCGACGGTGCGCCGGCCCCGCAGGGTCGTCCGGCGCCTGCCGTTGACGGAGACCGTCGCGCTGCGCACGCGGTCGCCCTTGGGCCGGCGCAGCGTGATCCGCAGGGTGCGGCGGCTCACGCAGCGCTTGGCCGAGGGCAGGCCGGCGGCCTGTGCGGTGCGCGGGCCGCCGGTGCCCGCGGGCAGCGGCTTGGGCGCCTTGTCCGAGGCGGCGTACGGCGTCGTGCCGGAGGGGCCCGAGCCGTCCGGGCCGGTCTGGGCGCCGAGGCGGTCGACGGTCAGGACGCTGGGCGCGCTCGGGTCGGTCTCGATCGTCACCGGGCCGGGGACGGTGTTGCCGCGGTTGGTGAGGTTGCTCGTCGCGAGCACGAGGCGCAGCCGGTGGCCCTTGCCCCAGCGGTGCGCGACGCCCGGCAGCTGGATGGTCACCGGCTTGGTGACGTCCTTGATGCGCGCGGCCGAGAGCTGGCTGCGGGGCAGCAACTGGGTGCCGTCCGGGCCGACGTCGTAGAGCTTGGCGAAGAGGACGAGCTTCGCGGCGTCGTCGCCGGCCTGGGTCGCGGCGTGCACGGGCGCGCTGACGCGGAAGGTGACCTGCGGGATGCCCACGACGTCCAGGTCGTCGGTGAGCGGCGCGCTCGTGAAGGCGACGCTCGTGCCCAGGCCCTCGCGGTCGCCGAGGTCCAGGACGTCGTTGAACGCGCCGCCGCTGTCCACCACGCCGGCCTGGGGCAGCGCGAGCATCGGCGCCGAACCCGCGACGACCTGGCGCTCGTCGGCCAGCAGGCCGCCCGAGCCGCTGAGGAAGAACTGCTGCTCCTGGCCGACCGGGTAGCTGGGCGCGGAGCCCACCGCCGGCGCCGCGTCGCCCTTGTACGGGCGCCAGTCGGCGAGGAAGGAGAAGTCGAGCGTCGGCGGGTCGCCGGCGCCGCGCAGGTACCAGTCGAACCACTCGAGCTGCATCCGCGTCTCGTAGGCGGTCTCGATGCGCTTGGAGTTCGCCTCGCTGGTCCCGAGCCCGCCGCCCGAGTGGCCCGACGAGCGCCACAGGAGCTTCGTCGGCGTGCCCTGCGCGCGCAGCGACCGCCACGTCGCGACGGCCTCCTGGAGGTTGAACAGCGTGTCGCTCTGGCCCTGGGTGAGGAACGTCGGGACCTTGATCCGGTCGACGTAGCTGCCCACCGACGCGTGGCGCAGGAACCCGAGCGTCGCCTGGTCGGCGTAGCCGCGGATCGCCGCGTTCACCAGACCGGGGCAGACCTGGTCGGCGAAGTTCGGGCAGGAGCCGAGGTGCGTCAGGTCCCGGTCGAAGATGAGCTGCTGCAGGCCGCGCGCGATGCCGGTGACCGAGAACAGCGTCGGCCAGTCGAGCTTGGCCACGCCGCCCGTCGCGTAGGTCACGCCCCGCCGCAGGTCCGTGTTGTTCGGGACGAGCGAGTACGACAGGTCGTTCCACGTGATCTGCGGGTTCAGCGCGTCGACGCGGGGGTCGACCGATGCGACCGCGAACTGGTTGCCGCCGCCGTACGAGCCGCCGGTGAAGCCCACCCGCGGGTCGTCGTCGCGGGGCTGGCCGTCGTGGTCCTTGGCGTCCTTGAGGACGTAGTCGACCTTCGTCCCGTCCGCCGCGGCCTTGGACCCGCCGAGGAAGGACACGAGCTGGCTGCCGGCCTTGCCGTCGAAGTCCGGGTCGTCGAGCGTGATCCGGCAGCCGCTGCCGCCGAAGCCCAGGCCCGAGTACGCGAGGAAGACGTAGCCGCGAGAGGCGTACGCCGCCGCGATGCTGTCCAGGTCGAACCGGGAGCCCCCGAACCCGTTCGTGCCCATGATCGCGGGCTGCGGGGTGTCCTTCGTCGCCGACTGCGGCTTGAACAGGTTGGCCACCACGCGGCAGCGGACGTCGTCGTTGGCCCCGACCTGCACCGGGATCGTGAGCGACGTCTTCGTGAACTTCTCCGCGACGGCGGTGGACGGCAGGACGGCGGCGAACGCGCACGCCGCTGCCACGACCCGGGACAGACGGTGCATGTGCCCGCATCATGGCGAACGCGAGCGTTCTGTGAAGCAGTTGTGAACGCCGGGGCGCCCGAGGACCCCGCCGCTGCGCGGAGCGCCGCCCTAGCGACCCTCCGCCACCGCGTCCCGGTAGGCGTCCCACGTCGCCCGCGCCGCGTCCTCCCAGGTCCACGCCGGCGGCTTGGGTGCCGGGCGCCGGGCCACCGCGCCCGCCGCCAGGAGTCCGGCGAGGTCGTCGCGGTCCACGAAGGTCACGCGCTCGCCGAGGACCTCGCGCAGCGCCGGGACCTCGCAGGCGACGACCGGCGTCCCGCAGGCGAGCGCCTCGACCGGCGTCAGGCCGAAGCCCTCGTCGTCCGAGGCCAGGACGAGGGCGCGGGCACCCGTGTAGAGCGCGGCGAGCTCGTCGTCGGTGACGCGGCCCGTGGTGATGACGCCCTCGAGCTCGCGGGACCACTCGCGCGTCGGGCCGGCGAGGACGAGCGGGAGGTCCCGGGGGGCGGCAGCCAGCTCGGCGACGCGCTTGCGCGGGTCGGGGAACTCGAGGCCGCCGACCCACAGCAGGTAGTCGTCCGGGAGCCCGTAGCGCTCGCGCACCGCGGCGACCTCGTCGTCGGGACGCGGGTGCATGGCGGGCGCGGGCGCCTCGCCGACGACGAGCACGCGCGACGCGTCGAGGCCGAGGTGCTCGATGGCGTCGGCGGCGACGGCGCGCGTCGGGACGATCACCCGCTCGGCGCGCTGGACGGCGAGGTAGCGCAGCCGGAAGCGCACGCCGGTGCGCAGGTACTCGCTGCGGCGCTTGAGCGGGACGAGGTCGTGGAGCGTGACCACCTGCGGGCAGCGGGCGCGGACGAGGGCGCCGTCGATCCACGGGGAGTGGAAGACGTCGCAGCGCCGGGGGCGGTGGGCCTCGACGACCTCGTCGCCCTCCTGGGCGGTCTCGCGCAGGGCCTCGAGCAGGCAGCGCACGTAGCGGCCGATGCCGCGCACGTCGGTCCCCGCCCGGCTGTCGAAGCCGACCCTCACGGGGCGATCAGCTCCGCCACGCGCTCGGCGTAGCGGTCGGCGTCGAAGCGGCGGGCGGCCTCGCGGGCGGCGGCGCCGAGCTCGTCGCGGCGGGCGAGCGCCTCGACGGTGCGGCGGGCGAGGGCGTCGACGTCGCCGACCGGGACCAGGAAGCCGTCGACGCCGTCGGTCACGACCTCGGGGAGGCCGTCGACGTCGCTGGCCACGACCGGCACGCCGGCGGCCATCGCCTCGCTGAGCACCGTCCCGAACGGCTCCTCCCGCGACGGGGCGACGAGGACGTCGAGGTGGCCCATGACGCCCGCGGCGTCCGGCACCCAGCCGACGTGCTCGACCTCGTGGCTGCCGGCGACCTGCTGGGCGTAGTCGGGGTCCGACCCGTAGGGATCGGCCCCGACGAGGACGACGCGCGCGTCGGGCCGCGCGGCGCGGATGGCCGGCGCGGCGCGCACGAGGTCCAGCGGGCCCTTGCGCGGCTCGATGCGCCCGACGAAGCCCACGACCGGGCGGCCGTCGCCGGCGCCCTGCCACGGGGCGGGCGCGGGCGCGACGTCGAGCTCGACGGGGCAGTGCACGACGTGGGCGTCGAGGCCGCTGAGCCGGTCGGCCACGGCCTGGGAGTCGGCGAGCACCACGTCAGCCTGGTGCCAGTGGCGCGGCACCCGCGTGACCATGTCGTGCACGTGCAGGACCGTCCGGCGTCCGCGCAGCGCCGGCAGCAGCCGTCCCGCGACCGTCCCGTTGAGGTAGACGACGTCGACGTCCTTGGTCAGCCGCCGCGCCCGCGGCCACGACGCGACGGCCCGCGCGCCGGCGCCCGACGCCAGGCCGCCGCAGTCGAGCGTCTCGGCCGGGAAGCCCGCGTCCGAGAGGGGTCCGGGCTCGGGCGTGGTCAGCGCGACGTCCCAGCCGCGATCGCGCAGGCGGCGGCCCAGGCGCAGGAAGCCGACCTCCGCGCCACCCGGATGGGCGACCTGCATGACGCCGAGCACGCTCGTCACGACGGCGCCACCCGCCGCTCGCGGAAGAACGCGCGGATCTCGTCCTCGGGGTGCGCATCGTCGTTCTTGACCGAGTGCACCACGCCGAAGCCGCGTGCGGCGAGCTCCGGCGGCGCGGCGACGAGGCCGACGTGCTGCAGGCCGAAGACCGCGTGGAGGTCGACGAGGTCGAAGCCCAGCGCGGTGGCGAAGGTGCCGAGCAGGACGTCGTCGCCGAAGAGCGTGCGCAGCCAGCGCTCCGGGCGCTCGAGCGCGCCGGCACCGGCGAGCGCGGCGAGGAACGGCGCGCTGATCGCGCAGCCCGCCGCCATGCAGTGCGCGCCCGGCCGGGGCGCGCCCGCGCGCGCCACCGCGCGGCGGACGACGTCGCGCGCGAGCGGATCGGCGAGGTCGACGTGGCGGCGGCCCAGCGGCGGCCGGCGCCACAGCCAGACGCGGCGCGCGTGCTTGCGCACCACCGGGTCCCACCAGTCGAGGTTGCGCTCCTCGCCGCCGCAGGTCCGGTGGCAGGACCCGAGGACGCCGGCCTGCGGGTGCTCCGCGAACGCCGCCTCGACGCGGTCGGCGACCGGCCCGATCACCAGCGCGTCGGTGTCCAGTCGCAGGACCCAGGCCCCCGGCCGGGCGCGGTGCGCCCACGCCAGCGCGGTGAAGGTCGCGGTGCACGTCCCGCCGAGCGTCCCGATGCCGCGGCCGCGGCGCGGGGACTCGAGGACCGCGGTCGCCGCCGGCAGCGTGCGGCGCGCCTGCGGCTCGTCGTCCACCAGCACGACGTCGGTCGTGCGGGGCTCGTGCGCGCGCAGGGCGTCGAGCAGGTCGGCTGCGCGCTCGACCTCCTGCCTGCCGGGTCCGACCGGGATGGCGGTGACGAAGGCTGGCACGCCGGGCGCCACGGTACCGGTCGGGCGTGGTCGCCCGTCAGCGCTCGAGGCGCCCGAGCCCGCGCGCGCCGAGCACCCCGCCGGCCGCCAGCGCCACGAGCACGGGCTCGAGCGGCGCGCGGTAGCGCGTGCCCGCGTCGGCGGTGTAGACCACCGACGCGGCGAGCGCCGAGGCCGCCAGCGCGAGCACGACGCCGCGCCGCCCGGTCTGCCACAGCCGTCGCAGGCCCAGCGCGGCGGGGAGCAGCAGCAGCCAGTAGAGGCCGAGCCCGATGCCCGTCACCGCGCGGGTGCGACCCTCGAACGCCGCGTCGTCCAGCGACTGCGACGGCGGGTCGACGTCCCAGAGCCGGACGATCCCGTTGTGCCAGAACGCCTTGGCGACGCCGCCCGGGTGGTCCTTGGCCCACTCGCGCGCCCGCGAGCTCAGCTCGGCCCGGAACTCGCCGTCGCTCAGGCGCCGGGGCTCGCCGAGCAGGACGTCCCGGTCGCGCGACACGAACGGCCGCCACTTGTAGGGGTAGTTCGGGTCGTTCGCCGCGTCGTCGTTGAACGTCCCGTAGGCCGCGGCGTCCTGCACGCTCAGGGGCACCCAGTGCGAGTCGTCGACGCTGTGGTTGCGCAGCGTCCAGGGGACGACGCACAGCACCGCGATGGCGCACACCGCGGCCGTCCGGACGATGCCGCCGCGGGCGCCGTCGGTCGCCCACCAGGCGAGCAGCAGCGCCGGGACGACGAACAGCGACGACGGCCGCGTGAGCAGGAGCAGGCCGAGCAGGAGGCCGGCGCCGACGACGACCTTGCGCGTCGGCCGGCACGTCAGCGCGAGCACGAGCATGCCGACGGTCATCGGGATCGCCAGCGACTCCGAGTACATCCGGACCTCGAACTGCCAGACGTTCGGGTGCACGGCGACGACGAGGGCGGTGGCGACGGCCGCGGCCGGGCCGAAGAGCCGGCGGGCGAGGACGAAGGCGAGGACGACGACCAGCGGCGACAGCAGGACCGCCTGGACCGCGAAGAGGCGGTCCGGGTTCGTGCCGAGGACCTCGTAGACCAGGCCCGCGAAGACCTGGTAGACGGGCGTCTTCTGGAAGGACTCGTGCGGGACGCCGTACGGGACCGTCGACCAGAACCACCTGCCCTGCGTCTGCAGGACGGCGCTGGCGTGGTAGGCGGGCTCGTCGCCCACGAGCTGGTGGCCGCGCGTCGACGCGATGTAGATGAGCCGGACGGCCCACCCCAGCACGATCGCGCCCACCAGCGCCCGGCGCTCCACGAGCGACAGCGACGTCAGCCACCCCCTCACGGCGCGGGATCTTCCCAGGGCCGTGCGACAAAGGGGACAGTCCCCTTCGTCGCAGCGCGGGGCACGCGGCGCTGGCGCCGCGGCGGCGTGCGAAGAAAGGGACAGTCCCCTTCTTCTCACGGGGCGCTAGCGTCGCGGCGGCGTGCGGGTGCTGATCGACACCTCCTACGCCGCCCGGGGGCCGAGCGGCACGGGGACCTACCTGCGCGAGCTCGTCGCGGCGCTGCCCGGGGCGGGGGTCGACGTCGTGACCGCGGCCGACGTCGGGCGCCCGCCGCCCGGGGGTGGCGGCTGGCGCAGCGCGGCGAACGTCGCCCGCGACGCGGCGTGGCTGCACCTCGAGCTCGAGCGCCGCGCGCGCAGCACGAAGGCCGACGTGGTCCACCACGCGCTGCCGGCCCACAGCACCCGGATCGCCGCGCCCCAGGTCGTCACCGTCCACGACGTCGCCTTCCTCGCGCGCCCGGACCTCTTCGACCCCCGCTGGGCGCGCCTGGCCGCCACCGCCCACCGCCGCGCGGCGCTCGCCTCCAGCGCCGTCGTGGTGCCCAGCGAGGCGACCCGCCGCGAGCTCCTGCACGCCTGGCCGCTGTCGGCAGGCCGCGTCGTCCTCGCGCCGCACGGCGCCCACGTCGAGCCGGTCCCCGAGGGCCGCGGCGAGCACCTGCTCTACGTCGGTGACGATGAGCCGCGCAAGGACCTCGGCACGCTCCTGCGCGCCCACCGCGCCCTCGGCCCCCGCGCGCCCCGGCTCGTCCTGGCCGGCGCGCCCCGCCGCCGCCACGAGGACCCGAACACCGACTGGGTCGTGCGTCCGAGCCGCGACCGGCTGCGCGACCTCCAGACCCGCGCCCTCGCCCTCGTGCACCCCGCCGTCCACGAGGGCTTCGGCCTGACCGTCCTGGAGGCGATGGCCGCCGGCGTCCCCGTCGTCGCCGCCGCCAGCGACGCGGTCGCCGAGGTCACCGACGGCGCGGCCCTCCTCGTCCCCCCCGGCGACCCGCACGCCCTCACCGACGCCCTGCGCACCGTCCTGGAGGACGCCGACCTGCGCGCGCGCCTGCGGACCCACGGCCTCGAGCGCGCCGCCCAGCTCACCTGGGCCGCGTCAGCCCGCGCCCACGCCGCGGCGTACTCCGGCGCCCGGGCCGCGTAGGGTCTGGCGCCAGATGAGGATCGCCATCCTCGGCACCCGCGGCATCCCCGCCTCCTACTCCGGCTTCGAGACCGCCGCCGAGCAGCTCGCCAGCCGCTTCGCCGACCGCGGCCACGAGGTCATCGTCTACTGCCGGCCGCACGTCGTCGACCCCACGCTGGAGGAGTGGAAGGGCGCGCGCCTGGTCCACCTGCCCACCGTGCGCAACAAGTACCTCGACACGTTCGCCCACACCTTCCTGAGCGCGATGCACGCGTCCCGTCAGGTCAAGCCCGACGTCGCGCTCTTCTTCATCGCCGGCAACAGCCCGCTGTGCCTCGTGACGCGCTGGCACGGCATCCCGACGGTCATCAACGTCGACGGGCTGGACTCCGACCGCTCGAAGTGGCCCGCCTTCGCCAAGCGCTACCTGCGCTTCGCCGAGCGCCAGGCGCCCCGCTGGGCCGACACGGCGATCACGGACTCCCACCGGGTCGCCGAGGTCTTCGAGCAGCGCTACGGCCAGCGCATCGGCGTCGTGCCCTACGGCGTCGAGGACCCCGGCCACCACGGCACCGCGACGCTCGAGCGTCTCGGCCTCGAGCCCGGCCGCTACCTGCTGTTCGTCGGGCGCCTCGAGCCCGAGAACAACCCCCACATCCTCGTCGACGCCTTCGCCCGCATCTCGGCCGAGCGGGCGCGGGGGATGAAGCTCGTCGTGGTCGGCGGCGCGCCCTACGCCGACGAGTACATCCGCTCGGTGCACCGCAAGGGCGACCCGCGCGTCGTCTTCCCGGGCTACGTCTTCGGCGAGGGCTACTGGGAGCTCCAGCACCACGCCTACGCCTTCGTGGCCCCGACCGAGGTCGGCGGCACCCACCCGGTGATCCTCGAGGCGCTGGCCGCCGGCAACTGCGTCGTGGTCAACGACCACGCCCCGAACGTCGAGACGATCGGCGATGCCGGCCTGACCTTCTCCGGCGCCGAGGGCGTCCCGTCGCTCGTGCGGGTCCTCGAGCGGGTCCTCGACGAGCCCGACCTCGTCGCGTCCTACCGCGAGAAGGCCGTGGAGCGCGCCAAGCGCTACTCCTGGGACGCGGTGACCGACGAGTACGAGCGGCTGCTCAGCCGGGTGCACCAGGCCGGCTCACACGGACCGCTGCCGCCCGAGCTCGTCGACCTCGACGCGCCGGGCCCGCTCACGGCCGCACGCTGAACGGCGCGATCCGGCTCTGGCGCAGCCCGCCGTCCGGGTGGCGCCAGCGCAGCCGCACGCTGCCCGAGCGGCGGACCGTGATCCGCGTGTCGACGTAGCCGCGCGTCGTGCCGGTCACCGTCCTGGCGACGCGGAAGCGCTTGGCGCCGCGGGAGCGCACGAGCACCTGGACCTTGGGCCGGCCCTTCGCCGCCCGGGCCAGCCCCCACACCCGCAGCGACCGGCCGCGCAGCTTGGGCGACGGCAGCCAGATCGGCGTCCCGTAGGACGTGAAGGCCGGCTTCGGCTTGCCGTCCTGCGTGCGCAGGCCGGTCTGGAACGTCGTGCCGAAGCCGTCGGCCTCGCGCGGCTCGTCGTCGTCGAGCAGGAACTGCGCGAGTGAGCGCACGCCCTTGTCGCGCCACGTCCGGTACTCGGACTCGTCCAGGAACTTGGCCTGGTTGGCCTGCGAGACGCCGTTGGGGTCGGGCGGACGGGTCTGGTAGCCGTACTCGGTGAGGTACAGCGGGATGCCGCCCTTGCGGCCGAACGCCGCGTTGACCTTGCGCAGCAGCGTCGACAGCGCGCTCAGGTTGGCGATGGTGAAGAAGTCCCGGTCGCCGGGCGAGGCCGAGGGCGAGCGCACGAGCTCGTAGGGGTGGTGGGCGAAGCCCGTGGCACCGAAGAGCCCGGGGTGCTCGCTCATGACCTTCTTGGCGTCGCCGTCGACCGGGCAGCCCAGCAGCTCGGCGGTCGAGCCCTTGAGCGTCTTGAGGTCGTCGCCCAGGCAGTACAGGCGGCGGATGAACGGCCCCGGCGCGATGGCGCGCGACTCGCCCTTGACCCGCACGCCCTTGGGCGCGGTCTCGCCGATGAGGATCGTGTCGTGCTCGTGGCCGGTGGAGCGCAGCGCCGCGACGCCCTCGTCGACGAGCGCGCGGTAGATCCGCGGGCTCGTCTCGATCTGCGCGTCGGCGCTGCGCGGGTCCTTGGCCCACTGCGGCGTCAGCCAGCCCGGCTGGTTGGGCTCGTTCCAGATCGACCAGCTCTCCACGCGCGGCAGCGGCCGGCCGTCGCCGCCGGTGAAGCTCCCGCCGTAGCGCTTGCCCGCCGCCTGCAGGAACTGGCCGTAGGCCTTGGCGTCGGGGTCGAAGGTCTCGTCGAGCTCGGCCCGCTCGGGCGTGCCGGTCGCCCAGTCGGGGGCGGGCCCGGAGACCGTGAGGTTCACCTTGATGCCGCGGGCCTGCGCCTCGCGGATCACGAGGTCGTGGCGGTCCCACACGCCCTGGGGGTACGCCCCCGGGTCGGTCGCGTCGAAGCCGTCGACGTCGACGTCCTGCTCGGGCAACGGGGCGATCGTCCGCCACAGCAGCGACAGGCGCAGCCGGTCGACGCCGAGCGCGGCCATCGTGTCCAGCGTCTCGGAGACCTGCGCGGGCTCGCCGTGGAGCAGCAGGTCGTCGTCCTGGAAGACGGACTCCTGGGTGGAGGACGCGAGCGCGGCCGTCGGGGCGACGGCGGGCACGGTGGCGACAGCGGCCGCCGCGAGCGCGGCGGCGAAGGACAGGCGGAGGTGGTTCATCAGGGAGTGGGGGCGGTTCCGAGGCCCTGGCCGGGCAGGGCGCCGGCGCCGCCGTTGACCTGGCGGGTGGCGTCGAGGTAGAGCGCCGCGGCCTGGTCGGAGCGCGGGTCGAGGTACAGGGCGGGGCCGAGGAGGTCGATGGTACGGCGCGGGTCGCCCTGCTGGCGCAGGGTGAACTGGGCCAGGCGCAGCCACGTCTCCGGGTTGTCGGGCTGCAGCTCCACCGCGTCCTCCAACGCGCGCTGGGCCTGGTCCTTGCGCCCGCCGACGGTCTCGATCACGCCAAGCTCGAACAGCGGCTGGACCGACAGCGGGTTGTGGTCGCGCGCGGTCTGCGCCAGCTCGCGGGCACGTTCGACCCCGGCCTGCGGCGTCTGCGCGGCGTCCAGGGCGTCGAGCGCGTCGTCGCCGGCCTGCACCGAGCGCAGCGGCTGCCAGGTGGCGAAGGCGCACAGCAGCGCCAGGGCGAGGACCGCCGCGGCGGCGACCGAGGCCTGCGGGCGACGCACGCCGGCGGCCAGCCGCCGGCGGACGGCGTGCGGTCGCGTGGGCGGCTCCTCGCCGCGTCCGCGTCCCGTGATCCAGCCGACGCACAGCAGGGCCGGCACGGCGCAGCCGGGGATCGACCACGTCCAGTCGATGAGCGCGTGGACGGCGAAGGTCACGACGACCGACGCCGCGGTGAGCAGCCCGATGCGCTCGGGGGTGAAGGGCTGGCGGCGCCAGTCGCGCCGGCGCAGGGAGGTCGCGCGCGCGATGGCGAACAGCGTCGCGAGGACGAGCGCCAGGTAGCTGAGGATGCCCAGGATCCCGAGGTCGGCCGGCACCTGGACGGCGTGGCCGTGGGCGTGGCGCACGACGAGCTCGTCCTCGCGGAAGCGCCGGCGGGCGGTCGGGTAGCCGCCGGCGCCCGCCCCCGTCAGCTTGTCCTCCTGGAAGACCTTGACCGCCTGGTCCCAGTAGCGGGCGCGGACCGAGCCGACGGCGGTCAGACGGCTGGGATCGTTGGCCGGCGTCGTCGCGTCGGGGTCCGTGAGCGACTTCCAGCCCTCGCTGATCGAGCCGCCCAGGCCGCGGTCGGAGACCGCGAGCGACCCGAGGAAGACCACCGGGACCATCGCCACGACCAGCAGGACGCCCACGCCCGCCGTCCGGCGCGTGTCGGGCCGCGGGGCGCGGCGGGCCAGGAGGAAGCCGAGGCCCAGGCCGGCGCCCATGAGGACCGCGAGCATCGCCAGGACGGCGAGCCCGAGCTCGAGGCCGGCGGTCTGGCGGGTGTCGAGCGGGACGCGGTCGGTGGTCAGCGCGTCCTGGGCGAAGATCCAGGCCGAGACGATGCCGCCGCCCAGCGTCCCGCTGGCGAGCACCGCGGCGCCGCGCAGGCGCAGCGGCACGAGCGCGAACCACACGAGCGAGCCGACCGCGGCGGCCAGCAGCGCACCGCGGCTGTAGGCCAGCAGCATCGTCACCAGGAAGAGGCCGAGCAGCGGGTGGGCGAGGGCGTTGACCGCCGCGTGGCCGTGGCGCCGCGCGCCGAGCCAGAGCGAGAGCGGGACGCCGAACGCCGCCACGAGGCCCACGGCGTTCCAGTAGCCGAAGGGCTCGCGCAGGCGGGCGAACGTCTCGGTCTCCTGCGGGAAGACCTTCGAGCCCACCGCGTAGAGCGAGATGAGCCCGCAGAAGCCCAGCAGCGCGCCGAGCAGCGCCGGCCACCACGCGCCGGCCTCGCGGGCCAGCGCCGCGCCGCCGCCGACCACCGCGAGGTAGGCGAGCGTCTGGTTGGTCTCCAGCCACGCGTCGGAGGGCTCGACGGCCCAGAGGATCGAGACGGCGGTGAGCGCCGCCAGCACGGCGAACGCCGCGAGGACGACCGCCCCGTGCAGCGGGCGCCGGCGGTCGGTGCTCAGCAGCGCGCCGCCGACGAGCAGGCCGCCGGCGAGCTGCAGGCCCATCTCGACCTCGGTGGTCGGGCCGAGCGAGGCGCCGCCGCCGGCGCGCAGGCCGACGGCCGTCAGGACGAGGGCGAGGGCCGCCCCGAAGAGGGTCTCGGCGCCCGGCCGCGGCACGGCGAGCGCGCCCACGCGCAGGCGCGGGCGCAGCGGGGGCTCGGCCGCCGTGGTGGCCACGCGCCGGGAGGCTACGCGGGCGAGGGTCCGCCGCGTCGCCCGGCCACGAAGCGCCGGCCGGCGATGGCGCCACCCGCTCCCGCCGCCAGGGCGAGCAGGACCAGGACGCCGACGAGCGGGGTCGGGACGTCGCCGCCGCTGCTCAGCTCGCCCATGCCGACCTTGCCGGGCTGCACGGTCTTGCCGCCGATCTGGACGGGGTTGGTGCCACCGGTCTGGCGGGCCTGCTCGACGGCCGCCTTCTCCTGGTCGGTCGCGTCCTTCAGCGGGTCGGTCAGCAGGCCGCCGGCGCCCGCGGTCGGGTCGTCGACGGAGCCGCCGCCACCGCCGCCGCCCGCGGCGCCGCCGCCCCCACCGCTCGCGTCGTTGCCACCGCCGCCGCCCGCGCCGCCCAGCCGGGCGTCGCGGATGATGTCGCGGCAGTCGGTGTACTCGTCGATGTCGGTCGGCAGCTCCTTGAGCGCGTCGCGCAGCTCGGCCTGCGAGTAGGTCTTCGAGAGCTTGCCGTCGTCGCCGCAGTCGAGGATCACGTCCTCGGCGCTGGCGAACGCGGCGCCGGGCGCGGCGAGGGCGGCCACGAGGGCCAGGACGGGCAGGAGGGGCTTGCGCATCAGAGAGAGGAGGAGGGGCTCCGGGTCGTGGTCGCGGCCGCCAGCGCCTGGGTGACGCCGGCCGCCCACGCGGCAGGGGTGTAGGGGGCCACGTCACGCTGGGCCGCGGCGCCGAGGCGCTCGCGCAGGGACCGGTCGTCGCGCAGCCGCCGCAGCGCGGCGGCCAGCGCGGGCGCATCGCCGCTGGGGACGACGAGCCCGTTGCGCTCGTGACGCACGAGCCCGCCGGCGGCGGCGCCGACGGCGTCGGTGGCGATGACGGGGAGACCGAGGTGCATGGCTTCGTTGGCGACCAGCCCCCACGGCTCCCGGAAGTCCGGGGTGGCGAGGGCCGGCAGGACTAGAACGTCGGCGGCCGCGGCGGAGTTGCGCACCTGCATCGGGGGCATCGCGCCGGTGGCGCGGACCCCTGGGGGCGTGCTCGGCCGGCTGGTGCCGACGAGGACCAGCTCTGCGGTGGTGCCCAGATCGGCCAGGCGCCACGCGTCGAGGAGGACGTCCACCCCCTTGTAGGCGGCGTCGCGACCCACGTGGATCGCGCGGAAGACGCCGTCGTCCGCACGCGGACCGTCGCGGCGCCAGAACGCAGCGTCCACGGCCTGCGGCGCCTCGAACACGCGGCGTGCGCCCTGGCGCCTGACGAAGTCCGTGACGTGCGGGCCGTAGGTCACGACCGCGTCGGCGTGGCGGTAGAGGTGCTCGAGCAGCGGCGTGCCGGCGAGGCGGAAGGCCGGGGTCCGCGGGTGGTCCCAGAGGGCGGTCCAGAGGACGAAGGGCGTCCTCGACGCGCGGGCGCCGAGGTAGGCGGCGGGCAGGGCGGTGCGGCCCGCGGTCCCGGCGATGACCGCCGCGTAGCGCCCCGAGGCCGCGAGGCGGGCGACGGCGCGCTGGGACGTGTGGCGGTGGGGGACGCCCGGGTCGTCGACGGCGGCCGTCGCGTGGTGCGAGCGCCCGCCGAACAGCGCGAGCTCGAGGCCGACGCGCGCGTGCAGCTCCCGGAAGGGCGCGACGCGGTCGGGCGCGACGAGGTTCGTCGCCAGCAGGACGGGCTTGGCGCTCACGGGCGGCCCGCCAGCACGTCCTCGTAGGCGCGCACCGTCGCGGCCCCGCAGGCGTCCCACGTGAACGACCGCTCGACGGTCGCGCGGGCCGAGGCGCCCAGCCGCGCGCGCAGCCCGCGGTCGCTGAGCAGGCGGTCCAGCTCGCCGGCCAGGCGCTCGGGGTCGCCGGGCGGGGCCAGGACGATCCCGTCGCCGGCGTGGGCGATCTCGGCGGGGCCGGGCTCCCCGAGGGCGCCGAGCGCCGGGACGCCGGCGGCCATCGCCTCGACGTAGGCGACGCCGAAGGCCTCGTCGACGCTCGGCATGGCGAAGACCGTCGCGTCGCGGGTCCGTTCGAGCGCAGCGCGGTGGTCGAGCTGGCCGGTGAACTCGACGCGCTCGGCCAGGCCGAGGTCGCGCGCGAGGCGCTCGAGGTTCGAGCGTTCGGGACCGTCGCCGACGACGAGGTAGCGCACCCGCGGGTGGCGCTCGCGCAGGACCCAGAGCGCGCGCAGGACGTCGGCGTGGCGCTTGCGGGCGATGAGGTGGCTGACGGTCGCGATCGTCGGCGGGTCGCTGGCGGGACGCGTGCGGGCCGGCACGTCGGTGCCGAGGTGGACGACGCGCGCGCGGCGGGCGCCGTGGGCGCGGACGAGGCGCTCGGTGCCCTCGGAGTTCGCCAGCACGAGGTCGGCCCGCCGGTAGGCGTCCTCGACGACGGCCGTCCACTCCGGGTGCTGGCGGGCGGTGAAGAGGACGTCGCCGCCGTGGACCGAGACGACGAGCGGCGCGCGGATGCGCGCCTTGAGGACGGCGTCGGCGGTCGGCACCGCGTTGTGCGCGTGGACGAGGTCGAAGGCGAAGCGCCGGCGCAGCGCGTGGAGGGTGAGGGCGAGCTGCGGCGCGGCGTAGGTCCCCCAGCGCCCGTAGTGCGTCGAGCGGTTGGGCGAGAGGTAGCGGACCGTGGTGATCGGCAGGCCGTCGAGCCGGCGGCGGCGCGGCTCGCCGAGCGCGGTGCGCCAGGCGGCACGGTCCTTGAGGCGCGCGCTCGGCGGGATCGGTCGGTGCAGGACCACGACGTGGACCTCGGCGCCCGCGTCGCGGGCGGCGACGGCCTGACGGTGGGCCCAGACGCCGAGGACCGGGTCGGCCACCCGGGGGTAGAACTCGGCGACGACGCAGACCTTCACGGCGCGCGGTGGCGCGCGACGGTGGTGACCTCGTCACGCGTGACGTAGGGACGGTCGCGCAGGAAGCTGCGCGCCTCGGCGGCCGCCGCCTCGCGCGGGTAGTCGGCGGCGGTGGGCCGCAGGGTGTGGGCGACGGGCACGGCGTCGACGATCCCCAGACGCCAGCCGTGCTCGCGCGCCAGCGCCGCCCAGTGGCTGTCGAGGCCCCAGCCCATGCGCAGGCCGGCGGGGAAGGGCAGAAGCGCGGAGAAGGTGTCGCGGTGGAAGAGCGTGACGGGGCCGATCTCCACGAACGTCGTCTCGCGCCAGTCGGCCCGCGGGTCGCGGCGGGTGACCGGCCACGCGGCGTGGGAGTGCGCGCGGTGGGCGGGCTGGGCGAGCCGGAGGTCGCCCTCGTCGGCCACGTGCAGGAGGACGTCGAGCGCGCCGGCGGGCAGCGCGACGTCGTCGTCGAGCACGAGCAGCCAGTCGAAGGCGCCGGGCGGCTCGCCCTCGTCGAGCAGCGCGTTGAGGTTCTCGAACTTGCCGCGGGTCCCGGGGGTCGTCGTGCGCAGCTCGACGTCGTGGTGGGAGGCCTCGAGCTCGGCGCGGGCGGCGTCCAGGAGGTTCGGGGCGTCGGGGCGCACGACGCTCAGGGCGAGGACGCGCCGGCGGGGGTCGGTGGCGGCGGCGGCGCGCAGACGTGCGCGGCGGCGGGCGGTCCGCAGGTCGTCGAGGCGGTCCTTGGCGGCCAGCAGCGCGCCGCGCCGGCCGCCGACGGTGCCCGACTGGCCGCTGAGGAAGTCGTCGACGCCGGTAGTCGGCGGTGGCGGTGTGGGCCGCAGCGCCTGCTCGAGGCGCCCGAGGCTGTGGGCGGTGAGGACCGGCCCGTTCATGCACGCCAGGCGCGGCCCGTGCACCGCGCAGCCCACGAGCACGCGCAGTTCGTGGGCCAGCGACGGCGTCGTCCCCTTGGCGACGTCCTCCCGGCGGGCGGCGCGGCCGCGGGCGCGGGCGGCGCGGCACAGGCTGCGCAGGCGGGCGTCGTCGCCGGCGCGGCGGTGCTCGAGCGCCGCCTCGGCGACGTAGCGCACGCGCCCGCCGGCGGCGTGCAGGCGCTCCTGCCACTCCTGCTCGTCGCCGTAGAGGGGCAGCGTCGCGTCGAACGGACCGATCCGGTCGACCCAGGCGCGGCGGACGGTCAGGTTGGCGCCCCAGGCCCGGGGGACGTCGGTGTCGCGCGGCCCGGCGTCGAGGTGGGTGACCGGCGGCCCCTCGCGCCCGCACGTGCGGAAGAGGTGGTCCTCGAAGCGCGCGAGGATCGGCCCGGTGAGCACGCCGACGTCCTCGGGCTCGCGCGCGTGGGCGTCCAGGAGGGCCGCGAGCCAGCCGTCGCGGACGCGGACGTCGTCGTCGACGAAGCACAGCAGGGGCGCGTCGGTCCGCTCGATCGCGGTGTTGCGCGCAGCGTTGAGGCCGCGCGTGGTGTCGTGGGCGAGCAGGCGCGCGCCGTGGCGGCGGGCCGTGTCGCGCGTCGCGGCCGACGGCCCGTCGTCGACGACCACGAGCTCGGCGCCGTGCCGCGCGGCCTGCGGGGCGAGGCTGGCGAGCGCGACGTCCAGGTACCCCGCCCTGTCCCGGGTGGGGACGATGATCGCCGCGGTCAAGGGCATGAGCCGCCCGCAAGGCTAGTGTCGGCACCGGTCCCCGCCGCTTCCGCGCAAGTGCGAGGCCCTTCCGTCACGTGATCCTCCTGCTCCACAACCGCTACCGCCACCTCGGCGGCGAGGAGCGGGCGGTGCGCGACACGCAGTGGCTCGTGCGCGAGCACCTCGGCGAGGACTGCGAGGTCCTCGAGCGCGACAGCGCCGCGCTGGGCAGGGCGCGAGCGGCGACCGCCCTGGTCCGCGGCGGCCTCGAGCCCGAGGACGTCGCCGCCGCCGTCAGGCATACCGGCGCCCGCGTCCTCCACGCCCACAACACGAACCCCGCGTTCGGCTGGCGCGCGCTCGCCGCCGCGCGCGAGGCGGGGGCGCGCGTCGTCCTGCACCTGCACAACTACCGGCTGGTCTGCGCGGTCGGGACGTGCGTGAACAGCCGCGGCCAGGACTGCACGCGCTGCCAGGGCCGCGACACGCTGCCCGGGATCGCGCTGCGCTGCCGCGGCGGCGCCGCCGAGGCCGTCGCGTACGGCGTCGCGCTCGCCGCCCACCAGCGCCGGCTCGTTGCCCAGGCCGATGCGCTGGTCGTCCCCTCCGACGCCGCCCGCCATCGCCTGCGCGCCCTGCGCGCGCCGCTGGGCGAGACGCCCGTCCACGTCGTCCCCCACGCCCTGCGCGCCTTCGCCGCGAAGAGCCGCGCGCACGAGGGCGAGCACGCGCTCATCGCCTCGCGCCTGGCGCCCGAGAAGGGGATCACCACGGCGGTGGCCGCCGCCCAGGCCGCCGGGCTGCCCGTCGTCGTGGCGGGCGCCGGCCCCCTGGAGGCGCAGCTGCGCGCCGCCGCCCCCGACGCGACCTTCACCGGCTGGGTCGACGAGCGGCGACTCGCCGAGCTGCGCGCCCGCGCCAGGGTCTCCGTGATCGCCTCCCAGGCTGCCGAGACCTTCGGCCTGGCCGCGCTCGAGGCGATGGCCGACGGCGTCCCCGTCGCCGCCACCGCCACCGGCGCGCTGCGCGAGCTCGCCCCCGCGGCGGCCCTCGCGCCGGTCGGCGACGCCGACGCGCTGGCCCGCGCCATCCGCGAGGTCGCCGGCGATCCCGGACGTGGTGCGGCGTCCATCGCCGCCGCCCGCGCGCGCTGCGCACCCGCGGTCGTCGCGCCGCGCCTCGCCGCGGTCTACGACGCTCTTGCGTGACGCGCGAACGACGCCCCAGCCCGTAGCCTGCCGCCGGCAATGCGTGCTCTGGTCACCGGCGGTGCCGGCTTCATCGGGTCCAACCTCGTCGACGCCCTCGTCGACCGCGGCGACGAGGTCGCCGTCCTCGACGACCTCTCCTCCGGCAAGGAGGCCAACATCGCCGGCGCCCTCGAGCGCGGCGCCGTCCTGCACCGCGCCGACATCCGCGACGCGGCCGGCGTCCAGTCGGTCATGGAGCAGGCACGTCCCGAGGTGGTCTTCCACCTGGCGGCGCAGATGGACGTCCGGCGCTCCATCGAGGACCCGGCCTTCGACGCGCTCACGAACGTCGTCGGAACGATCAACGTCCTCGAGGCCGCACGCAACGCCGGCGCCAGGCGGCTGGTCAACACGAGCACGGGCGGCGCGATCTACGGCGACGTCGACCAGATCCCGACGCCCGAGACGATCCCGCCGCAGCCCATGGCCCCGTACGGCCAGTCGAAGTTCTGCGCCGAGGAGTACCTGCGCTGGGCGCGCCGCCTGTACGGCTTCGAGACGGTGACCCTGCGCTACGGCAACGTCTTCGGCCCGCGCCAGGACCCGTCGGGCGACGCCGGCGTCATCGCGATCTTCACGGGCCGCGCGCTGCGCGGCGAGCGCCCGACGATCTTCGGCGACGGCCTGCAGACCCGCGACTACGTCTTCGTCGGCGACATCGTCCAGGCCAACCTCCTGGCCGCCGAGCACCCGGCCGCCGACGGCTCCTACAACGTCGGGACCGGCACCGAGGCGACGATCCTCGACCTCGTCGCCGCCCTCAAGGACGCCGCCGGCCTCGGTGACGAGTTCGAGCCGGAGTTCGCGCCCGCCCGCACGGGCGAGCTGCAGCGCTCGTGCCTCGACGTCGCGCGCGCGCAGCGCGAGCTGGGCTTCCGGGCGGCCGTCTCGCTGCAGGACGGCATCGCCCGGACGCTCGCCTGGGCGCGCGACCAGCAGGCCGCCTAGCCGTCCAGGCAGCCGACCCGACCGCTCATCGACGGAGCGCACGTCGGCAGCGCCCGGGAGCCGCCCGTACGCTGAGATGCATCCCCTCGGCGGTGCTGTGGGAGCGCCGCCACGGGGTCCTGGGCACATGAGCATGCGTGACTCGGGTGCGGCGCGGGGGCGTCGCGCGGCAGCACTCGCGCTCGCGGCGATCGCCGCGGGGGCCGTCGTCGACGGCGGTCGCCTGCCGGTCCTCGGCGACGCGTGGGCCTACCTGCTGCCCAGCACCACGTCGCTGGGATCGCCGACCAGCCGCGACGCGCTCGGCTGCGAGGCCGAGGCGGACGGCCGGCAGGTCGTCGCGTTCGACGGGGACCCGGCCCGGGTCTGCGTCGCCGCCGGGCACGGGTTCACCGCCGGGTTCGCCGGGGTCCCGGACGCCTTCCGGGCGCTCGCCGAGCGCCGCCGCAACGGCCTGGTCCTGGCGCTCCCGGACGTCCCCGCGCTCTTCAGCCCGTCCCCGGGCGGCGCTGCGCAGGCCTTCACGCCCGTCGCGACCGAGCGCACCGCCTCGGGCGTCACGGACGTCTTCCGCGCGGTCGCCGGCGGCGTTGCCCAGGCCGAGGTGCGCCAGGAGCTCGCCCTCGTCCCGGGAACGGCCGACGTCACCGTGCGCTACGTGGTGCGCAACCTCACCGCCCGGGCGCTGCGCGTGCAGGGCTGGCTCCAAGCCGTGGCGCATCCGGCGCCGGCCGCCAACGTCCCGGACGCCGGCCCGCGGACCTCGGGCACCGTGGGCGAGGCCGGCGCCGGCCGGCCGCGCACGCTCACCGTCCGCGACGACCTCGCCGGCTCGGCCGTGGCGTTCGTCGAGGGCACGCCCTGGGGGCGCTACGCCATCGGCAGCCCGGCCGCGGTGCTGCCCGACCACCACGACGACGCCGTCGTCACCGGCGTCGACCAGGCGCCCGTCGAGAAGGCGCTCGTCGTGCAGTGGGACGACCACGCGTCGCTCGGGACCGCCATCGCACCCGGGGCGGAGGTCGAGTGGACGGCGACCTTGCGCCTGCGGCGCCCGCGGCTGCTGGCGCTCGAGCAGGCGTCGGACCGCTTCCAGCTCGGCGACCGGCTCGCCGTCCGCGTCCGGGCGACCGACGACCGCGGCGCCGGCGGCCAGCTCGTGCGCTGGTCGGTGACCGGGGCCAACCCGGCGTCCGGGGCGCTCGAGCTCGACGCCGCCGGCCAGGGCACCCTCAGCTGGCAAGGCACGACGGTCGGCCGCGACGACCTCACGGCCTACGTCGACCGCGACCGCGACGGCGCCCGGGACGACGGCGAGCCGCTCGCCGGCGGCGCGGTCTCCTGGATGGGCGGCGTGCCCGACCCGCCCTGCGCGGACTGCACCCTCGGGGCGGGCGGCCAGGCGAGGCCCAAGCTCATCGTCATCCCCACCGACCGCACGCGGCCGCTCCTGCGCGTCGGGGCCCGCCGCATGTCGCTGCGCGGCGTGCTGGCCCAGGGGCTCGTCGTCTCGGCGACGACCACCGAGCCCGCGACGGTCCGCTGGCGCCTGCTGCTCGACCGCGCCGCCGCCGCGCGCCTGGGCCTGCGGCTGGCGCCGCGCCGCGTGCGGGGCCGCTCCGTGGTCGTCCTCGGTGCCACGCCCCGCGTGCTGGCGGGCGCCGACCAGCGGCTCACCGCGACGCTCCAGGTCAAGCCGTCGCTGCGGGCGGCGCTCCAGCGGGCGCGCGGCTTGCGCGCGGTGGTCGAGGTGACCGGCACCGAGCCGTCGGGCAACGCCGGCCGCGCCACCCGCACGATCCGCCTGCGCTGAGACCCCCGCTGACGGCAGAGCGCCGGGCCCGAAGGCCCGGCGCCCGCCTTCCGTCGCCCAGGGGGGCTGGGTCGACGCTTGGGAGGTGGTCGCTGCGGCCAGGGGAGCCGCAGCTGCATGCACGACCACCGCAAGGTCAGGGATTCCCACACGAACCCCGTCACCCCGGCAGCTTCCCAGCTCGCGGTCCTCCATGCGGCTCCAGCGCACCCCGGGGCTCGGCACCGGTAGCGTCTCCCCATCGTCCCGAGGTGTCGACGAAGGACCGAGGAGGAGCGTCCGTTGATGAGCCACCGACGCGCCCTCTGCGCCACCCTGCTGCTGGCCGGCGCCCTCGCCCCGTCCTGGGCCGCCGCACAGACGTCGCTGCCCGGGTGTCCGCCCGGCGCGGGCCTCGCGAGCGAGTGCGACCTGGGCCTCGCCGTTCCAGGCACCGCGCTCAACGTCCGCGAGCAGGCCTACAACGCGTTCGGTGGCACGTCGGGGGCGGTGACGGCGACCGACGTCCTGCGCAACGGCGTGACGTTCACGGTGCCGGCGCAGCCCGTGGTCGGGGAGCTGCGGTTCCGGATCCTGCGCACCGTCGAGGGCCGGCGCGTCACGGTCGCGACGTTCCTGGGTCAGCTGCGCCGCGACCAGCCGCTCGTCGTGGCGCCGAGGGTCACCGCTCGGGGGCGCAGCCTCCTGCGCCTCCTGCGCTCCCAGGACGTCGCGATCGCGAGGATGACCATCTCCGCCCGCTTCCGGGTGTACGGCGGGCCGGCGGCGGCGAGCGAACGCGCGTACCCCATGCCGGTGGCGGACTAGCACCGGGGGCGGGCTCAGGCGCTGGCGGCGGCGACGGACCGCAGCCACGCCACGGTCTCGTCGATCCCGTCCCGCAGCCCCACCTTCGCCCGCCAGTCGAGCAGCCGCTCAGCCTTGCTGACGTCCGGCCAGCGCCGCACGACGTCGACCTCGAAGGTCGGCAGGTGCTCGAGCGCGAAGGCGGCCGGGTCGTGGCCGCAGGCCTCCCAGATGATCCGGGCGATCTCGGCCACGGTGCGCTCATCGGAGGCGCTGACGTTGAAGTCCTCGTTGAGGCCGGCGGGCGAGGACATCGCGGTGACGATGCCGTCGGCGATGTCGGAGACGTGGGTGAGCGTGCGCGTCTGGGTGCCGTCACCGAAGATCGGCAGCGGCTGGCCGTCGGTCAGCGCCAGGCACTTCTTGATGACGTCGGGGACCATGTGCGCGATGCCCGGCTCGTCCTCGGGCATCTCGCCCGGGCCGTAGGCGTTGAAGGGCCGGCAGATCGTGTACGGCAGGTCGAACTCGTCGTGCGCGGCGCGGACCCAGACCTCGCCGGCGAGCTTCGAGAAGCCGTAGGCGCTCTTCGGGACCGGGCAGGTCCAGATGTGGTCCTCGGTGGTCGGGTACTCGGATGCGCGCTCGAACACCATGGAGCTCGAGACGTACGTGAAGCGCTCGACGGCGTGGTCGATGGCCGCGCGGACGATCGCGTTGTAGAGGGCGCTGTTCACCTCGGTGAGCGTGTACGGCAGCTTGTGGAAGTTGCCGATGCCGCCCACGATCGCGGCGAGGTGGATGACGTGGCTGCAGCCCTGCGTGGCGGCCTTGGCCTCGTCGAGCTCGCGCAGGTCGCCCTGGTGGACCTCGCAGGCCTCGCGGATCCAGTCGGGCGCCTCGCGCTGGTCGGACACCCGGATCTCGTAGTCGGGGTCCGCGATGAGCCGGCGCACGACGGCCTGGCCGATCGTGCCGGCGCCGCCGGTGACGAGAACGCGCTTCATCGCGGGCGGAGGCTACCCAGCGCCGTGCGCGGCGGCCCAGCGGGCGACGAAGCGCAGATCGCGTCAGCACTCGGCGTCCCCCGCGTAGTCCCAGACATGGCCGCACGCACCTCCCACCGGCCGCGCCGGACCGTGAGCCGCGCCACGCTCGTGCTGCTGTCGCCGCTGTTCCGCTACAGCCACACGCGGGACGCCTACGTCCTGCGCCTGATCGGCAACCAGCGGGGGCCGGTGCTGCGCAGCAGTGACCGACAGGTCGGCGAGTACCGTGGCCCGCGATGTCCCAGGGCCAGATCATCGCCGTCACCGGCGCGACCGGGGCCGTGGGCGGCCGGGTCGCCAAGCTCCTCGCCGACGCGCACGCGCCGCTGCGCATGGTCGTGCGCGACGCCTCGCGCGCGCCCGACCTGGCCAAGGCCGACGTCCGCGTGGCAGCCGGCTACCACGCGCACGACGAGCTGGTCGACGCGTTCGCCGGGGCGGGGACGGTCTTCCTCATCCCGGCCGCCGAGGCGCGCGACCGCGTCGAGCAGCACAAGACCGCGGTCGACGCGGCGGTCCAGGCGGGCGTCGAGCACCTGGTCTACCTCTCGTTCGTCGACGCGCGGCCCGACACGACGTTCACGCTCGGGCGCGACCACTGGGCCACCGAGGAGCACATCCGCCAGACCGGGGCGCCGCACACCTTCGTGCGGATGAACCTCTACATGGACTTCATCCCGTCGATGGCGGGCGAGGACGGCGTCATCCGTGGGCCGGCGGGGGACGGGAAGCTCGCGGCGGTCCTGCGCGACGACGTCGCGGCCGCCGCCGCGGCGGTGCTGACCTCGACCGGGCACGACGGCAAGGCCTACGACCTCACGGGACCGTCGGCGTTCTCGCTCGGCGAGGCGGCGGAGCTCATGACGGCGCTGACCGGCAAGGCGGTGCGCTTCCACGACGAGACCGACGAGGAGGCGTTCGCGTCGCGGGCGTCCTACGGCGCGCCGGACTGGGAGGTCGCGGGCTGGGTGTCGTCCTACCAGGCGATCCGCGACGGGTCGCTCGCGGCGGTCTCGCCGGACGTCGAGCAGCTCACCGGCCGGCCGCCGACGTCCCTGGCCGACTGGCTGGGCGCGCACCCCGAGGCGCTCGCCCACCTGCCCGGGGCCTAGGCGCCGGCGCCCGTCCCGACGAGCGCGAGCAGCTCGTCGGTGTGCGCGAAGACCTGCGCGGCGCCCCAGGCGTTCCACGGGTCGACCACCAGCGCGTCGCGCTTGGCGCCCTCGGCGATGAGCCGCAGGGTCGCGGGCGAGCAGAACTCCGGGTGGTTCGTGGCGACGACGATCGCGTCGGCGTCCAGGACGGCGTCCTGGAGGGACTGGGTCGGGGTGTCGACGAGCGGGTCGTGGACCGCGACGTCGGCGAGCTCGCGCTCGAGCAGGCGGATGAGCTTGTGGGCCAGCGAGTCGCGCTCGTCGTCGGTGCCGGCCTTGAACGCGAGGCCCAGGACCGCGACGCGCTTGTCGCGCAGCGAGCCGAGGCGGCGCTTGATGCCCTGGACGAGGAAGAGCGGGACGCCCTCGTTGACGCGCGAGACCGCCAGGAGCATCCCCGGGGCGTTCGAGCGCTCCTCGGAGAAGGCGAAGTCCTTGCGCAGGCAGGTGCCGGCGGTGAAGCCGGGGAGCGCGATGCCGCCACGGGGGTAGTCGCGGTTGATGAGGTCGATGACCTCGAAGACGTTCGCGTCGTACTGCTCGCAGTCCATCATCAGGAGGTTGGGCAGCGCGAAGTTGGCGTAGCGCAGGATGTTCGTCCAGATCTTCGCGAGCTCGGCCTGGACCGGCGTGGTCTGGACGATCGGGGCGCCGAGCTTGGCGAAGAGGTCCGCGGCGACCTCGCCTGAGCGCTCGCCGACGCCGCCGATGATGCACGGCAGCGACTTGGCCTCCTCGAAGAACCGGCCGGCCGCGATGCGCTCGGGGACGTGGGCCACGAAGACGTCCTCGCCGACGCGCAGGTCCAGGTGCTTCTCGAGGTAGCCGGCGACGAACTCGGTCGTCCCCGGGGCGATCGTGGAGCGCAGGTGGACGGCGTGGTCGGCCCGCAGGTGCGGCAGCAGGTCGTCGAGGACGCTGCGGATGTCGCTGAGGTCGATCTCGATGTGGCTGAAGGTCGGCGTCCCCAGCGTGATCACGACATGGTCGGCCTGCGCGGCGTCCGAGGCGCGCTCGCTGAGCTCGAAGCGCCCGGCGGCCTGCACGCGCTGGAGGACCTCGTCGGCCTCGGGCTCGCGGAACGGCATGCGACCGTCGCGGATCGCCCCGAGGCGGTCCTGCGCGTTGTCGATGCCGAGCACGCGCAGGCCCTGGTCGGCGAACGCGAGCGCGAGGGGGAGGCCGATGCGGCCCAGGCCGATGACAGCGACGTCGTAGCTCATCTGCTCTGCCTCAGGCTAACGAGCGCTGGAGCGAGCAGTTGCGCGCGCAAGGGCGCGGTCGGACATCCCTGACCGTCGAGGACGCAGCGCCCGGCCGTGGGGCCGGGCGCCGCGAGCGGCCTATCGGCCGAGGAGGACTACAGGCAGAGGTCCAGCGGCAGGCCGAGCACGACCGACCCGCGGGTGTCCAGGATCGGGCACTGGCCGCCCTGGAGGACCTTCGTGTTGAGCTTGATGAGCTGGTCCGCCGTCGCCTTGGCGGGCTTGGCCTTGCGGGTCTTCGCCTTCGCGTCGGCCGCAGCCGGCGTGGCGATGAGGGCGATCGCGGCGGAGGCCGCCAGCGCCTTGCGCATCTTCGACATCTCGTTCCCCCTGGGTCTGGTCGATCAGCGCATCGACAGCGTGTCGATGGGCCGCGCGATCCTATGCACCGAACGGCGGTGCGCCAGGGGCGGGGACGGCGAACGGCGGTTGTGCGACGGCGAGCGGCAGCTCGCCGCTAGTGCGCGACGGGGCCGTGGCGCAGGTGGCCCGCGTACTGCTTGGCGAACCCCGCGACGAAGCGCGGGTTGTTGATCGCGTAGCGCTTCCAGAGCCGGCGCGGCTCGTGCGCGAGGCGGTAGGCCCACTCGAGGCCGGAGTGCTGGACCCAGAGCGGCGCCTGGGGGACCAGGCCGGCGTGGAAGTCGAACGCCGCGCCCACGCCGACCAGCACCGGCGCGTCGAGGCGGTCACGCATCCGCGCCATCCACTTCTCCTGCTTGGGCACGCCGATGCCCACCCAGACGACGTCCGCGCCGGAGCGGTTGATCTCCTCGGCGATGGCGTCCTCCTCCTCGGCGTCGAGCTCGCGGAAGGGCGGCGAGTAGCCGCCGACGATCTTGAGGCCGGGGAAGCGCTTGCGCAGGTTGAGCGCCAGCTGGACGAGCGCGCCCTGGTTGCGCCCGCCGTAGAGGAACATCCGGGTGCCGGTCTGGGCGCTGCGCTCGCAGTAGCGCGCCATGAGCTCGGGGCCGTAGACGCGGTCCTCGAGGTGCTCGCCCATGGCGTTGAGCGCCCAGCGCAGCGGCTGGCCGTCCGGGACGGTGAGCGAGCTCTTCAGGACGGCCTCGCGCAGCTCGGGGTCGTCCTGGCAGGCGACGACGGTGTGGGTCGCCGCGACGCAGATGTAGCCCTTGTCCTCGCGGGCGACGGCCTGGTCCATCCAGTCCATCGTCTCGTCGTAGTCCGTCAGCGCGAGCGGGACGCCCAGGAGGTCGGTGGTCGGCGGGGTGCTGTCGACCACCGCCAGATCACGGAAGCCGGACGGCGTCTCGTCGATCGGTGCGGGGATGGGGGCTGCCATGCGGGCGGGTGTCACCTCTCGGTCCTCCCTGGGGGCTAGGAGGGGGGTACGCCACCAAGAACGCTCGGGAGGGCCGAAGGTTCCGGTTTCCTGCGGGCCTTTCGTCGAGTTCCCAGGTTCCCGGCGACGACAAACCCTCGCGCAACCTCGCATAACCTGGTGCAACATGGCTCGCAGGGCCCTCATCACCGGCGTCTCGGGCCAGGACGGGACGTACCTCGCGGAGCTCCTCGTGGGCGAGGGCTACGCGGTCTTCGGGCTCGTGCGCGACCCCTCGGCCGGCCGTCCGTCGTGGGTGCCCGAGGAGGTCGAGCTCGTGGCCGGCGACCTCGCGGACCATGCGTCGCTGGCCGCCGCCGTCGCGTCCGTGGCGCCCGACGAGCTCTACCACCTGGCCGCACCGACCTTCGTGCCCGCGTCGTGGGAGGACCCGTCGGGGGTGCTCGACGCGGTCGCCGGCGCGACCGGCGCGCTGCTCGCCGCGGCGCGCCGGGTCGGGCCGTCGACGCGAGTCTTCGTCGCCTCGAGCGCCGAGGTGTTCGGCGACGCCGGCGAGTCCCCGCAGCACGAGCGCTCGCCCATGCGCCCGCGCTCGCCCTATGGCGTGGCCAAGCTCGCCGCCCACGGGCTGTGCGGAGCGATGCGCGAGCACCACGGGCAGTTCGTCGTCTCGGGCATCGCCTACAACCACGAGTCGCCGCGCCGGCCCGAGCGGTTCGTCACGCGCAAGATCACGCGCGGCGCGGCGGCCCTGGCGCTGGGGCTGGAGGACGAGCTGCGCCTGGGCGACCTGGCGGCGGTCCGCGACTGGTCGCACGCCCGGGACGTCGTCCGCGCCGCGTGGCTGGCCCTGCAGGCACCCGAGCCGCGCGACTACGTCGTGGCCTCCGGAGTCGGGCGGACGGTGGGCGACTTCGTGGCGGCGGCGTTCGGCGCGGCCGGCGTGGCGGAGGCGGTCGGCGACGGGCGCGTCGTGGTCGACCCGGCGTTCGTGCGCGCGCCCGAGCCGACGGTCCTGGTGGGCGATCCGTCGCGGGCGCGGCGCGAGCTGGGCTGGGAGCCGTCGTGCTCGTTCGAGGAGCTCGTCGGCGAGATGGTCGCCGCGGACCTCGCGGCGCTGCGGGTCAGCGCAGGCGCAGGCGGGTGATGCGGCGGGTCCCGGGCGGCTCGCCCGGGGCCGTCAGCTCGACGCGGGCGCGGCCGCCGTCGGTCAGCGCGCGGGAGGTGGCCCCGGAGAGCTCGAAGCGCAGCTCGCCCTCCCGCATGCCGGCCGGCGACAGCGGACTGCGCAGGCTGACGACGCCGGCCTGACCCTGCGCGCCGGGGTCGGGGCGCAGCTGACGGCCCGAGAAGGCGAGGCGGAAGGTGTCGGCGACCTCGACCGGGGCGGTCCCGGCGTTGCGCAGGCGGACACGGACGACGACCCGCAGCCGGTCGCGGGCGCGGCCGGAGGCCGAGGTGGCGGGGATGAGCGCGGCGCCGCGCAGGGAGGCGACCAGGGGGCCGGAGCGCAGCGTGCCGGTGGCGAGGGGCTGGGGCGGCGCGGGCGGCGGGGTGCGCGCGGTGCTCGGCGGGCCGGTCGCTGGGCGGGCGGGCGCGGTCTGGTCGACCGGCGTGCGCGGTGCGGCGGACGCGCCGGCGTCCGGGAGGTCCGGTCCGCCGGTCAGCGCCGCCACGGCGACGCCGCCGCCGATCCCGACCACGACGCCGAGCGCGATCTGGCCCAGGGTCTCCCGTCGGTGTGGCGCGAGACCCTGCATGCCCTCGGCGGCCTACCGCGGGAAGGCGACGGTCACGCGCGCGGCGGCGCTCCGGCCACGCGGCGCCGTGAACTCGATGCGGGCCCGGCCGCTGCGGCGCAGGGCCGCCGTGTCCTCGCCGGCCAGCTCGAAGCGCAGCTCGCCCTCGCGCTCCTCGCGCTCCTCCAGCGCCCGGTTGAGGTCCAGCGCCCGGATCTCGCCCGAGGCGCCGCGGTCCGGCGCGACGCTGCGGCCGCTGTAGGCCAGGCGGAAGACGTCGCGGATGGCGACCGAGCTCTCGGCGCTGTTGGTGACGCGCACGCCGACGACGACGCGCACGCGCTGGCGCTGGCGACCCGACGCCGACGTCGCGGGCACGACCTGGATGCCGCCCAGTGTCGCGGTCAGCGTCCCGCTGCGCAGCGGCGTCGCGGGGGCCTGGGTGGTCTGGGGGGTCGCCGTCGTGGTCGTGGCGGTCGTGCTCGACGCCACGGTCGACGCGGGCACGTCGCTGCCCTCGGGATCGCTCGCCGCGGCGACCACGAGGAAGACGGCCACGCCCGCGAGGAGGGCCAGGAAGAGGAGTTGCTCGAGCCGGGTTCGTCGCATGGAGGGCAGGCGGGGCACCCTAACGGGACCGGTCGGTCACACGCGGCAGGCGGTGTGAACGGGTCGTGGCCGCTGGTCAGGCGCGGGGGCCCGGGCGGTAGCGGCCCGGGAGGTCGGGCGTGAACGCCCGGCCGAAGGGCGTGAGGAGGTTGAAGCGCACGAGCCACCAGAGCGCCGCGGCACCGTCGCGCCAGGAGATCTTCTTGCCGGCCAGGCGCGAGCGCGGGACGTAGGAGATCGGCAGCTCCTGGATGCGCGCGGCGGTCTTGCCGAGGTAGGCGGTGACCTCGACCTCGAAGCCGAAGCGCTCGCTGCGCAGGCGCATCGGCTGGACGAGGTCGGCGCGCAGGACCTTGTAGCCCGTCTCCATGTCGCTGAGGTAGATGCCGCTGAGGACGTTGCTCAGCGCCGTCAGGACGCGGTTGACGTAGACGTGGGCGGTGCGGTGGACCTGCGGGCGGTCGCGGCGGAAGCGCGAGCCGAAGACCGCGTCAGCCTCGTCGTCGAGCAGCGGCTGCAGGAGGCGAGGGACGTCGTGGGGGTCGTACTCGAGGTCGGCGTCCTGGACGACGACGAGGTCGCCCGTGGCGGCGGCGAGGCCCTCGCGGACCGCGGCGCCCTTGCCGCCGTTGACGTCGCGGCGGATGACCTTGACCCGCGGGTCCCGGGCGGCGAGCTCCTGCAGGACGCGCAGGGAGCCGTCGGTCGAGGCGTCGTCGACGACGACGAACTCACGCTCGACCGGACAGGGCGCCTCGAGCAGCCGGGCGAAGACGGCGGCGAGGTCGCGCTCCTCGTTGAAGACCGGGACGATGACGCTCAGGCGCGGCCCGGTCGCCGCCGCGCCGGTCAGGGCTTCAGCAGCCCGAGGTCCGCCCGCGTCATGAGGCGGATGAGCTCCTCGAAGGACGTCTCGGGCTTCCAGCCCAGGACCTTCTCGGCCTTCGCGTAGGAGCCGATGAGCTGGTCGACCTCCGCGGGGCGCAGCAGCGACTCGTCGAGCTCCACGTACGGCTGCCAGTCGCCCAGGCCGGCCTCGTCGAAGGCGATCTCCACGCACTCGCGGACGGTGTGCGTCTCGCCCGTGGCGATCACGAAGTCCTCGGGCGTGTCCTGCTGGAGCATGAGCCACATGGCCTCGACGTAGTCCTTCGCATAGCCCCAGTCGCGCTCGGCGTCGAGGTTGCCGAGCCGCAGCTTGGCGAGCTGCCCGTGCTTGATCGCCGCCGCGTGCCAGGTGATCTTGCGGGTGACGAAC